>NZ_PNCY01000010.1:0-223517 GCF_005887105.1 Pseudoalteromonas sp. S2893 | reverse complement strand
TTTTATGTGTAGCATTTTTTATGGACTTGCGTAGTCGCGATTTTACATCGCGCAATGTGTATCTCTCTTAGGGTGAGTATCGCGGCAGGATAATTGGTCGCGGGGTAAACCCGCTGCTACGGTTTTGTGTAGTCGCGATTTTACATCGCGCAATGTGTACCTCGTTTAGGATGAGTATCGGGGGAGGGTGTTAGTCGCGGGGTAAGCCCGCAGCAAAGGCCTTCTCTAATTCAAAAATTAATTTCTTCAATAAATTCAACTAGAGTGAATATTCTAATCCACTCTGGTCAGACCATTTGTTTTCATCTTGTTAACGTTTGAATAAAACAACCTCAATTGTGCATTGTTTGAACTTCGTTCAAAATGCGTTACGCTACTCTAATTGCTCAAATAACCCGTAAATTGACAGTTATTTGCCTTTTTGATACCTTATTGAAAATTTTTGGTATGACCAATTTACCTTTTGGGTAAATCGTCAAGCTCTAGGCCTTCAAAATTAGGCTTTTTAGTATTTATGCAACGTGGACGTTGATTAATGTCTTTAAAGATTAAAGCAGCAAAGTTATCTGATGTTATTTTACAGCAACTTGAGAATATGATTCTTGAGGGCTCATTAGCGCCAGGTGAAAAACTGCCGCCAGAGCGCGAACTAGCAAAACAGTTTGAGGTGTCTCGCCCCTCACTGCGTGAAGCTATCCAAAAGCTAGAAGCAAAAGGCTTGGTCACTCGCAGGCAAGGCGGTGGCACGTTTGTAAAAAATCAGCTTGAAGAGGGACTCACTGATCCGCTGTTTGATTTGATCAGTAAGCATCCTGAATCACAGTTCGATTTACTTGAATTTCGTCATGCACTTGAAGGGATTGCTGCATATTATGCGGCGCTTCGTGGTACCAGCACCGATTTTACCAAGGTTAAACAAAGCTTTGATAAAATTGCTCAAGTTAATAACGATTTACAATTAAAAGCCAAAGCAATTAATGCGTTTCACTTTAGTGTAGCCGAAGCCTCACACAACGTGGTTTTACTTCACTTAGTGCGAGGCATGCAAGCGCTACTGGAGCAAAATGTATTGCAAAACTTAACGGTTTTATTAAAAAAACCAGATATTAGCAATCAATTAGCCCAGCACCGGCGCTTATTAATGGATGCCGTAATTGAGGGCAATCCAGAACAAGCCCGACTAGCAAGTAATGCCCATTTAGCCTTTATTGAAGAAGCATTACTTGAAGCGGGTAAAGAGCATTCGCGAATTGAACGTAGTTTAAGACGCACAAAACAAAATTAAGCTAATACGCTGTACTTAGAACACACTAAATTAGGTATACGTGGTATTAAATTAACAACATTCGTATTTTAAACATAAGGAAACCTCCATATGTCTGAAGTCAATAAAATTGACGTAGACGCGCTAGAAACACAAGAGTGGTTACAAGCTCTTGAATCAGTTGTGCGCGAAGAAGGTGTTGAACGAGCTCAGTATTTACTTGAGCAAGTGTTAGAGCAAGCCCGTTTAGACGGCGTTGATATGCCAACTGGCACAACAACTAACTACGTTAATACTATTCCAGTAGATCAAGAACCGGCGTACCCAGGGGATGTAAACCTTGAGCGTCGTATTCGTTCGATTATTCGTTGGAATGCAATCATGATTGTATTACGTGCATCGAAAAAAGATCTCGACTTAGGCGGCCATATGGCGTCTTACCAATCATCAGCTGCGTTTTATGAAGTGTGTTTTAACCACTTTTTCAAAGCGCCAAATGAGGTAGACGGCGGTGACTTAGTTTACTACCAAGGTCATATTTCTCCGGGTATTTATGCGCGTGCATTTGTTGAAGGTCGTCTTACGGCTGAGCAGCTTGATAACTTCCGTCAAGAAGTAGATGGTAAAGGTTTACCGTCATACCCGCATCCTAAATTAATGCCTGAATTTTGGCAGTTCCCAACGGTATCTATGGGCTTAGGTCCAATTGCGTCTATTTACCAAGCACGCTTTTTAAAATACCTAGACGGCCGTGGCTTAAAAGACACTAAAAACCAACGTGTATACGCGTTTTTAGGTGACGGTGAAATGGATGAGCCAGAATCACGCGGCGCAATCTCTTTTGCTGCACGTGAAAAGCTAGACAACCTATGTTACTTAATTAACTGTAACTTACAGCGTTTAGATGGCCCAGTAATGGGTAATGGTAAAATTATTCAAGAACTAGAAGGCCTATTTAAAGGCGCTGGTTGGAACGTAATTAAAGTTGTATGGGGTAGCGGATGGGATATTCTGCTAGCTAAAGATACATCAGGTAAATTACTACAATTGATGAACGAAACAATTGATGGTGATTACCAAACATATAAAGCGAAAGATGGCGCGTACGTACGTGAGCATTTCTTTGGCCGTTATCCAGAAACAGCTGCACTTGTTGCAGATATGACTGATGACGAAATTTTTGCGCTTAAGCGTGGTGGTCATGAGCCATCAAAACTTTATGCTGCATTTAAAAAAGCTGAGCAAACCAACGACCGTCCTACCGTGATTCTTGCTAAAACTGTAAAAGGTTACGGCATGGGTGAAGCGGCCGAAGGTAAAAACATTGCGCACCAAGTGAAAAAAATGGACATGAGCCATGTTGAACACTTACGTGACCGTTTAGGCCTACAAGATTTAGTATCAGAAGAGCAAATTAAAGATCTTCCATACTTAACGCTTGAAGAAGGTTCAGAAGAATACAAGTACTTACACGCTCGCCGTGATGCACTTAAAGGTTACACACCTACACGTATTCCTAAATTTACTGAAGAGCTAAAACTGCCAGAAGTAGACGCATTTAAGCCGCTACTTGAAGAGCAAAAACGTGATATTTCTACCACAATGGGCTTTGTACGTGCACTTAACGTGTTACTAAAAGACAAAGGCATTGGCAAAAACATTGTGCCAATTATTGCTGATGAAGCACGTACATTTGGTATGGAAGGTTTATTCCGTCAAATCGGTATTTACAATCCACATGGCCAAAACTACACCCCTCAAGACCGCGATATTGTTTCTTACTACAAAGAAGCTACATCAGGCCAAGTACTTCAAGAGGGTATTAACGAGCTAGGTGCAATGTCGTCATGGGTAGCTGCTGCAACATCTTACAGCACTAACGATTTACCTATGATCCCATTCTACATTTACTACTCTATGTTTGGTTTCCAACGTGTTGGCGACATGGCATGGATGGCGGGTGACCAGCAAGCACGTGGTTTCTTATTAGGTGCAACAGCAGGACGTACTACACTAAATGGTGAAGGTCTACAGCACGAAGATGGTCACAGCCATATTCTTGCAAATACGGTTCCTAACTGTATTTCTTACGACCCAACGTACGCATTTGAAGTAGCGGTAATTATTCAAGATGGTATTCGTCGTATGTACGGTGAAAACCAAGAGAACATTTACTACTACCTAACGCTTATGAACGAAAACTACCATCAACCAGCAATGCCAGAAGGCGCTGAAGAAGGTATTCGTAAAGGTATTTACAAGCTTGAAAGCTACGAAGGTAAAAAAGCCAACGTACAGCTATTAAGCTCAGGTACTATCATGACTGAAGTGCGCAAAGCTGCAGCCATTTTAAGCGAAGAGTACGGTATTGCTTCTGATGTTTACTCAGTAACATCATTCAATGAGCTTACCCGTGACGGTCAAGACGTTGAGCGTTTCAACATGCTTAACCCAGAAAGCGAGCAAAAAACGCCATACATCACTAGCGTATTAAACGACTCAGTGACTGTTGCTGCGACCGACTACATGAAAAACTACGCAGAGCAAGCGCGTTCATTTATTCCAAGCAGCAACTATAAAGTGCTTGGTACAGATGGTTACGGACGCTCTGATAGCCGTGAAAACTTACGTCGTCACTTTGAAGTTAATGCAAGCTACGTGGTTGTTGCTACGTTATCTGAACTTGCTAAACGTGGTGATGTTGAAAAGTCAGTGGTTGTTGAAGCAATTAAAAAGTTCGACATTGACACAAATAAACTAAATCCACTGTACGCATAAGAGGTTTGCAATGAGTATTGAAATTAATGTACCAGATATCGGTGGCGATGACGTAGAAGTAACCGAAATCTTAGTAAGCGTTGGCGACAAAGTAGATGTTGATCAATCGCTACTAACCGTTGAAGGCGATAAAGCATCAATGGAAGTACCTGCTGCGCAAGCAGGTACAGTCAAAGAAATTAAAGTAAGCGAAGGCGACACGGTCACAACAGGGTCGTTAATCATGATTTTTGAAGGCGAAGAGTCAGGTTCACAAAGTGAGCCAGAAGCGCCAGCTAAAACTGAGGCATCTGCACCTGCAGAAGCTTCAGGTTCTTCAACTAAAGAAGTAACCGTACCAGATATTGGTGACGACGAAGTTGAAGTAACAGAAATCATGGTCGCTGTTGGTGACAGCGTAGGTGAAGAGCAGTCAATTTTAAGTGTTGAAGGCGATAAAGCATCTATGGAAGTACCAGCTCCTTTTGCCGGTACTGTAAAAGAAATTAAAGTAGCCGAAGGCGACAAAGTAAAAACAGGCTCTTTAGTGTTTGTTTTTGAAGTTGCTGGCTCAAGTGCACCTGCATCAGATGCGCCAAAGCAAGAATCTGCGCCAGCAGAGTCTGCTCAAAGCGCCGAGCCAAGCACAAAAGAAGTAAACGTGCCTGATATTGGCGATGATGAAGTTGAAGTAACTGAAATCATGGTTGCTGTTGGTGATACGGTTGAAGAAGAGCAATCTATCTTAAACGTTGAAGGCGACAAAGCGGCAATGGAAGTACCAGCCCCGTTTGCTGGTACCGTTAAAGAAATTAAAGTGGCCGCTGGCGATAAAGTCAAAACTGGCTCACTTGTGTTTGTTTTTGAAGTTGCAGGCAGTGCGCCAGCAAAAGCAGCAGCCCCGGCTGAGCAAAAGCCAGCGGCTGCACCTGCAAAAACCGAGTCTGCGCCAGCTCAAGCAGCACCTGCAGCTAAAGCAAGCGATGAAGGTTTTGAAAACAACAGCGCGTATGCCCATGCATCGCCAGTTGTTCGCCGTTTAGCGCGTGAGTTTGGTATTAACTTAGCAAACGTTAAAGGCTCAGGGCGTAAAAGCCGTGTAGTTAAAGAAGACGTGCAAAACTATGTTAAAAACCTAGTTAAGCAAGTTGAATCAGGCCAATTACCTGCTGGTAAAGGCAATGCAGGCGGTGGTGAGCTTGGCTTAATTCCGTGGCCGAAAGTAGATTTTGCTAAATTTGGCGAAATTGAAGAGAAAAAACTATCGCGTATTCAAAAGCTGTCGGGTAAAAACCTACACCGTAACTGGGTGCAAATCCCACATGTTACACAGTTTGACGAAGCTGATATCACCAGCCTTGAAGTGTTCCGTAAAGAACAAAACGTGTTAAGCGAGAAGAAAAAGCTTGGCGTTAAAATCACACCACTTGTGTTTGTGATGAAAGCGGTAGCTAAAGTACTTGCTGAGTTCCCAACGTTTAACTCGTCATTGTCTGAAGACGGTGAAAGCCTTATCCTTAAAAAGTACATCAATATTGGTGTTGCAGTAGATACGCCAAATGGCTTAGTTGTTCCAGTATTTAAAGATGTGGACAAAAAAGGCATTATTGAACTATCTCGCGAGCTGATGGATATTTCTAAAAAGGCGCGTGAAGGTAAGTTAACGTCATCTGATATGCAAGGCGGCTGTTTTACTATTTCAAGCTTAGGCGGTATTGGCGGTACGGCATTTACGCCGATTGTTAATGCACCAGAGGTGGCTATTTTAGGTGTATCTAAATCTGAAATGAAACCTAAGTGGAATGGTAAAGACTTTGAACCAAAATTAATGGTTCCGCTTTCTATGTCGTACGATCACCGTGTGATTGACGGTGCTCTAGCTGCACGCTTTACCGCAACGCTTGCTAGCTACATGAGCGACATACGTCAGTTAGTGATGTAATCGCTACAATATGAACAAAATCAAATCCCAGCCAGTTGTTTTTAGCTGGGATTTTTACTATATGCAATGATACAATCTTTGCACTATCTGTGAATTGCTCTGATTTTCTGCCCATGCAGAAACATGGCAGTTAAATTTTAGGGCTGTGTCCCGTTCAAACAATTAAGGTAATAGCATGAGCAACGAATTAAAAACTCAAGTTGTTGTACTAGGCGGTGGTCCTGGTGGTTACTCTGCGGCTTTCCGTGCTGCTGACTTGGGCTTAGAAGTTACATTAGTAGAATCGCGTGAAACATTAGGCGGCGTATGTCTTAATGTTGGTTGTATTCCTTCAAAAGCACTTTTACACGTAGCTAAAGTGATTGATGACGCGGCTGAAATGTCATCTCACGGTGTTTCGTTTGGCGCGCCACAAATTGATTTAGATAAAATCCGTTCTTGGAAAGATTCTGTAGTAAGCAAGCTTACTGGCGGTATCGACGGTATGGCTAAAATGCGTAAAGTAAAAGTAGTAAATGGCTACGGTAAATTTACTGGCAGCAACACTTTAGCTGTTGAAGGTGCTGACGGTACAACAACTATCACTTTCGAAAATGCAATTATTGCTGCAGGTTCTCAACCAGTTAACTTACCTTTCATCCCAGAAGATGACCGTGTAATTGATTCAACTGGCGCACTAGAGCTTAAAGATGTACCAGAAAAACTACTTGTATTAGGTGGTGGTATTATCGGCCTTGAAATGGGCACAGTTTACCGTTCATTAGGTTCTACAGTTGATGTTGTAGAATTTGCAGACCAACTAGTACCAGCTGCTGATAAAGACGTAATTAAAATTTACTCTCGCTACGTTAAAGACAAGTTCAACGTTATGCTTTCAACTAAAGTTGTTGGCGTTGAAGCGAAAGATGATGGCTTATACGTATCATTTGAAGGCAAAAACGCTCCAGCTGATGCCGTACGTTATGACAAAGTACTTGTAGCTGTTGGCCGTACGCCAAATGGTAAGCTTTTAGATGCAGATAAAGCAGGCGTAAACGTTGATGAGCGTGGCTTTATTAATGTTGATAAGCAATTACGTACTAACGTAAACCACATCTTCGCAATTGGTGACTTAGTTGGCCAACCTATGCTTGCGCATAAAGCGGTACACGAAGGCCATGTTGCTGCAGAAGTTATCTCTGGTCAGAAGCACTTCTTCGACCCTAAATGTATTCCTTCAATTGCGTACACTGACCCAGAAATCGCATGGGTAGGTGTTACTGAGAAAGAAGCAAAAGAGCAAGGCTTAAGCATTGAAACTGCGGTATTCCCGTGGGCTGCTTCAGGTCGTGCAATTGCATCTGCTCGTACAGAAGGTCAAACTAAACTAATCTTTGATAAAGACAGTGGTCGTATCATTGGTGGTGCTATGGTTGGTATTAACGCAGGCGAAATGCTTGGCGAAATCGGCCTAGGTATTGAAATGGGTGCTGATGGCGAAGATATCGCATTAACAATTCATGCTCACCCTACATTGAACGAATCTATCGGCCTTGCAGCTGAAGTATTTGAAGGTTCAATCACTGATTTACCAAACAAAAAAGCAGTTAAAAAGAAGAAGTAATTTAACTTTTTAATTTAGTTTTTAAAAACCCAGCTTTTGCTGGGTTTTTGTTTTTATAGCCGCCAATTAAAAAATAGTTAAAACAAAACTAGCTTTTGTTGGTATCGTTTTTTATTTTGAGCTGATAGCTGATAGCTGATATCTATTCCCTTTTATTTTAGCTACAATACGCGCCGAACAAATTTTAGGTAATAGCCCTCTTGAAAAATCCCCAACATAACTCAGTATTAGTTTTACGTGCTCAGCAAATTAGCGAATCGCGCCGCGAATTTAATGCCCGTGGCGGCAAAATGGATCGCTGTGAGCAGTGTTTAATTGCTAAGCATTACTGTATATGTGAGGGTGTAGAACAAGCGCAGTGCGATGCTGGCGTGTGTTTATTAATGTATCATAATGAAAGCTTTAAACCGTCAAACACAGGGCGTTTAATTGCTGAAATAGTCCCTGACAACTATGCATTTAGATGGGACAGAACAGAACCAAGCGCTGAGCTATTAGCCTTATTAAACAACGCTGATTATCAACCTATGGTGATATTTCCAGCTGAAGATGTAGAGCCGGGCAGGGCAACCAACGAAGTAAACATTGAACCTGGCAAAAAGCCATTATTTATATTTTTAGATGGCACCTGGCGCGAAGCTAAAAAAATGATCCGCAAAAGCCCGTACCTAGATAACCTACCGGTGTTGTCGATCACCGCTGATAAACTATCAGATTACCGTTTACGCGTTGCACCTCACGCATACCAGTTAGGCACTGCTGAGGTAGGCATTATGGTGTTAGCGCTCGCAGGTGAGCAAGATGCCGCCTTAAAACTTGAACAGCACTTTATAAAATTTCGTGATGCGTACTTACTTGGTAAGCGAAATAAGGGCAGGCCACAGTAACTTAATTTTAGGCAAAGAAAAGCGCGCTCTATCTCTAGGCGCGCTTGCGGAATCTTCTAATTTTGCATCCTGCAATTGAACTTAATCAACTCCAATTTTTACTTATCCATGTGATTACGATATTACTTTTTAGTTCTATGTAATTTAGGCTATCCGGGCCTATCTCCTTAAAATCCCTGTACATCCTGTAGTGGTAAAAACTATTACCTATTCCTTTTGGCACATCCTAGTGCAGTCCATTAATTTACAATTCCATTGTGTTGCCTCAAGGGCCTGTCCATTCAATTCCTATCACATCCTGTTAAACAACTATCCGCTGTTGTTATCCTTGCTGTATCGTCCTGATACGTTCCTTTGTGCAACAATCCATTGCGATACTCATCCTGAGCCTGTCCTAATTTCCGTGTTATCCGTAGTAACCTAATCATTGGTTGTTCGAGTAAGCAGTCCATTTCCTTTTACTCGATAAGCATCACTGCTTGGTTGATGTAGTAATTGTAGCGTGCTGGTGCAACTAAAATAGGTTAAAACGGCTATAGATTTACTTATAAAAAATGAGTGTTTGTAATAAATCGAATTAAAACAATGGTTTATGTTGATTTCGCTGGGTTGTTATAGGTTTTTTTACTCATTAGCTGTCATCTCTGTAAGAGATGTCTTACGCGGTATTTCCTTTTTGGTCATTAATTACTTATTTACATTTATGTAAAGAGTGTATATTTTCACTTATCACGATAAAATCCCCTGTAAATAATTACTATTTAGGTAAATTGATATGAGAACTGCACTGGCTATACTTACTTGTATTATTAGCGCTTCGCCTGCGTTTGCGAGCGATGTTGTTAATATTTACTCTTTTCGTCAACCGTTTTTAATTCAACCTATTTTAACCGACTTCACTAAGCAAACAGGCATTAAAACGAATGTGGTTTTTGCAAAAAAAGGGTTAATAGAGCGTGTTAAGCGTGAAGGAAAACACAGTAAAGCCGATTTAGTATTAACATCTAATTTTAGTGCACTTATTCAGCTAGAAGATCTAAATTTAACGCAAAGTATTAAAAGTGATCGCATTAAAAACAATATTCCTGCGTCGTATAGAGATAGCGACGAGCAGTGGGTGGCATTAACTAAGCGGGTTCGCAATGTGTATTCATCAAAAGAGCGCCTAGGTGCATTACCTGAACTCACCTACGAAGATTTGGCTAACCCACAGTACAAAGGACAAATTTGTACACGCTCTGGCAAGCATCCTTATAACCTTGGCTTAGTTGCTTCGATGATTGCTCATCACGGTGAGGAAAAAACTAAAACATGGTTAGAAGGTGTTAAAGCTAATTTAGCACGTAAGCCACAAGGGAACGATCGCGCGCAGGTAAAAGCGGTAAAAGAAGGTTTGTGTAATCTTGCTTTAGGTAATAGTTACTACCTTGGCAAAATGCTTCAAGACGACGAGCAAAAAGCGTGGGCTGAGTCTGTTTATATTAATTTTCCTAATCAGCAAAATCGCGGCTCACACATAAATGTTTCGGGTGCTGTCATTACTAAATATGCAAAAAATCCTGATAATGCCCTTAAGCTTATTGAGTTTATGAGCGAAACCCAAGCACAAAATATGTATGCCTCAGTAAATATGGAGTACCCGGTTAAGCAAGGCGTTGAGCTATCAAGTTTAGTGGCCTCTTGGGGAAGCTTTAAAGAAGACGGCCTAGCACTTGATGAGATCAGTAAATATCGTCCGTTAGCCCTTAAGCTAATAGATGAGGTGAAGTTCGACCTTTAATGAATTTTATATTTAAGCTGTCTAAATGGCAGCTCTTTGCTTGGTCGACAGGGCTTTTATTGTCGGCCCCGCTGTTTTTTCTGATATATGAATCTTTACAAGGCGACTCAAAGGTATTTTCTCATCTGTGGGATACCGTGCTGTGGGATTATATTACTAACACCGTACTGCTTATTTTTGGCGTATGCCTGCTTAGCTGTGCAATTGCGCTACCGCTTGGCTGGCTCAGTGCGTATTGCTCCTTCCCCGGAAAAAAGCAATTTGAATGGGCGCTTATGCTGCCCCTTGCAATGCCTACCTATTTAATAGCTTATGTGTATACCGATTTGCTAGATTACGCAGGCCCTGTGCAAATAGCCCTAAGAGACTGGTTTGATTGGCACTCGCCAACGGATTATTGGTTTTTTGATATTCGCACTTTGCCCGGCGCTATTGTAATGATTGCACTTGTGCTGTATCCGTATTTATTTTTAATTTTTAAAACCGCACTGCGAGAGCAGTCATTTAAGCTAGTGCAAGCTAGTCAATTAATGGGTTTATCGCCTTGGCAAAGCTTTTTTAAGGTAAGTATAGTGCTTTCTCGTGGCTCAATTGTGGCAGCCCTTGCGCTCATAAGCATGGAAACCATGGCCGACTATGCAACGGTAAGTTACTTTGCAGTGAGCACTTTAACCACCGCAGTGTACGATACATGGTTTGGTTATTACTCACTCACGGCTGCAGCGAAAATATCGGGCGTTATGCTGTTACTGCTGTTTTTAGCTTTAATGGCGGAGCGCTTTAGTCGGCGTAACCAAGCCGTGTTTGAGCGTCAATCAGGTGTTAATAGCGAGTCGTTGTATAAACTTAAAGGTAAACATGCATGGCTGGCTACGTCATTTTGCAGTGTTATTTTGCTCATTGCTTTTATTATACCTATGTTGGTATTGCTAAATTATGCATTAACTTACTTTGATAAAGCGTGGAACACGGCATTTTTTAGTTACGCGTGGCAAAGTTTAAAAGTAGCTATTACTGTAAGCGTAATCAGCATAGTACTCGCTACACTCATCGTTTTTTATCAGCGTGTGGCAAAGCAAGGCTATTCTTTAATACCTGGTCGCTTAGCGAGCACCGGCTATGCACTGCCAGGTACGGTACTGGCTATTGCTGTGTTATTACCGCTTAGCGCATTAGAAAACTCAATAAATACAGCCCTTGAGAGCTACAACCTAGATATAGGTTTATTACTAACCGGCAGCATTGTCACTATTATACTGGCTTACTTAGTGCGCTTTTATGCCATTGCGCACGGTGCTATAGAATCGAGCTTTGTACGTATTAGTCCATCACTGGATATGGCTAGCCAATCTATGGGTAAAAGCCAAGGGCAAACACTGCGCTTAGTGCACCTTCCTTTATTACGTAGAGGTCTTTTAACAGCTGCATTGCTTGTATTTATTGAGTGTATGAAAGAGCTGCCAGCCGCATTACTATTAAGGCCTTTTGACTTTGAAAGTTTAGCCACACATGTATTTCAATATGTGAGCGATGAGCAGCTTGAGCTTGCTTCTATTTCCGCTTTATTTATTGTTTTGGTTGGGTTGATCCCCTTGTATTTTATTAATCGTTCTATGGAGCAACGCAGTTAAATGAGCCGTTTAAATTTACAAGGTGTGGGTTATCACTACAGTGGCACGCACGTGCTACACAATTTAGATTTAACGGTGGGTCAAGACGAAATTGTGTGTTTGCTCGGGGCCAGCGGCTGCGGTAAAACAACCACCTTAAAAGCAATTGCTGGCCTTATTGAAATAAATGAAGGTAGCGTATTTATAGATGGCAAATGTGTAAGCGATAAGCATACATTTGTATCACCAGAGCATCGTAATATAGGGATGATGTTTCAAGATTATGCCTTGTTTCCGCACCTCAGTGTGGCCGATAATATTGCGTTTGGGCTGGGTAAAATAAGCAAAGTTCAAAAACAGCAACGGGTAGAGGAAATGCTAGAGCTAGTGCATTTAACAGGGTGTGCAAAACGCTACCCTCATCAGCTCTCGGGCGGCCAGCAGCAACGCGTGGCTATTGCGCGGGCTTTGGCTTATAAGCCTAGTTTATTGCTTCTTGATGAGCCTTTTTCGAACATAGATACACAAGTACGTTTTGAGTTAATTGCTGATATTAGGCGCATTATTAAAGCGCAGCAGGTTTCTGCGGTATTTGTTAGCCACTCAAAAGAAGAAGCCTTTGCGTTTTCAGACACGCTAGCCATTATGCACCAAGGAAAAATAGCCCAACAAGGTACACCAGAGCAGCTTTTTGCCGTGCCAAAGACAAAGGAGGTTGCAGAGTTTCTGGGTCAGGGCATATACTTAGTCGCAGAAGTGTTAACGGCAACTGAATACGCAACGCCTTTTGGTGTCGTGCAATCGCAGCATGAGCATACGCACAGTGCAATAAAAGGGCAGGTGTATATTCGTCCACACCATATTGAGCTTGCGCAAAATACGCAGGCCGATAACCCTCAATGTGTGAGCATTTTAAGCCGTCGGTTTATAGGCTCGGCTTATGTTTTCACTGTTGTAATTGCAGAGCAAGAGATTGAAGTTGCCGCACAATATGGCCAGTCATTTGAAATAAATGAGCAGGTTATAATAAAAATAAAACCTCACACGGTGAATTTTTTCGAATCATAACAAATGTGTTATTCGCTGTGTTTTATAAAGCTAAGGAATAACAATGGCGCAAGCGCAATCTGGGATTTGTGCTGAAGCAAACTTACACGGTTTGCATTTATTTTTTAATGTATTTGATGGTCAAGACGAGTCATTGCGTGCAAAGCTTAAGCGCGTAAGCGCAATTGAAGAAGAGTTTAGTGATCAGTTCTCCGAAGCCATGCTTTCGTGCATGGTGGCTATAGGCGCGCAATATTGGCCGCATATACTACCTGAATATATCCCAAGCGAGCTGCAAAGCTTTCCTAATATAAATCACAGTGATTTTGTTATGCGCGTACAGCCATGTGATTTATTCATACAAATTCGCTCAGACCGAGAAGATGTTAATCACCTTTTTGCATTGCAAATATTAAAGTTGTTTTCGCCCGATGTAGAGCTGGTTGAACAAATTCGCAATTTTAGGTTTTTAGATGGGCGAGACTTTAACGGCTTTATTTATGCAGGCGACACCCCACATGGACGCCAAAAACGAATCACGGCACTGGTTAATAACCCCGAGAGCTTTGAACACCAAGGCAGCTATATTCATGTACAGCGTTATAAGCATGACCTGAGTGTATGGCAGCATTTATCACTAAGCGAGCAAGAGCACATTATGGGGCGCACACGTTTAGATAACACCTTAATTGAGCCTAAGGTAGATACGAGCCACGCGACTAGAAGTGAGCTCAAAGATGAGAGCGGCCAAGCAATACTGCTTAACCAAAGCATGCCGTATGGCGATGTTTACGAGCAAGGCATGCTAAGTATTACATGCTCAGCATCGGGGAATGCGTTTGAAAAGGTACTTAACAGCCGCATAGGAAAAGGGGAGTGTTACGACCACTGGCTTGATTTTACTCAAGCCGATATGGGCTCAGCGTTTTTTGCGCCGTCAGTTAGTTTTTTAAAACAGCTTTAAACCGTATCAAATAAAATACGTACGCGCTCTAGTGTAATGTCTATTTCAGATATTTTTGCTGGCGCAATAAAAATAGTGTCATCTCCGGCAATTGTGCCCAATACACCATCAGCTTTGCCTAGTGAGTCTAATAAGCGGGCAATTAACTGCGCAGCGCCTGGGCTGGTGGTTATAATAATCATCATTTCGTTATGCATAATATCAATAACAAGCTGGCGTAGTGGGCTTTTAGCAGTCGGTACGCCCATTTCTGCGGGTAGGCAATAAACCATTTCTTGTTTAGCATTACGGGTACGCACAGCGCCAAACTTGCTAAGCATGCGCGACACCTTACTTTGGCTTATATTGTCAAAGCCTTGCTCTTTTAATGCTTCGACTATTTCGCCTTGCGAGCCAAAGTTCTCTTCTTTTAAAAGTGCTTTAAACGCTTTTACCAGCGCTTCTTGTTTGTCTTGTGGTTGCATAGTCTTTATTCATTTTTGTTATTTATAATGCAAATTCTACACAAAAATGAATAATTATGCAGCAGTTGTTTAGTTAACTTGCCAGTTTGCTGCGATAAACCAACAAAGTTTACAACTATGGTCGAAAATATACCTGAAATAAGCAGGATAAATTTGTTTTTAGTCGCTAATTTCATTATCTTAAGAGCCACAAATATTTCCTACCTCAAATTACGGAGAATTCCAATGAAAGTTGCTGTATTAGGTGCTGCAGGCGGTATCGGTCAAGCGTTGTCTTTATTATTAAAAACAGGCTTACCAGCTGGTTCTGAATTATCACTTTACGATGTTGCACCAGTTGTACCAGGTGTTGCGGTTGACCTATCTCACATCCCTACAGATGTTAAAGTGGCAGGTTTTGGCGCAGACGATTTAAATAAAGCGCTTGAAGGGTGTGATATCGTACTTATCCCAGCGGGTATGCCACGTAAACCAGGTATGGATCGTGCGGATTTATTTAACGTAAACGCAGGTATCATCAAAACATTAGCAGAAGGCATTGTAGCTAGCTGTCCTAAGGCGTTAGTGGGTGTTATCACTAACCCAGTAAACGGCACTGTACCAATTGTTGCTGAAGTATTCAAAAAAGCAGGTACTTACGATGCTAAGCGCGTATTTGGTATCACTACGCTTGACGTAATTCGTTCAGAAGCATTTGTTGCTG
The DNA here is from genome assembly GCF_005887105.1 of Pseudoalteromonas sp. S2893. Lineage (NCBI taxonomy): Bacteria > Pseudomonadati > Pseudomonadota > Gammaproteobacteria > Alteromonadales > Pseudoalteromonadaceae > Pseudoalteromonas > Pseudoalteromonas sp. S2893. The sequence goes on along the minus strand of NZ_PNCY01000010.1, from coordinate 208,496 downwards.
AGCTTAAAGGCGTAGACGTAGCAACCGTTAAAGTACCAGTAATTGGTGGCCACTCTGGCACAACCATTCTGCCTCTACTTTCTCAAGTTGAAGGCGTAAGCTTCACTGAAGAAGAAGTAGCTTCACTTACTCCACGTATCCAAAATGCAGGTACTGAAGTAGTAAATGCTAAAGCGGGCGGTGGTTCAGCTACATTATCTATGGGTGCTGCTGCAGCACGTTTTTGTATGTCTTTAGTTAAAGGCCTACAAGGTGAAGACGTAGTAGATTACGCATACGTTGCTGTTGAAAATGGCGATGCAGAGTACTTTGCTCACCCAGTACGTTTAGGCACAAACGGCGTAGAAGAAATTCTTTCTTACGGCGAGCTAAGCGCATTTGAAGAAAAAGCTAAAAACGACATGCTTGAAACTCTGAAAAAAGACATCAAAGAAGGTGTTGATTTCATGGCGTAATAGCCAAGTTATGCACAAAAAAGCCTGCTTATGCAGGCTTTTTTATTGCTCGAAAATTATGGCCCTTAAATACTAATTAAGGGAGGCTGCAAAGTTAGTGATCTCGCTCTACAGCTATACGCGCTAAGCTTATTAACGCTTGCTTGTACTGCGACTCTGCTAAAAAGTCTAAACAGGCAATGGCCTTGTCTGCTTCTTGCTGCGCCTTTTGCATTGTAAATTCAAGTGCGTTGGTTTGTTTAAGTGCCGTTAAAATAGCCTCAAGGTTATCCATACCATTGCAATGCTCAATGGCATCACGAATAAGGGCTCTTTGCTGATCACTGCCGTGCTTCATCGCATATATTAGCGGTAAGGTTGGCTTACCTTCTGCTAAATCATCACCAATATTTTTACCTAATTGGTCAGCGTCTGCGTTGTAATCAAGCACGTCATCAACTAACTGAAAAGCAGTACCTAAGTGCATACCATATAAATTAAGCGCATCTAACACACTGTTATCTTGCTCGGTAATAATAGCCGCAAGCCCTGTAGCGGCTTCAAATAATTTAGCCGTTTTAGAGTAAATAACCTGCATGTAACTTGCTTCGGTGGTATTAGGGTCGTTGCAATTCATAAGTTGCAATACTTCGCCCTCAGCAATCACGTTGGTGGCATCAGCAAGCACTTGCATAATTTGCATTTTGCCCAGCCCCACCATAAGTTGAAACGAGCGGGTGTAAATAAAATCCCCAACCAGCACGCTGGCAGCATTACCAAACTCGGCATTTGCAGTTGGTGTACCACGGCGCAGGTTAGATTCATCAACAACATCATCATGTAATAGTGTTGCAGTATGAATAAATTCAACAATCGTTGCCAAAGTAATGTGATCTTTACCTTGGTAACCCAAAGCTCTTGCTGCCAATATTGCCAGCATCGGGCGTACGCGTTTGCCGCCGCTGTTAACGATGTACAAACCAAGTTGATTGACTAACGCCACATCTGAGCGCATTTGCGCGTGTATAAGTTGATTGACGTCATTCATATCGCTTTCGATTAACGCCTGGATAGCTTTTATATCCATTGATCTCCGAGCCAATTTTTATGTGTGAACGGCGCCGATTGTACAACAAAAAAAGCACTAGCTCGATATTTTGTGACGATTCATTAAAAAAACCGAGTTAAAAACCTTAATTAGCGCTTAATTAGGGTATTTAATTGTATATTTCACACTCAAAGCGCGACTATTTATTGCGCAGTCAATGGGTTCTGGAGTAGGCATAGCGACACGTAAATTTATTTTGTCTTTGCACTAAAAAGCGCTTGGCAACAGGGCAATTTAATATAAAATGGGGGAAATATTGAATTGCTCTCAATGCAGCTACTTTTTATTCATTTTAATTACAAAATAGGCTTGCTAGTTTTTATGCATTAGCGTAAACTTCGCGCCCTATCGAAGAATATTTTAGTTGCGTCGATTTGAGGGCGCACAGACGGAGTTAATTATGTACGCGGTTTTCCAAAGTGGTGGTAAACAGCATCGTGTGACTGAAGGTCAAACGATTCGTCTTGAAAAATTAGACGTTGAAACTGGTGCAGCAGTTGAATTTGATTCAGTACTTTTAGTTGCTGATGGTGAGAAAATCGAGATCGGTGTACCGTTCGTAAACGGTGGTAAAGTAACAGCTGAGGTTGTTTCACATGGTCGCGGTGAGAAGATTAAGGTTGTTAAATTTAGACGCCGTAAGCATTCTCGTAAGCAAATGGGCCATCGTCAATGGTTCACTGAAGTTAAAATCACTGGCATTAGCGCTTAATTAGAGGTACTTAGAAATGGCACATAAAAAAGCAGCTGGTAGTACTCGTAACGGTCGCGATTCAGAAAGCAAACGCCTAGGTGTTAAGCGTTTTGGTGGCGAATCAGTTCTAGCGGGTAGCATCATTGTTCGTCAACGTGGTACTCGTTTCCACGCTGGCGCAAACGTAGGTATCGGTAAAGACCACACTATCTTCGCAAAAGCAGATGGTAAAGTTCAATTTGAACAAAAAGGTCCTTTAAACCGTAAATACGTAACTATCGTAGCTGAGTAATCAGTAAGGTAGTAAAAAACCCCGCCTTTGCGGGGTTTTTTGTTTTCAGAAACGTCAAATATATACCCAAGCCTGCATTTACGTTGGCTTGGGTATATAATAGTTAAATTAAAGCCAATCCCTAAAGTGAGTAATCATGAAGTTTGTAGATGAAGTAGAAATTCGCGCAGAAGCTGGTGACGGCGGCAGCGGTGTCGTGTCTTTCCGTCGAGAAAAATATGTACCAGACGGTGGCCCGGACGGCGGTGACGGTGGAGACGGTGGTAGTGTTTATCTACAAGCTGATGAAAACTTAAATACCCTAATTGATTACCAGTTTGAGCGTTTTCACCGTGCAGAGCGTGGTACGAATGGTCAAAGCCGTAACTGTACAGGTAAAAAGGGCGAAGACTTGGTAGTAAAAGTACCTGTGGGTACACGTATTACCGACGTTGACACTCAAGAGGCGTTAGGCGATTTAACGCAGCATGGTCAAAAAATTGTGGTTGCAAAAGGTGGTTTCCATGGCTTGGGGAATGCACGTTTTAAATCAAGTACTAACCGTGCTCCACGTCAAAAAACGTTAGGTACTCCAGGCGAAGTTCGTAACCTTAAATTAGAGCTTATGCTACTTGCCGATGTAGGCCTATTAGGGTTGCCAAATGCAGGTAAATCAACGTTTATTCGCAGTGTATCGGCAGCAAAGCCAAAAGTCGCTGATTACCCGTTTACCACGCTAATTCCTAATTTAGGGGTGGTGCGCCCAGAGGCTAACAAATCGTTTGTAATAGCCGATATTCCGGGCTTAATTGAAGGTGCCTCAGACGGTGCTGGCCTAGGTATTCGCTTTTTGAAGCATTTAGAGCGTTGTCGTGTATTGTTACACGTGATTGATGTTATGCCTGTTGATGGTTCAAACCCTGTTGATAATGCATTTGCCATTATTAACGAGTTACACCAATACAGCCCTAAGCTTGCTGAAAAGCCACGCTGGTTAGTGTTTAATAAAATAGACTTATTACCAGAAGATGAAGCGCAAGCTTTGTGTGAGCAAATTGCGCAAGAGCTAGGTGAAGAAGAAAACGTTTACCGTATTTCAGCAGTCAATAAGCTTAATACTCAGCCATTAATTCACGATATTATGGCATTACTTGATAGCATGCCTAAAGAGAAGTTCGTTGAGATTGAAGACGAAGAAGTTGAGTTCAAGTGGGATACCTACCATCAAAAAGCAACCAAAGGCGATGATGATGATTGGGACGACTGGGATGAAGACGACTACGATGTAGAAGTGGTCTACGAGCGTTAATGAAAAACATATTTTAAAAAGGAGCATAAGCTCCTTTTTTATTTTTTAAGAATAAAGTACTAGGTATTTGATGTGATAATTTCAATGATCGCCGCAATGGCAAACAACCGTGTAATTGGTCTTGATAATAAAATGCCGTGGCATTTACCCGCCGATCTACAGCATTTTAAAAAGGTAACAACAGGCAAACCTGTCGTTATGGGGCGTAAAACATTTGAATCGATAGGTCGTCCTTTACCTGGGCGTCGCAACATAATTATTACCCGTAATAGCCAGTATAGCGCTCAAGGTATTGAGACGGTCACCACCCCAGAGGCTGCGCTAGAGCTGGTAAAAGCCGAAGAAGAGGTGATGATAATTGGCGGTGGTAATATTTATCAGCAGTTTTTACCAAGTGCCGATCGTTTATATTTAACCTTTATAGATTTAGAGGTTGAAGGGGATACGCAGTTTCCAGATTACCAAGCGGTAGCAACGTGGGAAAACGTCGACGAACAGGCAAATAAACCCGATGAAAAGAATCAATATAGTTATAAATTCGTAACTTTATATAAAAAAGATTAACATTATTGCGAAACTTACAGCAGGTTGGTACAATATTAGACAATCAACATAGGTAAAAAGTACCATAAAGGGTGTTTCATGTTTAAATTGTCAAAGCTAATTGTTATTACAGCCGTTGCTGCTGGTTCGTTAATGTATACCGTGCCTGCTAAAGCCAATGATCAATTAGCAGTATCTATTTGTGAATATATCACAGCTGATGATAAAAACCGTTTACGTAGTAAACTAAAAAGCTCACGTGTAAAAATTCGCAATATTTACGATGCTATTCAATGTAATGGTAATAATTTACTTCGCCATGCTGTAGTTAGTAACGCTGTTGACTCGGGCGAGTACATAGTTAAAAACTTATCAAAAAGCGCACTGTCTGATGGCGCTGATATAGCATGGGCCGAAGGCAATGGCCACGGTGGCTCACCGTTAATTGCTGTAATTAAAGACCGTGCTGGCCTTTAATTAACACAATAAAATAAAAACCGCGCGGGTCGCGGTTTTTTTGTGCCTGGCGTTAGCTAATACGCAGCGCTTTAGTAATGGTGATAGCTGTATTAAGCCTATTTTAATTTGAACCTTAAGTGATGAAACTCTCACCTTGTAATTAACCTGCGTTTCTTATCTTTAATAGCATATAAATTTAAGTCGGTTGGTTTAATAAAGGCGCTGTATTCGCTAAGCCTTTACTCGTATATTTGCCGCAAATATACGTGTTTTCCCTGAGTTACATAAAATTGTCATAAATAGTTAATAGTCTACGCGCTTAAACAATAGGGGTTGTTATTTATGCGCGTATCATCTTTTACTCGGCTGTTAGCCATACTGTTAACATTGGCAAGTATTTTATTAGCCATCACACTATTTTGGGCAAGCCAAACTTTACTTAAGCTTGAGCAACAAGACAGCGCATACAGTAAATTAAAAAACACTATTTTAGTGGATTTAGCCGGTGACTTAGGCAGTTATCTAGAACAAGGTGATAGCCAATACTTAAATCAATCATCAGCCCTAATTGAGCAAGTAAAAACACAGCAACTCACAGTACTCCCCTCGGTACTTGCCGAGCAATTAAATGAGCAGCTCAGCACGTTAGATACCGATATTAAAGGTAAGTACAGAGCGCTGGGTAAATTGTCGGGCAACGAAACGGCGTTACTTGATAATGCAATTCGCCAAATGGCCGGCTCAGCCTCGTCACTGATTGGTTATGCAAAAAAATCCCCTAATCAAAATAGCGATGCGCAAGCTTATTACACACTGGGCGCTGATTACTATAACGAGGTGACCAACCTTGCCTTATTTACTTATCAACTAATCGTAAGTTACGACAGCAATACTGAACAAAGTTTGCAGCAAAGTATTGCTAATTTAAATGCGTTAGCAGGCAAAATAGAGCAACTCCCTAATTTAGGTGTTATGAGCGAGGTTGACGAAGATGCTTTATTTTTTGACGAAGAAGCTGAAGATTTGGCCGATGAAATAAAATCTGAAATTACCAGCTGGCCTAACCGCTACCCCCGCGATTTAGCCAGTACTTTAGCGCAAGCTCAGCAACGTGAAGCGGGCACCAATGAATTGCGTGAGCAAATTAGCTTGCTCTCTAAAACCGTTATTAATGCAGAGCAGCAACTAAAACACGCACAAGGGGCGCTTAAAGAAAACGTATTTTGGGTATTTTGCTTTGCTATTGGCGCTTTGGTGATGCTAGCCGCAGGGGTTTATATTGTGCAGCGTAACCAAGTGCTCAACCCATTAAGACAACTCAGAGACGGGTTTGCCTTTTTAATTGAAAGTAACGAGCTTAAAAACATTGAAAGTAAGAACCCAAAAACAGAGGTTGGCGAAATAGCCAGTTACTTTAATTTATTAATTGAACGACAGCGCAAAGAGGCGCAAGAGCGTGCCCAAATGCTAAAAGTGGTAAATGATTTTATGCAGCAAATGAGTGAGCATTTGCAAACTATTAGTCAAAAAGCGTCTACAAGTCATGGGCAAGTGGAGCAAAACCAACATTTGCTTGCTGATATTCAACAAATTGGCGAGCAGGTAAATAATATTAATGCCCAAGTGGCTGATAACGCCCAACACACTTTTAGTGCAATGGAGCAAAGTTTAGGCTTTGCACAAAGCATGCTAAGTGCCAGTTCAGACACGCAAACACGGGTTGAGCAAAGTATGCAAAACCTACAAGAGCTGCTTGCGGGGGTTGAAGGCGTTGGGCAAATTATTGAAGTGATCCGCAATATTGCCGATCAAACAAACCTACTAGCGTTAAATGCAGCAATTGAGTCAGCACGTGCTGGCGAGCATGGCCGAGGCTTTGCTGTTGTAGCTGATGAAGTACGCCAGCTTGCCCGTCAAACTCAAGGCTCATTGAGCGATATTAATGAGCAGCTCACACTACTGAGCGAAAAGTCGGGCACAGTATCTACACAAATTGCGGCCTTAGCAGATGGCGCGCAGTCGCAAACACAAAATGCGCAAGAGCTAAAAGTAAACTCAGAGGGCGTGGCCGATAACGCTCAGCAAGCCAACAAAGTGGCATTTGAGGCCATGGAGCTGGCTAAACAGCAAAGTAATTTGCTAGATAACTTTAGCCAGTCAATGCAAAGTATGAAAGGCCAAGTAAGCGAATCAAGCTTACTTGTTGACGATATTCATAGCCAGTTACAACAGCAAATGCAAACCATAAAAGTAAACCTTGGCTTGTAAATACCTGCTAACACAAAGGTAATTAGCGTTATACTGTAGGCTCATTAATCAAATGCTTTAAGGATTTATCATGATTGAACAAGGTCAAACGTTACCCGCAGTTACATTAACGCAGCTAACTGACGAAGGCATGCAAACTCATACTAACGCTGAGCTTTTTAATGGTAAAAAGGTTGTGCTTTTTGCTGTACCGGGTGCATTTACGCCTACCTGTTCAAATGCGCATTTACCTGAATTTATAACCCTTAGTGATAAAATTAAAGCAAAAGGTATTGCGGCAATTTACTGTGTATCGGTTAACGATGCTTTTGTAATGAAAGCGTGGGGAGAATCTCAAAATGCCCAACAAATCGATATGTTAGCAGATGGCGATGGCAGTTTTACTAAAGCGTTAGGGCTTGATAAAGACACCGGCAGTTTTGGTGGAACACGCTCTACGCGCTATGCAATGATAGTCGACGATAATGTAGTAACAGGACTGTTTGTTGAAAAAGACAAAGAGTTTTCAGTAAGCCGTGCTGAGTCTGTGTTAGAAAAACTATAATCGCTTTATTAAAGCCCTAAGTGCATGCACTTAGGGCCTTTTTAATTATGGCTGGTATTGGCCACTTAATGTTAAACCCGAAAAGGTTCTGTAAGCGTTAACGCTTAAATGCCACGTACCCGCTTGCGGATTGCTAAACGTACATGTTTCTGCGTTGCCGTTTTTATAAGGACGACAATCGTAGCTAGATGCGGTAGGTTGGCTGCCAAACTTAACAAATAAGTCAGCATCACCTGTACCACCTGAGGTGGTGACTGTAAATGTGCTCATTCCTGCTGGCACATCTAAAGTGTAGTGCTTCCAGTTACCTGTTGTAGCCGTTACATCGCTCACCGTGCCGCCACCGGCTTCTGGTGTAGTTGAACCGCCACCTGTAGAACCACCTGTAATATTACCCACTAAACTAACGCCAGAATAAGCCGAGTAGCCACGAAGCATTACATGGTATGTACCAGCGGTTGGGTTATCAATAGAACACTCTTCGCTATTACCGCCTTTGTACGGACGACAATCGTAGCTTGAGGTAGTTGGTTGGCTGCCTGCGCGTACGTATAAATCTGCATCGCCGCTACCGCCACTCATTGTGAATGTAACATTCGTTGCACCACTTGGCACAGTCATCGTGTAATACGCTTGTGAACTTGCAGCGCCGCTTAAGCCTGTTTTAGCTTCGCCATCTGTCAGTTCGCTATCGCCACCGGTAGGAGGTGTTGTACCGCCACTTGCTGCGGCTACAGCGGCTGCTGCATCAACAATACCTGTACCACAACTTGTACACGTTGCTGGGAATGAGCGGGTGGTCGATTTTAAAATGCTTTCTATTTCATCTGGGGTAGCATTTGGTTTAGCTTGCTTTATCAGGGCTGCAACACCAGCAACATGAGGCGCCGCCATTGATGTACCTTGAGAGAACGCATAGTTATCGCTTGAAGGTGTAGACGAGCCTGAGTTATAAGTTGATAAAACGCCTTCAGAGTCGTTTGCAAAGCTTTGTGCGCCGCCCGGCGCTGCAACATCAATATTGCTACCGTAGTTTGAATAATATGCTCGTCCGCCGTTACGTCCAACAGAGGCAACATTGACAACGCCACTACAGTTACCTGGATTATAGTTTGCTGAGTTATCGTTATCATTACCGGCAGCAATAACCACGACTGCACCGTTGCTGCGTGCTGTGTTAATTGCGTTTTGTGTGGTAGAGCTACACGAGCCGCTGCCACCTAAGCTCATGTTAATTACATCAGCAGGGTTTGAGTTGGCAGGAATGCCCGATACACTTCCGCCAGATGCCCAGATAATGCCATCAGCAATGTCTGACGTTAAACCACCACACTTACCAAGTACACGTACAGGCACAACTTTAGCGCCATAAGCCACACCGGCAACACCTTCACCGTTATTAGTAACAGCCGCAACCGTACCTGCTACGTGCGTACCGTGCCAGCTTGAGCCTTGTGCGCCGTTATTTCCACATTCGCCAGCAGCTACAGCATCGCCCGGATCGCGTGCGTCACTGTCGCGACCGCCGCCATCGTTTGCTACCGATAGGTTAGAGATCATATCGTAACCCGGTAAAATGTTAGCATTTAAATCAACATGTGGGCGGTAGCCAGTATCAAGTACCGCAACCACTACGCCACTGCCTGTTGCAGTATCCCATGCGGTTGGTAAGTTTAGGCCGCCAGCTTGCTCGTAGTAGTGCCATTGGTCGCCGTAACGAGGGTCGTTAGGCGTTGCAAATGGTTTTAACATTTGATCCACTTCAATGTATTCAACATTGCCAGAATCAACCATTTCTTGCATAAATTCTTGTGCTTCTGCAGCGCTTAGTTTTTTATCTGCGCGCATAACGTGGTGGTTATTAAGGGCCATTGCACGGATGTACTTCGCTTTTACTTTACCTTTTTTAGAAGCGAAATTTTTTACAAAGCGTTGAGCACGCTTTTTCATATTTGCAGGGCTTGCGTCAGCAGACGAAATGCTTAGCATATCGTTCGCGCTATTTTTGTACTTAATAATAAACTGAGTTTCAAAACCCGATTGGCTTTGTAGTTTGGCTGTTGTCTCTGCCATAGAGGTAGACACATCTTGAGCAACACTTGCAGATGCTGCAAATACCGTACTAATAGTGAGCGCGATAGCGCAACGCTTAAATGATTTACTTGTTGTCATAATTATCCCTAGTTGTTATTAGTTAGTTCGTAATATTAAATTACGAAACAGAAACAAAGGTAAATGATCTGTTAATTTCTTTAAAATAATAATTGCTTATGTACCTATTTCTTTTAGTTATAACCTAGGTGTACGGTGCCTTTGTCGTTGTTTAGTATTTATCATATAAAACAAAAATAAGCATAAAGGATTGTTATTTTTAAGCTGTTTAGAAAAGCCATAACTAGCCTTGGTTACATTTGTTGCTATAAATTTAATAATAAATTCTATTCAGAGTGTTTAAACAAACTTTGCTATAATCGGGCAAATTTTTGAGTAGGGCGAAGTAATGAATCAAGTAGATGTAATTGTGATTGGCGCAGGTGCAGCCGGATTAATGAGTGCAGCACAAGCAGGCTATCGCGGGCGTAGTGTTACAGTGCTTGATATGGGCAAAAAGCCTGGTCGAAAAATTTTAATAAGTGGTGGTGGGCGTTGTAATTTTACCAATGAAAATGCCAGTCCAGAAAACTACTTATGCAGTAACCCTCACTTTGTTAAATCGTGCTTAAGCCGCTATACCCAACACGATTTTATTGAGCTGGTGGGCCGCCACGGTTTGGCATACCATCATAAAACCTTAGGCCAATTGTTTTGCGATAACAGCGCGCAAGATATAGTCGATATACTACTTACCGAATGCGAGTGGGCTGGTGTTAATATTAAATTGCGCAGCGAAGTGTTAAATGTGGCTAAAACCGACATTGGCTACCGTGTTACCACTGAGCAAGAAACACTGACTTGTGAATCGCTAGTTATCGCATCGGGCGGTTTAACAATGCCCAAGCTTGGCGCCACTCCTATAGGCTATAAAATTGCAGAGCAGTTTGGCTTAAACGTACTACCTACCATGGCGGCGCTTGTGCCATTTACTTTGCATCAACACGATAAAGAACGCTTTGAAGGGCTTTCAGGAATTAGTATACCGTGCGAAGTGTCTAGCGAAGACGGCACCGTATTTAAAGAGAATATTTTGTTTACTCACCGAGGTTTATCGGGGCCTGCCATATTGCAAATAAGCTCATTTTGGCGAGCGGGGCAGGCAGTAAGCATAAACCTGCTCCCTGATCTCGATTTAAAACAGCAACTGGCTGATTGGCGAGAAACACAAGCCCAAAAATCATTAAAAAACAGCCTTGCGACTATTTTACCCAAACGCTTTATCGACATACTGCACGACAGCAAAGCAATTCCAGATTGTAATATTAATCAGCTTACCCATGCTCAAATAGATGAGTTAGCAAGCTATATTCACGCATGGCAAATAAAACCTAATGGCACAGAGGGCTATCGTACCGCCGAGGTAACTTTGGGCGGCGTTGATACCGATGAGCTGAGCTCTAAAACCTTTGAAGCTAAAAAAGCCAAAGGCTTATATTTTATAGGCGAAGTAACCGATGTAACGGGCTGGCTTGGGGGCTACAACTTCCAGTATGCGTGGAGCTGTGGGTTTGCATGTGGGCAATATACATAAGTATTTCAGCGTATTGTGATAGATGAGATAAAAATATTACACTCTTAATTAAGGTGATTTTAAAGAGTGTAATATTGGTGCGTATATTTTTGCTGTTAAGTATTGTCGCTACAAGTTTTAATGCATTAGCATCAGAAAACTACAGCGATCATGAAGCGTTTTGCTTGCAACAGCCCAAAACGCACTGTTTAACTTATATTGAAACGCGCCTTAATGAAGTCAAAGATAACCCTGCACAGTGGTACAAAATAACAACCTACCAATTTGATTACTACTACGACTACCAACAGTTCGAAAACTTGCTCAACGCTATTACTCCTTTTTTAGAGCAAGATAAGCTGCCCGATGTATTTAAGCTACAAATGTATTTTTATTACGCGAAAGCACTTAACTATATTGGCAAAAAAGCAGAAGCTAAAACGTATGCCGCTAAAGCGTTTACCCAGTTAGACGGGATATATAGTGCTTTTGGTGACCCTTTAAGATTAGTGGAGTTGGCTAACCTACACTATGTGTTTGGTAGTAAAAAAGCAGCGATGCGATTACTAAGAGATGCCGAGCAGCGCTTTGCAAAAAATAACGATCCTATTTTTCATTTAGAGCTGCACATTAACAAAGCGCATATTTACTTAAAGTGGCAGCAATACGAGCACGCAGTAAAAAGTAATTTAATGGCCTATAACGCCATAAAAAACACCAACCACGCTGCTAAAATAGTGATTGCTAGCGGTAACTTAGCGTACAGTTATCAGCAAAATAAAGAGTATTTAGAAGCTATAAATTATTATAAAACCGCATTCAAATTTACTGAGCCCTCAAGCATTTACCATGCTATTTATAGCTTACGTTTAGCGCAGGTATATTTACAAATAGGTAAAAAGGTACAAGCGAAAGAATGGCTTAGTCGCATTGATAGAAACGCCACCGAGTTTGGTAAAGGCCATGCTGCATTGTATAGCAAGCTGCAGCACGCCCTTAGCAATAATTAATTTGCAATCGCTGCTTTATATGGGGTGTTAACGCCTGCGTAACGCGGGCCAAATATTTCTAAACCTTTAGGGCCTGTAAATTCCTTTGGCGCAGGTAAAATTACAACGGCTACTTTCATGCCTACCTCGTAATTAGGGTTAGTAATGGGTGTGCCTGTTTGGCTGTTAATACAGCATATTAAATCAGGAATGGTTACGTGTACTTCGTCATTTAAAAACGCGGCCATGTTTTCGTTTTTAACCGTTATTTTGTAACTGTTATTTACAAACTCGCTTAACCCTTTAATTGTTACTTCGCCTAAGGTAAAGCCTTCTACGGTGTTAAATTCAAATGTGCTTACCTCGCCTTCAAAGGCAACAAAGCCGCCGCCGTGCTTGGCAATTATGTGTGCGGTGTTAGCGTGCTGCTCGTTGGCTTCACGCATTGCTTTACCGAGTTTAAGGGCTTTACTAATGGTGCCATGAATAACCGCGTTTTTCATTTGCTCAATAGGTAAAATATGATCAATGGCTGCAATGTCGTTACGGCTAATTTTAGCCAGTGCTCGCACGACTGTTTCGGCGCGTAAGTCATCCATTACATTTTCGCAAATAAAGCACTCACCAAATTCATTCGCGGTAATAATGGGCGCTGCGGGTAAGTTATTTAAATAATAGGTTGAATGGGTGATCTCCGGTACTGCGCGCCCAGCGGGGTCGGCATCAATAATGTAGCCGTCAAACATTGCAGCTAAGTAAAACGATACCGCGGTGTTTGAGCCACCAAGCTCACAACAAATAGTGCCATAAATAGCATCGTTACCTGTGTATTCAAGGGTGCGCTGGTAAGCGGCTAAAATAGCGTGCTTAGTGCTGCGGGGCAAGTTTTCATAAGCGCGTTCTTCTTGTTCACTTAAAGCAGAAATAGCGCCTAACATGTAAGGCGTACAAACAAGCTCACCCGCGGGGACTTCATCGGCACTAATTAGTTTAAAGCTTTTACCCTGTGCGAGTGCTTCGTCAATATAGGCAATGCCTTCACTTAACTCACCGCCGCCGCCAGTGCCTAAAATGGCGCAGCCGTATAAAATATCAATAAGTTGGTCACGATTAAGAATTTGCATGTGTGTATCGCTATTGGTTAACTCATACCCATCCCCAAAATAGATCACTTAATTAAGCGGATTGGTATAAAAACAGCAGGTATTAAAAAAATACCTGCTGTAAAGGTGAAAAAATTAAAATTGGTAACTGAGCTCTATACCGTAACTACGAGGCTTATTAGGTTGGCGCACTAAGTCTGTAACCCCATCTGCCAGTAGAAAAATATCTTCAATAGCGCGCTCATCCGTCAGGTTGTCTACGTAAACTTGAACGCTCCACTGCTCTGATTTGAGCCCTACACCGGCATTTAGGTAGGTATAACGCGACGACTCAACATCAGGAATATCAATACTGAATGTTTTAGGGCCTTCAATTAATAGCTCAGCGCGCGAGAACAGTGACCATTCTCCGTTGAGTGCTAAGTTATGATTTGCCGACAGCCCGTAGTTATACTCAGGCACCCAAAATTGTGGCCTGCCAGCCAGTTCTGGGCGCAGTGCAAAGCGTTTAATTTCTGAATCAACAATACCTGCACTGAGGTTAATACTTAAATTGCTGGTGGCAGCAAAGGCGGCTTCAAGCTCTAAGCCTTTGGTTTGTACTTCGTCAATAGAGAGGTTTTCAAGGGTGAAGGTATCTATATTAAATTGGGTAAATTGCGCATCGTCTTGCTCAATAATAAACGCGGCGCCATTAAGGGTAACTTTGTTATTAAACAAAGCGGTTTTAAAGCCTATTTCGTAGCTGTCAGAAATTTCTTTATCAAAGGTGCGGCTAATACCGTCGGCCGGCTCGTTAAAGCCCCCACTTCTAAAACCACGCGAGTAGCCGGTGTAAAGCAGTAGGTCGTCATTCATTTGGTACGCTAAGGTAACTTTAGGCTGTAATTGGCTAAACGATTTTTTAGCGTAAGTGGCGTCTTTATTGGTTGGGTCGAACGACTCGCGAGTATCGTGATCGTAACGCATCGCACCGGTGAGCTCTAACTGCTCGTTTATATCGTAGTTAAACTGCCCAGCAAGTGCCCATGCATCGCTGCTGTTATTATCGATAATTGAAAGGTAGGGCTCGTCGTTGGCAAAATCTGCACGCGTTAAAATTTCGGCATCGGTAAAATCATCGTAAAATAATACCGCAGTATCGCGGTCGCGCTGTTGATAAAACGCCGACACTGACCATCTAAACTCTTGATCCGACTGGGATATAAACCGCGACTCTACCGTTAACGATTCAATATCGTATAACCCTTCAGTACCAAATGGGGCTCTAAAAAAGCCATCTTCGTCAATAAAGGTGGCATCGGCAGAGTAGTCGCCATCGTAAAAGTGCTCGTTTTCTGAATTGCTGTACGCGGTTACAAACTCAAATTTACCTAAATCGTAATGTTGGGTTAGCTTGGCGCTTAGCTCATATACATCACGCTCATCTTGGTTAATAATATTTTGTGAGGTATTAATTGAAAAGTCTTCAATGGTGTCATCGCTCACCCCTTGGTAGTAAGCAAACCCAGCTTCGCTTGAGGTGTATTTACCTTTAAGATTTATTGAGGTGTCTTCGCTTAGCTCAAACTCTAACTGTGAAAAAACCGATTGCTCTTTTAACGGGTCGGCGTAATCGCCTGTGTAGGTATTTTTAATCAGTCCGTCGGTATCTTTAATGTAACCACCGGCTCTAAAATAAGCGGTGTTTTCATCGTTAAGCGAACCCGATACAACCGCATTCAAATTATACGTGTTGCCATTACCTATTGAGCCTTTAATTTTACCTTCAAAGTCTTCAATGGGTTTTTTAGTTGTCACAATAACCGCACCACCAATGGCGCCGCGGCCATACAGTGCGCCTTGTGCACCACGCATAACTTCAATACGTTCAATATCAACTAGATCTTGGTTTATAAACTCTAAATCGGGGGCGGTAACACCATCAACTACAAACGCTAATGGCGGATCGCCCACCTGCGGTGTAATTAAGCCACGAATAGTAATACGGGCAAGGCCGGGCCTAAAATTATCGAGCTGCGATAAGTTGGGAGTTAAATTAGCAACATCACGAAAGTTAGTAATACGTGATTTTTCGATTGTCTCGGCGCTAAATGCGGTAACAGAGTCGGGCACGTTTTGTATCGACTCAACACGCCCGCGCGATATCACCGAAATTTTCTCTATAGTGTCAGTTACTGTTTGTTGTTGTTCTTGCGCATGCACATAGTTTATGCACGACAGGGTAGCTGCCGATGCTAATAGTGTTTTACGAAAGCGTATTTTGTTGTATCTGCTCATGTTCTATGTCCTAATGTGACTATCATGGTGATGTTACTTAGTGATAAACATTGTCGCTTTTTCAGACAAAATAATATTTTGTAAACCCTTAATACAGCACACACAAATTACTGAAAATAACGCTTAAGCGCGTAATTTTATGTATTTGTTGACCTTAAATTTACAAAATTAATTATTATTAAATGTGAAACCGGTTATGAAAAAAACGATAAAAATAGACAGGTATAATCAAAAAATACTGGCAATTCTGCACCTAACTGCCGATTTAACAAACGTTGAATTGGCCGAGCAAGTTAACTTGTCGCCCAGTGCATGTTTTCAGCGAGTAAAAGCATTAAAAGAGGCGGGATATTTTAGAACCTTTCATGCTGATATAAATTTAGAGCAAATTTGTGAGCACGTGTTTGCCTATATGGAATTTACACTAGAGGACAATAACCTAGCAGCACGGCGTAAGTTTTTAGCTGACATACACAACATTCCAGAAATAATGGATTGCATGCAATTAAGTGGCGATATTGATTATATTTCTTTTTGTTGCTTTGCCGATATTCAAGCGCTTAATGCAATGTGCGACAGGCTAACCGGCAGCTCACAGTATGCAATTAAAAAGCTGACTACACGCATAGTGCTTGAGCGCGCTAAGTTCTTTTTAGGCTACCCGCTGGAAAAACTTAAATGGCGAGACGAAATGAAAGTAGACGACGAAGAGTAGCCCCCTAATTTAGATTAATAAAAAGGCGCTTTATGCGCCTTTTTATTGTTTAAAGTTATTGCTGAATAACCGGTTTGGGCGCAATGGCTTTTGCAAACAGGGTATAAATAACGGCCGTTAATATAATGGCGTCAATCACGGTAATACCGCTCATTGATACGTTAAATAAAGTGCCATTACACACCGCATATGCCGCGCCTACAAACCATGCGCTAAATGCGGGAAGTGAAAAGTTAGCGTTATTTGCCAAAGCCGCTGCGTTATAAGCATGGGGTTTAATAAACAGTGCATCAACAATAATTACGCCCGCTACCGGTACAAAAATATCAGACAAAAACGCTAAAAAGCTTATAAACATATCTAAAATATTTATAAAGGCTGCGCCAATTCCCACCAAACCTAATAACACAATAACCCACTTTTTATGCCAATGCGGGAAGGTAGCCTCCACGCTAAGTGCGGTACTGTAAAGGTTTAACGAATTTAAAATCCAGCTGCCTGCTATCACAATAAAAAACGCTGAAAACCCTAAATTAAGCGCAAGCATTAAGCTTAATATTTCGGTTTCTTGCATGGCGGCTGCGGCAAACACAGCCACAAAAATAACCAAAAGTTCAATAATCATATACGCAATAAACGAGGTGTACACGCCGCCACGTTTTTGCTTAGAAAAACGGGTAATGTCGGGCAATATTATTGCGCCAATAATAACGCCGCCAACAATGGCAGCTACACCATCTTCAAGAGAAAGCGCTGCTGATTTTTCTAAATTAATAAAATCAACCAGTGGCATACTATCGAGTGCGCCAAAAAGCATCATAGCGGTGACCGCAGCCAAAATAGGGATCATGATAGAGGCCAGCACATTAATGGCTTTAAACCCATACAGCGTGGTTATGAGCATGGCGCAACCTGCGACTATATCGATGGGCCATTCGGGCATAATAATATTAAATTCTGCACTGAGTAAGCGCACCACGGCATTAGAAAACAAATCAATATTTACGCCAAACCAGCCAATTAATGATAAAGCAAAGGCAATATTAACAATGCCCGCGCCAGCATTACCAAACGCTATTTTTACCAATAAATAAGAGCTTAATCGGCTTTTTACACCTATGGTGCCCATAGCCCCACCAATAAGGGTTAATATAAGTGAGCCAATAGCTAACGCCCACAGTGTATTACTCACACTTGAACTTTGATGTATTTCTAGGCCGGTGATAAAAGTGGGCAGCGAAAAGCTGAGCATAGCGGCTATGGCTGCAATGCGCGGCCAGGCAACAAGTTCGTTGCTATTAATAGTGTGGGGGTCGTTCCCGTTTGGCATTGCCTGTTTCTCTTTTTTATTATCTTTTATATTACTATACGCCGCTGGCGTGCAAAATTTTTTATTATTAGGTGTTTATTCAAAATATGAGGTTTAAAAAGTAGGGCGCGCACAAAATTATATTTTGTGGTGATTATTTTTAGGGTATTAAAGGCGTAACTATTTAGGCAAAAAAAACCGCCAAAAGGCGGTTTAAAGGTCTACACAACACAATTAAATGTTTTACCTTATTGGGTTATTTTAATAACGCCAACACATCAAAGCAGGCACCCATAGTATGGTAATCCGTTTTACCAATTGGGCTTTTCATGGTATCTATTTTTTTGTTATCTACGGTTAAAATTCTAAACCACGCCCCGTATTGATGATCAACTAAGTGCTGCCACGAGTACTGCCAAATTTTGTCATACCACTGCTGGTATTTTTCATCCCCTGTGGTTTCATAAAGGTAAGCCGCACAGCACAGTGTTTCGGCTTGCACCCAAAAGTACTTGTCGTCATCACATATGCTTTTATCTGGCGCAAATCCGTAACAAATACCGCCGTGTTGTTTATCCCACGCAACGTCTATTGAATTATCAAATAACGCTTGAGCGCGCTCTACAAGCCAAGTTTGTGGCTTATGCTTATTTAAAAACATTAGTAGCTTTGACCACTCAGTTTGGTGACCTGGCTGAAAACCCCACGGGCGAAACAAATTTTTAGGGTCGTCTTTGTTGTACTCTAAATCAACCTGCCAATTTATATCGTAGTGCTCCCAAATAAGCCCACCCATTAAATTAGCTTGGCGATTCACCATGTTATCAGCCAGTGTGAGCGCACGATTTAAAAATAGCTCATCTTGAGTTGCTTCATAAGCGGCAATAAGAGCTTCGCACGTATGCATATTGGCGTTTTGCCCGCGATACGGATCGCACTTAGTAAAGTCACTGTTGTGCTGATCTTTATATAAACCCGCTTTTGCATCCCAAAAATGCGTTTCCATTGTTTGAAATGTATCGTTTAGGTATTCGCGTGCCTCTGTAACACCTACACGGTATGCCCAACTGTAGGCTAAAATCACGAACGCAAAGCCATAGCAGTGGTTGGTATCATCAAGTACAGTGGCGTTACCTTGCTCAACACTCAATAACCAATTGTAACCGCCTGTTTGCTCAACAAAGTGGTGCTTACGAATAAACTCAATACCCGATTTAACGCGGTTTAGGTACTTTTCGTCATTAAAGGTTTGGTACGCACGTGCATAGTTAAATACAAACCGAGTAGAGCTTACTAAGTGGCGAGTTTGCTTATCAAATACCTCACCATTATCCGAAAAGTTTTGGTAAAAACCGCCGTGTTCGTCGTCTATTTTTGGCTCATAAAACGCCAGCGTATCGGCAATATGTTGTGTTAAAAATTCGCGGCTTTTAAAGTTATCAGGTGTGTGGCTCATAGTGCGCTCCTAAAATCGTTAAGCGATTTTTCGTTAGGAAGAGACGTAAATGCCCCTTTGTAAGATGCTGCATGAGCACCACATAACGAAGCAAATTCAAAAATAGTTGTTAGTGTTTCGGGGTTATTGCAAAGCTTACTAAAAGAGCTAGGTGTGAGGTTTTGTAAGCCTAGTTGATACAGCAATCCACCTACAAACGCATCTCCTGCGGCGGTGGCATCAACCATAGTAACCTTTTTAGGGTGAAGCGTTTGCTTGGCATTTTTGGTATACCAATGCATGGGGTTGCCTGCATCGGTAACCACAAATAACTCACAGCCATTATTGAGAGTGTCGGCTATAAATTCTTCACCCGTTTGCTCACCCGCTAAGTATTCAAGCTCTTCTTTAGAGGCTTTAATAATAGAGCAGTGTTTTAACAGGGGTAAAATGTGTTCACGCGGGTTAGCATTACTAGGCCATAAGTTGAGGCGTAAGTTAATATCAAAACTGACAATTGAGTTATTTTGCTTGGCAAATTCAACCCCATACGCGGTGGTTTTACGTATGCGCTCGTCGGTTAAGGTATTTGAGCAAATATGAAAGATATCGCATTGCTCAAACCATTCACTGCTAAAGTCACTATTAGTAAAGTGCAGATCGGCGGTGTTATCACGGTAAAACTCAAACGTACGGTCGCCGTCCTTATCAAGTGATACAAACGCAAGGGCGGTTTTTGCTTGGTCGGTAAAGCGCATAAAGTCGGTTTTTACGCCTTGCTCTTTTAAGGCGTTATGTAAAAAATCACCAAAGCTGTCGGTGCTTAGCATGCCAGCAAAGTAGGCGTTACCACCTAGCTTTGCAATGGCTACGCTTACGTTTGCAGGCGCACCGCCTGCAAACTTAGTAAACGCTTCGTGCTCGCTGTTGTTTTGGCTTAATTTATCAGAGAGTAAATCAACCAATACTTCACCAAAACATATTGTGTGTTTCATAATGCTGCCTTAGTTATTAATCAAGTAGCCAATGCAGCGCAATAGCGGCTGTCCATGAGAAATCTTTACCACCACAGCCAGCGCCTGTTTCTGGGTTAAAATATTCGTAGTAACCCGATTTAAGCACTAAATCGCGCGTGTCGTCCTGAATTTTATCAGCCGTGGTCACAAACCCTGCTTCTTTAAGGCCGATGGCTATCATCCAGTTAATGTGTAACCAAATAGGGCCGCGCCAGTAACGCTGTGGCTCGTATTTTTCTTCTTTAGGGTGGGTAGATGCCACACTAAATTGACTCGACTCAATAAAATCTTCTGTCGCGGTATTAATAATACGTGTTTGCTCGTCAGTTGTTAAACCAGCATAAACGGTTAGTAGTGCCGCCGACGTTTTAACTTTAGCTAGGCTGTTGGTTAACACATTTTTACAGTAAAAGTATTCGCTTTGCTCACACCATAACGTGTTAATTGCTGTTTGAGTTAGTTCTAGACGCTGTGCTAAATAATCGGTACGTGCATCGTTTAAACCGAGTTGCTCACCCATTTTGAGTAAATCTTTTGTCGCACGGTGCAAAATAGCAATAATACCTAGGTCGTTCATTTTGTACGGGCAGGTTTCGTAAATTACTTTGCTATCAAAATTGTTACGTTTAAAAAAGTCTACTAGGTATAAGAAACGGTCGTACTCGCTTTTATGCGGGCGCTGCGACGAATCAACATGGCTGGTGTCGCGGCGGGTGTATTCCCAATCAACACCAGGTACAGCTTCAAGGGCATCATCCCACGATGGGCTGTTATCCATACCCGATTCCCACGGGTGATAAGTGACCACTAAGCCTGTGTTTTCAGGATCGCGGTCGTTGTACCACCATAAATGGTAATCAACAACTTGAGAAAATAATGCTTTAACTTTTTGCTCTGCAAGGGCTTTATCTTGTGCGCTGGCAAGCATTTCTTTCATTACTGTTGCCACAACCGGTGGCTGCGAAATAGACGTACTTTTAATTTTTTTATCAGAGCCCCACACATCTGGACCAGGGAAGTAGGTAGTTGAATCTTTATGAAATAAGATATGTGGCACCATGCCGTCATCCCACTGGCCTGAAAATAACACATCAATTTCTTGCCACGCACGGCTCTCGTCAGACTTCATCCACCCTAGGGCTGTAATCGCTGAATCCCAGTTCCACTGAAACGGGTAAAGGCCATGCGTAGGGACGGTATAGCCACCTAAATCGTTTGCTATAAGTGTTTTAGTAGCAAGTTCTGTAAGCGATGCCGCTGTGGCTGCATCAAGTTTACCGTTGATTGTAGTAGTCATATTGGGTGCTCTTTGTGTGTTATTTTCAATTTGGATAATATTAAAGCACTCATTATGGGTTGTAAATGTTTTTTTTCTGTGCTTAAATCCTGTTCGAAGTAACAAAAAACTAACATGTATACTTGATTATTTCGCACTTACTTAGCCACACTCTAAGTAATTACACACAGACAACTAGCACAATTGGAGAATACCCGTGAATAAAACTACGATCGCCTCTATTGTATCTTTATGCCTCACACAAGGCGCGTTTGCCGCAGAAGAGACTGCGCCAGATACAGCAAAAAAAGAAAATAACGTTGAACGTATTATCGTCTCTGGTACCAGCAAAGGACGCGTTATTTCAGATACCCCACAGTCAGTAACCTCTATTAGCGAAGATGAATTAATAAAGCTTTCATCAAGCAGCCAAGCTGATGTATTACGTTATATCCCAGGTATTAAAGTAGAAGGGGGCGGTGGTGAGGTTGGAACAAACCTACAAGTAAGAGGCTTACCTTCATCGGGTCAGTTTCAGTTTACGCCACTGTCGTACGACGGTTCACCTAGTTTGAGTGTTTTTGGCTTAAACTCATCGGCGTTTGATGTGTACTACCGAAACGACTTAGGTATTGAGCGTGTAGAGTTTGTGCGTGGCGGTGTGTCTAACTTATTTGGCCAAGGTTCTGTAGCGGGTATTATTAACTATATTTCTAAAACAGGCAGCGATGATCCGCAAAGTACTGTGCAAATGGAGCTTTCTGATCAGGGCCGTACCCGTTTAGATTTTGCCACAAGCGGGCCGCTTAACGAAGATGGCCTTTATTATGCGTTGTCGGGCTTTTACCGTTACGATGAAGGCCCGTTAGATACAGGGCTTGAAACGAAAGGCACTCAGCTGCGCGGTAATATTCGTAAAGAATTTGATGACGGCTCTGGCTCATTTACGGTGTATGGCCAATACATTGACGACCAAGCGCAGTTTTACCTGCCTATTCCGCTTGATGGCGATAGCCGCGAACGCTTAACTGGTAACGATGGACGCGAAGTGGAGTCATTACAAACTGCTAATGTGTCTAACCTGTCTTACGATACTGCCAATGGTCGTTATGAATCGCCAATTAGTGATGGTGTGGTAACTAAAGGTGGCTCTATCTCGGTCGTATTTGAAAAAGAGCTCGCCAACGATTTTGCTATTAACATGCGCAGTAAATACGCAAAGTACCAACACGAATTTAATTTATTTTTAGATGGCGACGGTATTATTAATGTACCTGAGAGCCAAGAAGAGTTTTTAGCTAACCGTGGCTTAGGTGATGTAAGCGATGCAGCGTTTACTTACACTGCATCGGGGCAGGCACTGGCAAGTGATGACTTATTATTTGCTAATCGTATTTTAGATAGAGACCGCCCAGCAGAGGATTTCTCTGCCGAATTTAATATTGTTAAAAGTATTTTTTTTGGCGATTTTAGCCACGATATTACCGTAGGTACGTTTTTCTCTCACAGTGAACCCGATGACGATAACGTTATTACGACCTACTTGGGGGAATTTAACAATAACCCAGAACTGGTTGATTTAACGTACACCAATGCCGATGGTGATGTTGTTCAGTACACACAAAATGGTATTAGTGGCCCAGGTATTTCTTACACCAACCAAACAATTAGCGCTACCCGTCGTGCGCTTTATGTAGCGGACCAAATGGAAAGCGATGATTGGATTATCGACTTTGGTGTACGTTATGAAGAAATTGACGGCAAAATTAGCCGTGAAGGCAGCCAAGTTGTACAAATTTCTGATGATCCATCACTTGCGCCTAATTTACAGGTAAACACCACAGGCAGTGGTGTAATGACCTACGGCGAAGTAGACACCTCTGAATTTGCCGTATCGGGTGCAGCGTTATACCGCTTAACCGATAACTTAAACGTATATGCGAATGCATCTCGCGGGTTTTTCTTCCCAGAAATTAGAGGAATTCAGTTTAACGATTTAGGTGAGCCTGCCAGCTACGAAGCTGAAATTGTTGAACAAGGCGAGCTTGGTATTAAGTTTTTTGATAACGACTTTAGCGGTAGCATTGCGTTATTTAGAACCGACCTAAAAGACAGACGCAGCGTAGACTTTGTTAACGATGGCAACGGTGGGGTATTAGAGCTGCCTGTTATGCAATCAACCAAAGCAACGGGTGTGGAGCTTACTGGTCGTTACGATATTACCGAAGAGTGGGCGGTTGATGCCAACATGACCTACACTGACCACGAATTTACTGAGTTTGACTCAGACCCTTCTATTATTGGTAACGAGTTACGTCGTAAACCAAAAGTATTATTTAACTCTTCTATAAGCTACACCGCAGATAATTGGGATGCTGCTTTGTATCATAACTTTACAGGTAAAAACTTTGCTAACGATGCAAACTCTGTAGAGCTTGATTCATTCCACTTGTTTAGATTTGATGCGGGTTATAACTGGCAAATCGCCCCAGAGCAAACCGTACGTTTAAGCGTAGGGGTATTTAATTTGTTTGACTCTGATGGTGTTACCGAAGGCTCGCCGCGTTTAGGTAATAGCCAAACGTCAGACAATCCTTACTTTGTAGGCCGTCCAATTCTCCCACGACGCGTTACATTTAGAGTCAAATACGACTTTTAAATAAATGCTTTACGCCTATTAACCTGTTTTGGGGTTAATAGGCTTTTTGCATTGTGATGCATTTTTCAGCTAAGTTAGCGATAGGCTTGTTTTTAGGGACTGTTTTAGAAGTAAGCATGTAGCTGTTTAGTTTTTTATTTTTGAGAAGGCGCTGTGTTTTCTTAATGTGAATACGCGAAATAATTATGAATATATTAGATTTTTCAATAGTTGCTCTTTACCTTGGTGCCTTATTGGTAATGGGGTTTATGCTACGCGAACAAACCAATAAAAGTGATTACTTTTTAGGAGGCAAAAGCTTAGGGTGGAAACCTTTAGCTTTGTCGGTAATGGCCACTCAGCTTTCGGCTATTAGCTTTATTTCGGCTCCTGCATTTGTTGGTTTGCGTGAAGGCGGTGGTATGCAATGGCTCTCGTATGAGTTAGGTGTGCCGCTTGCGATGATTTTAATTTTAGCGACTATTTTACCTAAGCTTTATAAAAGCGGCATTGTAAGTATTTATGATTACTTAGAAATGCGTTTTGGTCGTTCTACCCGTGTGCTTATTAGTGTGGTGTTTCAGTTTAGCCGCGCATTTGCCACCGGTATTATGATTTATGCGGTATCGCTTATTCTCCAAGGCACCATGGGCATAGAAGCATGGCAAGCCATTGTGCTTACCGGCGTGATCACGGTGTTATATTCACTGCAAGGCGGTATGAAAGCCGTGGTGTATGGTGATGCAATTCAAATGATCATCATTGTACTAGGTACTATTGCTTGTATTGGCTTTGGACTTTATCACTTAGGTGGGGTTGATACCTTTATTGCTAATGTTGATTCGAGCCGATTAGAAGCCATAAAATTTGATTCGTTTGGATTTAGTGGCGATGGTTTTGGCTTTTTACCTATGATTTTTGGTGGTGTGGTGCTTTACGCCTCTTACTATGGGTGTGACCAAACACAAGCGCAACGTGCACTTAGTGCAAAAGATCCTAAAAACTTACGCTACATGATTTTAGCCAACGGCGTTGTGCGTTTTCCTATTACTATTTTATATTGTGTGTCGGGCTTAATTGTAGGCACACTGGCTATGAGCAACCCCGAGTTTTTAGCCAAAATTCCAGCCGATAACCCAGATTGGATGATGCCAATCTTTATTTTAGATTACTTACCACATGGCTTAATTGGTTTATTAGTGGTGGCTATTTTATCTGCGGCTATGTCATCACTTAGCTCTGCTATTAACTCGCTTTCGGCGGTAAGTATTGAAGACTACAGCCGTATTTCAAATAAAGAGCTAGACCAACCAACCTACTTAAAATTGGCTAAATACTTAGGGCTTATTTGGGGGGCGATTACGCTAATTTTATCGCTTTATGCCGGTGATATAGCACCTACTATTATTGAAGCCATTAACAAAGTAGGCTCGTTATTTTATGGCCCAATACTGGCGGTATTTTTAATTGCCGTAGTTAGTAAGCGCAGTGCTGCGCTGCATGCAAACATAGGCTTAATTAGTGGTGTGTTAATTAACTTGTTGGTGTCGGTATTTGCGCCAGACGTATTTTGGTTTTGGTGGAACTTTATTGGCTTTGTGGCTACAGCGGTGATTACCCTTACGACAAGCATTGCGATTCCACGCGAAGTAAACGAGGTTGCTAAAGCGCAAAACGCTGAGACTATCTCAAACTCAATTTTAACCGGTAAAGATATCGTTATGCTGCTTAGCATGTTTGTTGTGATGGTATTAATTTGCCTTGCTATTCCATCAATTTTTTCGTGAGCGTTAACCCATGGATTCTAAAAAGTCATTTTTAATCGATTTATTTACCACGGCGGTAAATGCCTGTAAACCGAGTGCGTGTATGAGCAAGTACTTGGAAAATATAGATGCCAGTAATGGCTTATGCGTGGTGGGAGCCGGTAAGGCCGCCGCCGAAATGGCTGCAGAGGTTAACCGTTTTTATGGTGATAAATGCTTTGGTGCGGTAGTGACACGTTACGGTTACGAAAGTGCCGGCGATACTGGGCGCATTAAAGTGCTTAGTGCTAATCACCCAACGCCAGATGATAACAGCTTAGCAGCAGGTAAAGAGTTATTGGCGCTTGTAAAAAATAACCCGGCCGATATTCCTATTTTGTTTATTATATCAGGCGGCGGCTCGTCGCTTATGTGTTTGCCGGTAGATGATGTACCGTTTGAGCAAAAGCAGGCGCTTAATCAGTTTTTACTTAAAAGTGGTGCAAGCGTTGATGAAATTAACATTGTGCGCAAACAGCTCTCGCTTGTTAAAGGCGGTAAGTTAGCACAAGCGGCTAAGTCGGATTATGTCACGCTGATTATTTCGGATGTAGTAGGGGATAAGCCAAGTGATATTGCATCAGGCCCCACAATTAGCGATAACAGCACTAAAGCTGATGCGCTGGCTATTTTACAAAAGTACAACTGGCCGGTTATTAACGAAATTGAAGCGTATTTATTAAAGCCTGAGCAACCACGCGAGGCTGAGACTCAAGGCAAACACTTTATTGTGGCTAATGCCCAGCACGCGATTGACAGTGCTATTGATGTAGCACGGCACCAAGGCTGGGATACGCAAGTACTGGGGTACGACATTCAAGGTGAGGCAAAAGAGGTTGCCCGCGCACATGCTAAAATTGCCCTTGAGCAAAAAGCGCAAGGTAAGCGCGTTATGTTGTTCTCTGGCGGTGAGCTTACAGTAACGGTAGCCGATGTTTATGGCGATGGTGGCCCTAATCAAGAGTACTTAATGGCATTGGCTGAGGCGCTTAACGGTGAGGCGGGTATTTATGCCATAGCCTGTGATACCGATGGTGTAGATGGCAGTAAAGACGTTGCCGGTGCGTATATAAATAGCAGCACGATTACGCGCGCACTTGATGCTGGCGAAAACTTACACGCTCAGTTAGAAGGCCATAATAGCCATCAGTTTTTTAAAGCCATTGATGATTTAATTATTACTGGGCCAACCAATACTAACGTTAACGATTTTAGAGTGATAGTGATTGAGTAGGCGCGCTCGCCTACTTGTTCTTTAAAGTGGTTTAACGT
This sequence comes from Pseudoalteromonas sp. S2893, assembly GCF_005887105.1. NCBI lineage: Bacteria > Pseudomonadati > Pseudomonadota > Gammaproteobacteria > Alteromonadales > Pseudoalteromonadaceae > Pseudoalteromonas > Pseudoalteromonas sp. S2893. The sequence goes on along the minus strand of NZ_PNCY01000010.1, from coordinate 181,364 downwards.
AACCTTGTGCTCCAATTTTATTAGGGTTAATAGCTATGTTTTCGCTAAATAACAGTAACTTATTACGCTCAGGATTTGAGCTTGGAAAAGGCGACAAACTTTTTCAAGACATTGAACGTGATATTATTAAAGTGGTGTTTTGGGAGCAGTGCGTAACACAAAGCTATATTGTGAGCGCCACCCGAATTCCGCAGCAAACTGTCTCGCGTTTACTTAAATCGTTAACTCAGCATGGCGTAATAATGCAAACCGATACGCTTATCCCTAATAAAAAGGGTAAGCCTGGGTTTGGTATTGCGCTTAACCCCGAATACGGCTTTACCTTTGGTTTAGCTATTTTGCTTGATGCTATTTCTGTAGCGGTCATGGATTTTACCGGCAAAGTTATTTACACCCATATGCAGCTTATGTCAGACATGAGTATTAATAACGTACTTAAAAGTGCGCAAAAGCTGGTGGACGATATAAGCGCAGAGCATAATATTGCGAGCGAAAAAGTGCTGGGTATGGGCGTAGGTATATCGGGCTTTTTTAGTTCTATGGACGGTAAAATGAATACCCACCATATGCTAGAGGAGTGGTCGCAGGTTGATATTATCGATATTGTCTCTAAGCATTTTCAACTCCCTACGTGGGTGGTGAATGACGCCACAGGCGCCGCCGCTGGCGAAGGGGTTGCAGGTATAGGCCGCGAGTATAAAAACTTTGTTTATATGTTTGTATCGGCCGCATTTGGAGGCGGAATCGTAAATAACGGCGATGTATTGCGTGGTACTTACGGTAATGCTGGCGAGCTTGGCGATATGTTACCGCCAAAGTTATACGCTCATCCCAATTTAGAGTTACTAAAGCGTATTTTGAAAAAAAATGGTGTAGCGGTTGATTCAATTTACGACCTGCACGATAACTTTGACCCAGAATGGCCAGGCGTAGAAGAGTGGCTATTTAAAGTTCAAGACTCGTTTGATTTAGTAGCAACTTGTTGTTCGGCGCTATTAGATGCAGAAGCGATTATTATTGGCGGCCATATACCTAAAGAGCTGGCCGAAAAAGTAATAGCGCGTACTGAGGTTTACGCACAATTTAGACGCGGTGCTAAACGCCCAATGCCTAAGCTGGTGGTCTCAAACATTAATAACTTTCCGGTCTCCATTGGTGCAGCCACTTTGCCATTTAGAGAGCTGTGTTTGTAGCTTAATAATAGAAATTTTAAAACAAAAAGCCGATATTGATTTGTACAATATCGGCTTTTTTAGTATTTAAACCAAACTCTTAACTAAGTGCTATTGCTAATGGGTTTTACTCTTCAACGAACGGTTCACCTTCTGTCATCCACCTAGCGGCTGGCTTGCCTTTTAAGTAATGGTCAAAGTACTGCATCATACGCACTGAAAAATCGACCTGATTAGGAAACTTTTTCAAATGATGTGGTTCACCTTCGTATTGTAAAAAGGTGGCGTCTTTACCCGCACGGCGCAGGGCTAAGTAATATTGCACGCCTTCGTGCCAAGGCACTGCGTCGTCTTTGTCTCCAAACATAATTAAAATAGGGGTATTTACTTTATCGGCAAAAAACACTGGTGAGTTTTCGATGTATAGCTCGGGTGCTTCAAATAAATTTTTACCTATGCGGCTTTGCCCAGTTTCGTACTGAAATTGACGCGCAAGGCCCGACTTTAAACGTATGCCGCTGTATGCGCTGGTCATGTTTGATACCGGCGCGCCCGATACAACCGCTTTAAACATATCGGTTTGGGTGATCATAAACGCACTTTGATAACCTGCCCATGAATGCCCTTGTAGGCCTATTTTATCTGGGTCGGCTATGCCTAGGTCTATAAGCTTTTGCGTGGCGTTGATCATGGTTTGCGTTGACGATTTACCTGGGTGGCCTATTTCAAAGCGAATATCAGGTAAAAAGATTGCATAACCATTTGAGGTAAACATAGGGAAGTTAGGGCGATGATTTAGCTCCATTTTAGGAAAATCATACATGCGCTGGCTCATGTAGCGGTAAAAATACACAACAACAGGCACTTTATCGCCTTTTTTGTAACCTGCAGGTTTAATTAATACCCCTTGTAAGTCTTCGCCATCAAAGCCTTTGTAGCTAATTAGCTCTGGCTTTTCGCCCCAGGCAAAATCCGCCATTTGTGGATTTAAGTTGGTAACTTTTTTAGGCGCTGTAAAGCTAAAGTCGCTTTGGTAGTAATCAGGAAACTGATGATAGGTTTGCTCGGTAAAGAGGTATTTATCAGCATGTTTTGCCTTTTTAACTACATCAATACGTTTTTTGCCACTCAGTACGTTAGTAACCGTTTGTGAGGCTAAATCAAGCTTGGCTACTTCACGTTGCTTTGATTGTAAGTTAATGGCTGATACAAGTAATGTATCGTTTTGGGCAAAGCCTACGTGGTTTTTATCAAGTTTAATAACGCGATATTGCGTATTGCTTGGTTTACCATTAGTTAAACGCTCAGCGCGTTGAGTGTTGACATCAAACGCCCAAATATCGTATTTGCTATAAACCAATACTTGGCTGCTGTTATTTAACCAACCGGCAAACCCATAACCAGGTTGCGGTGATGGATAGTCGTGTTTGTCATCGGCAAACGTGGCATTAATAGCTTTGCTAAGAGCGGTAACTTTGTTGGTTTTTAAATCTTTAAGTTGTACTTGGCTTTGTGCAAAGTAGGCTGCGTAGCGCCCATTAGGTGCAAGGCTTGGTGTAAACGGTGAATTTTTAATAATAGGAGTTTGCTCACTGGTATTAATGTTTATGCTGTAGTAGTCGGCAAAAAAGCCACCGTACATAATTTTTTCTAGGTGGGCTTGGTTAGAGTAGCCTAATACACTTTGGCTACGATTAGTGTTAAGCGCTAAATCGCTGACTTTTTCATTGCTTAGTTGTACTGCTTTTTGGCTTTTTAAATGAAAAACTGCGCTGTAATGGCGGTTTTTATTAACCTTGTTCCACTGTTGTTCTTCTCGTGGTTTTATTTGGGCATCGTTGTTGTGCCACACGTTTAGCGCTTTATGTTCACGAATCGTGTCAAAGTCATACAGTGATGCCTGGTCGGTGTACTCTTTTGCTTTTATTTTAGCGACCAGTTTGGGGTGGTTTTCAAAATATAAGCGCTCGCCATTTTCAGACCAGCTAATCGATGCTGTTTTACCTATAACCCACTCTTTATTAGGGGAGTCAATAGTGCTAAGGGTGTTATTTTGCCAAAGCTTTAGAGAGTATTGTCTGCGACGCTCATCATCGTTTACGTAGTTACCGAGGTTAAATGCGGCTATTTCTTTATCAGGGTGCCAACTAATTGATTGTGCAACCACGCCTGGCTCATCAATTAATACGCTTTGCGCAAAGTTATTATTAAGTTCAAGCAGTACAAGCTGATTGTTGTTGCCATCACTAAAGCTTTGGCTGGCAAGTAGCTGAGTGCCACTTGGGCTTAGCGCATAACTAAATACATTATTTAAGCTGTGGGTGGTGCTGTTTTTTAAATTTATTATTACTAGCTCAAAGCTTTTATCTTTTTTATCTGGTGTGATAGCGCTTTTTTCTTCGCTGTTATCTTCAGTGGGTGTGTCTTTTTCTGCTTTTTTATCAACTCGATAAGCAAGCCACTGGCCATTGTTACCTAAAATATAGTCTTTTACGTCGGCAAATTGCTGTTTTTCGCCGGTTTGGGTATTGACTAAAATGAGGTTGTTTTTAAGTGATGACTTTTTCTCGCTGGTCTCTTGCTCAAGCAGGGTGGGTACTTGTGTAAATGCCACCCAATTAGCCGCTTTGTTAATAACGGGCTTAGTGCCGCGCTCCACGGTGCTAATGAGGGTGTTTGTTGTTAAGTCATAAACTTGCCCATTTGCATTGCCACGGTAAGGTTTAGCGCTAAAGCTGAGGATTTTACCATCATCTGAAAGTTGGGTGTTTTTTGCGTACTTAAAATCGAATACGTCTTTAAATTCTAATGGCTTTTGAGCCCAAGCAGCGGGGCTCGCTAAGCTTGCAAGCAGTGCTGAGCTTAAAAAGGTGAGCGTTGTTTTCATTATTGATTCTCGTTTTTCACAGTACTTTTAATGTAATAAGTATTGTAGCGAGTTTGGTTTATATTTCGAGCGGATCAGATAAGCGGTATAAGAAAAGGGACGAAAGGGTGAACGTTAGCGCGAATAACTAGCGCTAACGGTAAAATAATAAAGTAAGGTTATAACCAAATTTTTTGTAGTTCTGGCCATTGTTTTTCAAATTGCGAACTTGGCTTTACTTTAAAGTCGCTGCGTACAAACTGGTTCATTTTACCTTCAACATAGGCCAGTAAAAAGTTAGCAAGGGTGAGTTCGTCACTTTGAAAGGTTTTACCTTCACGAAGTTTGCGCTCGCGCAGTACTTGTTTAAATTGCGTTTCTAGCTTTTCGAACAGCCCTTGTACACGTTCGCGTAAACGCTCTTGCTCGCCTTGCAGGGCGTCGCCGGTAAGTATGCGTGTTATACCTGGGTTTTTTTCTGCAAACGTTAGTAGCAACAACAAAATATTATAAACGCGTGTTTGGCTTTCTTTTTCGTTTTCTAAAATAAGGTTAATGCGCGATAAAAGCGTGTCTTCGATAAACTCTATTAGGCCTTCAAACATACGTGCTTTACTTGGAAAGTGACGGTAAAGCGCAGCTTCAGACACACCCACTTCAGCAGCAAGCTTTGCAGTTGTAATCCGTTGTCCTGGGCTGGTTTCTAACATTTGCGCGAGGGCTTGCAGTATTTGCTCTTTGCGATTACTTCTTTTTGTCGCAGGCATGAACCTTCCTTTTTTATTTGTTATTTTTAGCTGCTAATCATTTTTTGTTCAAATGAGTGGCTTATGTTAATGTTTTATTCAGTTTGTTTCCAGCACTTTATAGTTGCTTGGCAAGTTGTTTAATTACCTCAAGAGCAATGCGTGTTTTACTATTTACCGCAAGTGCTAACTGCTCATTTTGCCAGTAAAGTGTTAAAGCATTGTGATCGGAATTAAACCCTAAACCACTTTGCGATACATCGTTAGCGCAGATCATATCGAGATTTTTATTTTTAAGTTTACCCTTTGCATAGCTCTCCACATTTTGCGTTTCAGCAGCAAAACCCACAGTGTAAGGGCGGTTTTGCGTTAAGTTTGCCACGGCGGCTATAACATCGGGGTTTTTAACAAGGGTGAGGGTAAGCTCATCGCCTTGTTTTTTCATTTTTTGAGTCGCTACATTCGCCGCTCTATAATCGGCTACGGCTGCACAGCCAATAAAAGCATCAGAGAGTGGGGCATAGGTTAATGACTCATTTAATAGCTGCTCAGCGCTTTCAATGTTTATTAAATTAACGCCAACAGGGGCTTTGATAGTGACAGGCCCTGAAATTAAATTGACATGAGCACCAAGCTTTAAAGCGGCCTCAGCCAGGGCAAAGCCCATTTTTCCAGAGCTGTGATTAGAGATAAAACGTACAGGGTCAAGCGGTTCGCGGGTTGGCCCTGCCGTAATTGTAATGGTTTTACCTGCTAATAATTGCGGCTGCTCTGTGGCAGTGCACAAAGCCACAAGCTCATGCGGCTCTAGCATACGCCCAGCTCCTACATCGCCACAGGCTTGCTCACCTTTGCCAGGGCCCCAAATAAGTACATCACGTGCTTTTAAAGTGGCTAAATTTGCTTGTGTTGCAGGGTGTGCATACATTTGCTGGTTCATTGCTGGGGCTATTGCTACTTTTGCTGGTGTTGCCAGTAATAGCGTGGTGAGTAAATCATCGGCTATGCCTGCGGCCATTTTGGCAATGGTATTACTTGTTGCGGGCGCGACTAAAATTAAATCAGCCCATTTGGCAAATTCTATATGGCCCATTGCGGCCTCTGCTGAGGGGTCAAGTAATGAATCAGACACCATTTCACCACTCACCGCTTGCATGGTTAATGGGGTTATAAAATGCTTAGCTGACTCGCTCATAACTACTTTTACTTCGCAACCAGCCTCTTTTAAGCGCCTAACGAGCTCGGCACATTTATAGGCCGCGATGCCGCCGGTGATGCCAAGTACGATTTTTTTGTTTGTTAAGTTAGTCATGAGTGTTTTTTGCTTGAATGTATATGCAGGCTAAAATAACAAATCTTTGTGCTTTGAGCTAAGTTTTTAGGATTAAATAATCAGGCTAATTTTAAAAATTGCATTACAGTTATAAGACTGTTTTTTAATCATCAAGGATGAATAATGCAATTAACATCGTTACCTAACTCACTTCGCCCACGCGAAAAACTCATTGCAAAAGGCCCTAAAGCATTGACCGATGCTGAGTTATTAGCGATATTTTTGCGTACGGGCTTACCCGGTATGAATGTGATTGAGCTTGCACAGCACCTGCTTAACGAAAACAAAACATTGCATAATTTATTTAACGCCAGCCAAGATGAGTTTTGCGCACAAAAAGGGTTAGGGATGGCAAAATATGTGCAATTGCAAGCGGTGCTTGAGCTGAGCCAGCGTTACATGCAGGAGCGTTGCCAGCGCGATGCGGTGTTTAATTCGCCAAATGCGGTGTATGAATATTTAACGCTGCAAATGCGCGGGCTACAGCAAGAAGTGTTTATGGTGCTTTATCTCGATAGCCAAAACCGTTTAGTAAAAGACGAAATTTTGTTTTATGGCACGATAAACTCAGCCAGCGTTTACCCCAGAGAAGTTCTAAAAGCGGCCTTAAAAAATAATGCTGCGGCCATTATTTTGGCACACAATCACCCAAGCGGGATTGCCGAACCAAGCCAAGCAGACAAACTTATCACTAATAAATTACAACAAGCACTGCAATTAGTAGACATAAATGTGCTTGATCACATCATTGTAGGAGGAGAAACGTGTGTTTCTTTTGCACAGCGAGGCTTGATTTAAGGTTGCTTGATGAATAAGTGTGTTAAAAATGAGCGGTTTGGACGGTTTTAGCAAATTAGTTTAATTTAAATGCAGTTTTTACTTTCCCTAAGGGCATTCGATCTTTATAATTAGCCGCTATCAAATTTACATATGAGCTGGTTGGATAGATCAGTATTTGATCTTTGCCTGTAAAAGCTGTATAAAGAGCGCCCTTCGATTTATCTAGGGCACAAATACATGGCCTTAGGTTAAATTAAGCTCGAGCGAAGTTATTGGAGATATATAGACATGTCTAAAGTATGTCAAGTTACAGGTAAGCGTCCAACGGTTGGTAATCACCGTTCACACGCGAGAAACGCGACTAGACGTCGTTTCCTACCTAACCTACAAACACACCGTTTTTGGGTTGAAAGTGAAAAACGTTTTGTAACACTACGCACTACTACTAAAGGTATGCGTATTATCGATAAAAAAGGCATCGACGCGGTACTTACAGATATCCGTGCTCGCGGCGAAAAAGTTTAAGGAACTGAATCATGCGCGATAAAATCCGTTTAGTTTCAACTGCTGGTACTGGTTTTTTCTACACTACCGACAAAAACAAGCGTAACATGCCTGAAAAGATGGAAATCAAAAAGTTCGATCCTAAGGCTCGTAAACATGTGATTTTCAAAGAAGCTAAAATCAAGTAATTTAGTTTTCTTTCAGAATTGTAAAAACCCAGCTTATGCTGGGTTTTTTGTTTTTAGCACTTATCAATATTAAACAGCCCCTAAAATATTTTATTAAATCAACAGATATAATTTAGGCATAAAAAAACCTTGCAGGTAAAACCCACAAGGTCATTATTTTTACAGCTTACAGCTTACAGCTTACAGCTTGGCAAACACGTCTTGTAGTGGTGGCACTACTTGCTTTTTACGGCTTAATACGCCATCTAGCCATACTTTATCTTCGCTCGGCTTTTCGCCGTAAGCCTGCTCTACAAGGTTTGCATCATCTGAAGCGATCAGCATTTGTGAGCCTTCTTTCATGATGTCGGTAAGCAGCAAAAATACTGAGTGGCGGTTGCCTTCAATTTTTAGCTTAGCAATATCGGCTTCTAAGTCTGCTTTAATTTCGTCAAACACTGCAAGGTCAATAACCTCTAGCTGGCCAATGCCCACTAGGTGACCGTTCATGTTGAAGTCTTTAAAGTCACGCATTACTAAGTCACGTACAGGGGTGTCTTCAACAGCTGACTTAACACGGAACATGTCCATGCCTAGTTCTTTAAAGTCTTCGATGCCGGCAATTTCTGCTAGTGCTTCTACACATTTAATATCAGCCGTTGTACAGGTCGGCGATTTAAAAATAACGGTATCGCTTAAAATTGCACATAGCATGATGCCAGCAATATCTTTAGGGATTTCTACGTTGTAGAAGTCATACATCATTTTAATAATGGTGTTTGAACAGCCTACCGGACGGATCCAACACTCAAGCGGTGTAGATGACGTTAAATCGCCTAGTTTATGGTGATCGACTACGCCAACAACACGTGCTTGGTCGATATCATCTGGTGCTTGTGTTTTTTCTGTGTGGTCAACAATATATACATCTTCGCCAGCGTAGCTTAATTTAAGCTCAGGTGCTTCGAAGCCAAATTTATCTAGGATAAATTGAGTTTCTGGTGACACTTCACCAAGGCGTGTTGGAATTGCTGGCTCATCGATTTGGTTTTTTAAATAAGCAAGTGCAATTGCACCACAAATTGAATCTGAATCTGGGATTTTATGGCCCACTACATACATAGACATTGACGGAACTCCTTTAAATTTGCCGATATTCTACCAAAGTCTGTGGCCTTTAACATATAGACAGTGCAATTAAGTTTTAGTTACACTTTAAAATCTTGAATTTACTGGGTGTATAAATATGCGACTGGGCCGCAAAGGTTGGAACAACGTTATTATTTTTTCGATGTTGATTATGATCTTCTTTTTAAATGGCTGGCATAAACAGTTTTTAGGGGGTGAAGACGAGCCTACATTACAACCGATACTGCCATTACAAAGTTTTGTGTTAACACTGAGCTTTGTTGATCAGAAAATTGAACGTATTGGTACAAGTTGGCGTACAACCGCATTACAAGAAAATACGCCCGTGAGGTGGGATGCATCACAGCAGCAATTAGCTGAGCTAATTAACCATTGGCAAACGGCTGCGTTGATGCAGGTAAATGAGTCTGTTGTATTTAATCCCAATTCACCATTGTACGTGGCCACCTTTGAGTTGGCTGGTGAGCGCTTACCTTGGGTTTATTTACTGTACAAAGGTAATGGTAAGTATTATTTGTTGGAAAAAAATAGCCAGCGCGTGATGGGGCTTGATTTAGCGACTGCAAAGCAGTTATTTCCAAGTGTTGATTTTTCAAAAAGTGAGTTGCATTAATGCCTGAATTACCAGAGGTAGAAGTAAGTAGACTGGGGATCACCCCGCATGTAGAAAACCAGGTAGTGACGAAGGTAAATATTTATAATGCCAGCATGCGATGGCCTGTGCCTGATGATGTTTATCAGTTAGAAGGGTTGAAGGTAGAGCGAATTGAGCGCCGTGCAAAGTATTTATTGCTGCACTGCGAATTAGGGAGTGCTATTTTACATTTGGGAATGTCGGGTAATTTGCGCGTTGTGGATAAACGCGAGCCGCTTAAAAAGCATGATCATGTTGAGTTTGTTCTTAGTAATGACAAGGCGCTGCGATTAAACGACCCTCGCCGCTTTGGTTGCTGTTTATGGCAAGCACCGGGGGATGTTCATAAGTTACTTTCAAAACTTGGCCCTGAGCCGCTTACGGATGATTTTTTTGCAAAGCGTGTATACGAGCAGTCGCGAAATAAAAAAGTCCCCGTGAAGCAATTTATCATGGATAACGCGGTGGTAGTGGGTGTAGGTAATATTTATGCCAATGAGTCGTTATTTAAGGCAGGAATACACCCAAAACGCGAAGCAGGAAAAGTATCGCTAAAGCGATATCAAACCCTGATCCCTATTATTAAAGACACTCTAGCAGCGGCAATAACACAAGGCGGTACAACCCTTAAAGACTTTGCCCAAAGTGATGGCAAACCAGGTTATTTTGCACAGCAGTTGTTAGTGTACGGGCGAAAAGGAGAGGCGTGCGTAACGTGTAAAACGCCACTTGAAGAAATTAGACTAGGGCAGCGCAGTACGGTGTTTTGTAAGCACTGCCAAAAATAGCCGTGTTATAGCTCAAACGGTGCCACACCGACGGCTTTCATTTTATAGCCCACTTTGGCTATTTCACCAGACCAGGTTTCGGTACTGATAACGCCGGTAACAACAATCGCATCATACAGGCTCTCTATGGGGACGCCGCCTTTTACTGTTACATGAACGATTTGATTTGGCGGCGGGGGCGGTACGTGAATACACGCGCCAAAGTATGGCACAAGCAAAAACTCAGTAATGACTTCACTGTCGCCTTCAAGTGGGACAACAAACCCCGGTAAGCTCACTGATTGGCCATTTAATGCTTCAACCACAGGAGCATCTAGCTCTGGTTGCACCCAGTTTTGTTCACTGCCTTCGTGGTTAGCCTGTGCTTGGGTATCTATTTGTACATGCCCTTGCGGGATTAAGTCTTCCCAAAAAATTTCTTTCGGCGGGTTTGCACTACTGACAAAGCTAATAAGTAGGCAGCTTACTAGCGTGCAGTAATAAAGCGCGGATTTAAAAAGTATCATGAAATTCCTAAAGTTAAGTTTTTATACTCATACCATCGCTAAGCGAATAAAAGTAAGCGCGGGTGGCTGGTATTAAGCCAATTATAAACCCAGCGGCCATAATAACGCCTATTAAAGTGAGTTCATAGTAAGAGAGCATGGCAATATTAACGCTTATGCCTGCATGGCTTTGCAAATAGCTGCTACTGATAAGCATAACGCCATAATACAAACCACAGCCAACAAAGCAGCCTAATAATGTTGTAAATAACGACTCCATGCTTATTAGTGTAAATAGCTGCCATGGCCGTGCGCCGACTGAGCGCAATATAGCAAGTTCTCTTCGGCGTTGATTTAAATTGGCCAGTAGCGTGGTCAACATACCCAATAAACTGACTAATATAACAACGCCTGAAAACAGTAAGAGTACTTTTTCGACAATGGCGAGCATTTGCCACAGCTCTTTTAAGGTCACTGTGGGCATAATGGCCAGAAGTGGCTCTTTTTTGTATTGGTTGATATTACGCCTAATTTGCAATGTGTATAAAGGCGAGTCGAAGCCCATTAAAAACGCAGTAATTTGACTTGGCTCACCGATTAGGTTGTTATGCTCATCGTGCTCATCGTGCTCATCATTTGCAGAGTGTGAACCACCATGTATTAAATCAATAGCTGCTAGAGGTATGTGTAAGGTTTTATCTACTGGCGTGCCAGTGGCGTTTAAAATACCGATAACAGTAAACGGGTTGTCTTTATGATGGTGAAAGCTCGTATTACCCATGCCGTGTGAGATCACTATGTTATCACCTAGTGTATACCCTAAACGGCTCGCTACATCGCTGCCAAGTACCACCTGGTTTAAATGCTCAAACGCGTGGCCTTGTTGAAAACTTAACGTTTGTTTTTTACCAAAGCGATAGTGGGTAAAGTAATCACGGCTTGTACCTAGTACAGTTTGGCCTTTGTGGCTGTCGCCTAAACTAATAGGAATGCTCCATTTAACACCACGTTGAGCTGCGATGTACTGATAACTTTGCCAGCTTACCCCATTATTTGCGTAACCTATTCTAAATACAGAGGAAAGCAGTAATTGAATATCGCCGGTGCGGGCGCCTACAATTAGGTCTGTCCCAGATATGGTATTACTAAAGCTGGTTTTTGCATCCACGCGAATTCGCTCAATACTTAGTAAAAGCATCACGCTAATAGCAATGGTAAACAATGTGAGCAGTACACTTGCTCGGCGATTTAGCAAACTTTTATAAGCTAACTTAGTCAGGATCATAGCTGCTCCTGTAAGCTAACTAGGCTAATTTCACGATTAAATAGCGGTTTTAATGTTTCGTCATGGCTTACAAAAACTAACGTACTGTTGGCGCGCTTAGCCTGTTCGAATAACAGCTTTATAAAGCTTTCTCTATTTGCGGTATCGAGTGCCGAGGTAGGCTCATCAGCAATTATAAGCTCTGGGCTGCCAATAAATGCGCGAGCGGCGGCAACCCGCTGTTGCTGACCAATACTGAGCGAGGCAACATCTTTACTATGATAAGACTCACTTAAGCCTAATGCTGTTAATAAGCGTATCGCTTCTTTTTGTAAGCTTGGCTTGGGCTCTGTTGTTTGCTGTAAGGCTTTTTGTTTTCTGCTTTTTGAAAATTCACAGCCAAGCGTGACATTCTCAATGGGTGTTAAATACGGTAATAAATTAAAGTTTTGAAAAATATAGCCAATATTCTCCGCTCTAAATACGTCTCTTTGCGTATTGCTAAGTGTATTTAAATCGCGATTTAAAATACGTATGTTGCCACTACTTGGTGTGTTTATACCTGCCAATAGCGCAAGCAGGGTTGATTTACCGACGCCGCTGGGACCATGTAAAAAAATATGCTCGCCTTTATCAATCCTAAGGGCTGGGATATTTAGCGTAGGCTTGGCATCATTTTTATGCCATTTAAAGGTTACATTATCAAGCTCAATCATACAGTGTGGTGTTACCAACCCCAAAAGTTGAATTCTTTACGCATTTTAAGATTTCTAAATAGGTTAAGCGGTTTAGGTTTTAGCTTTTCTTTTTTGTGCAAAAATTCATTTGCAGCATTAAGCACGCGTTGGCTAGATTTACCATCAGTATATGGGTGGAGCTCTAGGCAATAGTCTTCAATACTTTGCATTAATTTATTAGGTTTAGTTAACGCATGTTCTATTGCTGCTTCTACTTTATCGGCTTCAGTTACATCAAGTAAGTGAGGGAGTGGTTTTTGATTGCAAAACGTAACAACTGGCTTTCTAAGTAATAAAAACATCAATAATACCGAGGATGTATCACACAGCATTACATCTGCAGCTTTAAGCAAAGGGAGTACGTTGTCGGTTTCTATAAAGGTTAAGTTTTCATTATTTAATGCTTTATATTTCTCAACCCATTCTTGGGGCATTTTAGGATGAAACTGCATTAAAATACGCCACTTCCCTTGTAGGCTAAAATGCTTTATTTGCTTATATAATTTGGGAGCAAGTGATAATTTTTTTGAAAAAGTAGAGCAAATAAGCAGTGTTGGACGTGGGTCGTCGCTTTCGTATGGGTTAGCTTGTGTATCGGTAAATAGGGGGTCGAGCGTTGGCCAGCCGGTTTCTACTACTTTAAAAAAACCATGTTGTTGCGCCAACTCTTTAAATCGGGTGGTAGTATTGGGGCCCTGCGTACAATACAGGTCGTAGCAGCCTCGTATTGCAAAGTGGCCATGATTGCCCTCTGAGCTGCGCTTCTCAGAATTAAAACCATGAAAAACAGCAACTTTTTTACCAGGAATAAAACTTGGAACAATATTGCCTGGAATATAAGTTATATCAGGGTGCCAGCTTCTCACATCAGATATTGTATGCAAGCGCTGCTCATCATCATCTAAAAAGTCGGGGTTTACTTCATTACCTGCTAAAAACCACCGAACTTCTCCACCATGGGCTAAAATTTGCGCCTGAAGCGGCCTTAAAATAGCGTATGAATAATTTTGCGAAATATACATTAGGTATTTTTTATTTGCGGTCGCAGTTAGGTAGTCCAAGCGTTACTCCTCTAGTTAGCACGCTAAGTTTACCGCATTATTACAGGCATATAAATATTGCGTGGTTATTTAACCTGAGCTCTGGGTAATAAACCTATCTCTAGCAGCTATTTTCAGCGCTAACTGCGTTGAGTTTACTTGCAATAGGCCAGCTATTGACGCGTAAATTCGCCTTACTTTCATTGAAAATCTCTGGCTAGAGAAAATAAATTTAAATTTCAGCATATTACAACACGCCCTAGTAAGTCTCTTAACCAGAGTTCAGGTTATTTAGTTTTCAGTGCTGATTGAGCTTTAGGGTAGGCTGATTTATTATATAGCGCTTATAACCCCATACCATACTTTGCTCTATGAGCATCCCTAACCCCGGAGATAGCATGACTAGCTATAAAGTTTTAGACGTAAACGATGACTTACCCATTCGCACTAAAGGTGCCGTACACAGCGGTAAAGTTCGTTCGGTTTATTGGCTAACAGATGAAGACAGCGCACGCCTCATTAAAGAAAAAAACTATAAAGTTCCGCAAGGAACTGAGCTGGCAATTATGGTTATTTCAGACCGTATTTCTGCTTTTGATTGTATTTGGCAAGGCGAAAATGGCTTAAACGGCGTGCCGGGAAAAGGTATTGCGCTTAACTCTGTTGCATCTCATTGGTTTAAGTTATTTGATAAAGCTGGCCTTGCGGGTAACCACATTGTTGATATTCCTCATCCTTATGTATGGATTGTGCGCAAAGCAAGCACCGTAAAAGTAGAAGCAATTGCGCGCCAATATATAACCGGCAGCATGTGGCGTGATTACAGTAAAGGGGTTCGCAACTTTTGTGGCATAGACTTACCTGAGGGCTTAAGAGCAAACCAAAAGCTTGAAAACGTACTAATAACCCCTTCTACAAAAGGTATTATCGAAGGCGTGGTTGATATTCCACCTGTTGATGATGTGAATATTACGCGCGCTAATATCACTGATAATTTAGACGTATTTAATTTTAAATCGGCAAAGGATGTGACTAAATACGAAAAGCTATTGGTTGAGGGCTTTAAGCTAATTAGTGAAGAGCTGGCAAAGCTTGATCAAATATTTGTAGATACAAAATTTGAGTTTGGTTATGTAGAGGATTTAGACGGAAACCAACAGCTTATTTATATTGATGAAGTAGGCACCCCAGATTCTTCGCGCATATGGGATGGCGCGGCTTACCGCGATGGTAAAATAATCGAAAACTCTAAAGAAGGGTTCCGCCAGTTATTAATTTCTACTGTGCCAGAAAGTGACGTGCTGTTAAATAAAGACCGCATGGATGAGCGTGAGCAGCTTGCTAAAGACTTTATTTTACCAGAATCGGTCATGCTTGAGGTGTCTAACACTTATGTAGGCATTGCCAGTAAAATCATTGGTAAAGAGATTGTAATTCCAGAAGATCCTCGCCAAGAAGTAATTAATATTTTAGATACTGATTACGGTCTTATTGTAAAATAGTACAACTAAAGTATTAAAATAAACAAAGCCCAGTCTTTATTTTTAGTTACTGGGCTATATTCCTTGCAATTAGTGCTGGTCTCTAATTAACTTAACCTAAGATTAACTTTTAGGTATTGATATGTTTAGGCAAGTGCAGCAAGTTTTTAATAAAAGAGGTTATTTACTCGCCGCTACTTTATTTTTTAGCCAAGGCGTACTGGGTGCAAATATTGATTTAGTAATTCAAGACCAGCATGGTCAGCCACTAAAAGACGCAGTCGTTGAGCTTTATAAGGCGGCAAAGTCAGAGCGCACTATGTTACCCGTTGCGGTAATGGACCAAGTACATAAAGCGTTTTTACCTGATTTACTGGTGGTGCAAAAAGGCCAGCAGGTTAACTTTCCTAACAGCGATAATATTCGCCATCATGTTTACTCTTTTTCTCAGGCTAAGCCCTTTCAGCTAAAACTCTATTCAGGCCAACCTAAAGAGCCTGTAATTTTTGATCAACAAGGTGTTGTTGTACTAGGCTGTAATATTCATGACTCTATGGTTGGCTATATTTATGTAGCCAATAGTGAACACGTTTATAAAACGAATAATACGGGTAAGTTATCCTTAGACATAACGCCGTTACCGACTACGCTGAGTGTGTGGCATGCGCTACAAACTGCACCGTTGGAAAATAAAAAAATGATAACAATAAACAATAACAATGAGTTACTAATTAAGGTTAATACCTCCACCCCAGCACCGCGAAATACTTTTGGTAGTAAGTTTAAGGGCGGTAATGACTAACAGTTTAAAAAACCGCATTATTGTTTTATGTGTAGGCTTAGTGTTACTGACCACTATGGTGAGCATTGTTAGCTTTTGGTGGTCTACAAGTAAATTTCAAGAAGAAAAAGTAAATCAAGATATTAGCGTAGCGCAAAATGTATATAAGCAATATCTGAGCGCAAAAGAAAGCCTACTGCTTACTGCTGCTAAAGTACTCACTGCCGACTTTGGCTTTAAGCAAGCGGTTGCCACTCGCGATGCAGGCACCATAAGTAGTGTGTTGTTTAATCACAGCCAGCGTATTGATGCAGAGCTTATGCTACTGATTGATTTATCAGGTAAATTAATTTCAGCCAATACTAATGCAGATTTGTACCCTCAAAATTTAAAGCCGTTACTGGATGAGTTATTAACTTCGCCAGAGCAATCGAGCTTTGTTGTTCTTAATAATCAGCTATATCAAGTTATTTTACTACCTGTAAGGGCGCCTAGAACCGTTGCATACAGCTTAGTGGGTTTTAAAATTGATGACGAAGTCGCCCTAGAGCTTAAAAATCTAACCGGAATGGATGTCAGCTTTATTGCTGAGCAGGACAACCTCGTAAGAAGCTCGTTGCTTAATCGGCCAGAGGTTTTTTCACCTAAAAACTACTTTAACACCACCACTACAACGCGTTTGTTTGGTGATTATCTTGTATATAAAAACCAAGATATTATGTTGCCCTCCCTACAAGGGGATGCGGTAACAATTTTGCTCAGTGCTGATTTAACGCAAAGCTATAACGATTTTGAAAACCTATTGTTTACGCTAATTATTATGGCCATTTTAACGATGCTGGTGGGGGTTATTACCAGTAGTTTACTGGCAAATAACTTAACAACTCCACTCTCTCAGCTTGCAGTTATTGCCAGGCAATTTGCACAAGGTAATTACGCATTTGAATTTAATGCATCTAAACAAAGTACCGAAATAGCAACCCTTGCTAACGCCTTTGATAACATGGGTAACGATATTAACGAGCGTGAACAAAAAATTAGTTTTCAGGCACGCCATGATTCGCTTACAGGCTTTTATAACCGCTCGGCTATGCTTGAAGTGCTCGATGATGAGCTGACTCCCTCTACACAATACACCCTGGTTGCTATTGATATAAAAGGTTTACGGCATATAAACGATAAGCTAGGCCCACGCGTAGGCGATGAATGTTTAAAAGCGGTTGCCAATCGAATTAGTGGCTTTTCGGACGAACTTGGCGGCTTTCATGCGCGTATTGGTGGCGATGAGTTTTTAACTGTGTTTCCAAGTGCCGCTGCCAGAGAGAAAAAAAGCGGTATAGTTGGTTTAATGGCACAGCTATTAGCGTGTTATACCATTAAAACGTTAAAAATTAACTTACGATTTAGCGCTGGGGTTGTCGAGTATCCTATGCAAGGCCTTGCCAGCGATGATTTAATGCGACGCGTACTTATTGCCGTAGACAATGCAACAGATAGCCAAGACAGTATTCATTATTACCAAAATGGTGAAGACGAAGCGCATTTAGATCGTCTTAAAATGTTAGATGAGCTTAAACAAGCCATTAGCGATGATGATGGGCAATTATTTATGACCTATCAGCCTAAACTGCATTTACACACACAAAAAATAAATAAAGTCGAATCACTGATCCGCTGGCAACGTAAAGATGGCAGCTGGGTAAACCCAGAACTGTTTATTGATTTAGCCGAGCAATCGGGGCTTATTGTTGAGCTTACATCATGGGTTGTTAACACTGTGGTTTCTCAGGTGGCTGATTGGCAGGCTAAAGGGATTGAAATGCAGGCAGCAATTAATGTATCAGCACAAGATATTGCCTCACCGAGTTTTCATTCAGCGTTAGTGCGTACTCTAAAAAAATACAATGTTGATCCAACCCTCATTACTGTTGAATTAACTGAGCGCGACATGATTGAAAATGAAGAAAAAGGCATAAAAGCATTACAAAACTTAAAAGCCATCGGTGTAAAAATTTCATTGGATGATTATGGCGTAGGGCAAACATCACTGGGGAGATTAAAAATGCTGCCTATTGATGAGCTAAAGTTAGATAAGTGCTTTATTTTAAAGTTAGATGAGTCGCGCAAGGATCAATACATAGTGCAGTCGTCTATTACCTTAGGGCATCAACTAGGCTTTAGCGTTGTTGCAGAGGGCGTTGAAAACAGAGATTCGTTAGACTTACTTAAACTTATGCATTGTGACCATGCTCAGGGTTACTACCTAAGTAGGCCTTTAAAAGCAGAATTATTAGAACAGTGGCTAAAGGAATATTATGAAAAAAGTTAAGTGTTTATTACTTGGGTTATTACTTAGCTCGAGCTTTTCTGGTTTCGCAAGCGATGGTAAATTATTAGCGACCCCCGGGGTTTCGCAAATAGAAGGCGGCGGGGGCGGCGGTATTGTGCCTTGGGCACAACTTGCAGGTTACGCCAGCGAAGACGAGTTCTCTGTGAATGGCTTTTGTAGCCGTGCAGATGTAACAGACTACACTTTAGATGTATGTGGAGCACAAGTTAACCTATTTAATCGTGTAGAACTTAGCTACGCTCAACAACGTTTTGACGTGCCTGCACTTGATACCGAAATAGAGCAATCTATCACGGGCGCTAAAATTCGTTTATACGGCGACATAGTTTACAGTGACTGGCCGCAATTGAGTGTAGGTATACAGCATAAATCCCTTGATGATGGCGCTGTTGCGTCCCTAGTAGGTGCAAAAGATACTAGTGGCACTGATTACTACCTCGCAGCTAGTAAACTCCACTTAGGCGCTGTAGGGGGGCTTAACTGGTTTTGGAACGTCACAACTCGCTACAGTGAGGCTAATCAACTTGGTTTGCTTGGTTATGGTGGGGCAAATGATGATGCAAAAATTTTATTTGAAGGCAGCACCGCTGTGTTTTTGAGCCGAAGTGTTGCCGTAGGTATAGAGTATAGGCAAAAGTCTAATAACCTTAATTTGGGTGAACAAGACTGGAAAGATTTATTTGTTGCTTGGATGCCAAACAAACACGTGAGTGTCACCGCTGCATACTTAGATTTAGGTAGCATTGCAGGTGCGAGCGATCAAACAGGGTGGTACTTATCGGTAACAGGGTATTGGTAATGAAAAACGTTGTCATTTTATGGTTGTGTTTAAGTGCCTTGGCCGGGTGTGCAAGCTCAACAAATTTATCGCTTTATCAACAGCTTGATGGCCGTGCGGGGCTTACGCGTATTGTAGACAGTTTTATTTACCAAATAGGTAATGATGAACAAGTACTGCATTATTTTGAACACAGCGACATAAGCCACTTTAGAGAAGGCTTTATTATGCATATGTGTATGCTAGTTGATGGCCCATGCAAGTACAAAGGTGACTCTATGGTAGATATTCATACTGGGATGCACATAACTGAGAAAGATTTTAACCATGTGGTGGACTTACTTATAAATGCGATGGAAGAGCAAAATATTAGCCATAGCATACAAAATGAGATCCTATCTAGGATGGCACCGCTGCGTAGTAAAATAATAAGTATTTAGGTAACATCTGTAAATTATTTTCTCGTAGCAGTGAACCTTACTTTTGTAATAGTGTCCACTTAGTATTATTTCCTATAAACAATAATTGGCGCGCACAGCTTGTATGTCTTACCTATTTATATCCCGCAAAAATGTACACGCAAAGTACTATAAAAAAATAATCAAAAAGCTGAGTATGGATTGCCAACTGCATGTTATGGGGGCGCCAAAGCTTTCAGCTATACACTATTTAAGTAAAGCGTTTAAAGTTGATTTTAACGATGTTATTAATGCACAACTAAAACGTAAACGCGCCCGTAATAACCTTTGGAACAATGCTTTAGTATCGGCGGTTTACAAAGTGGGGCTGCGCTTTTTTGAGCGTTTGCGTTACGCAAAATATTTAGCTTTATTAACTGAAGTTAACCCTGATGTAATGGTGATATGGAACGGTAATAAACTGCCTAATACTACCGTTGCTATGGCTGCCAAGGCACTGGGTATTAAGCAATTTTATTATGAAAATGGTTTGCTTCCGGGTACCACCAGTTTAGACCCTCAAGGGATTAACTTTAATGCGTCGCTAAGTCGAGATCCTAATTTTTATTTAAATTTTAATGCAAATAATGCCTTAAACTTTGATGCACCGGCGCTTGTCCCACGAGAAAACCATAAAAAACGCTGTGATTTTGCAGCTGAAAATATACCTGAACGCTACATATTTGTGCCTTTTCAAGTGCCTCACGATACGCAATTAGCGAGCTTTTCGCCATGGATTGACTCAATGGAAATGCTATACGATGAAGTTGTTAGCGCAGTGAAAGCATTGAACGACCCTAGTTTAAAGGTCGTTTTTAAAGAACACCCGTCGTGGCACAAGCATTACACCCATTTATACGATAAAGACCCAATTGCACTTTTTGCAAACGGCAATAAAACCTGTGAACTTATTGAATGCGCAGAAGCGGTGATCACTATCAACTCTACGGTCGGTTTAGAAGCACTGTTACTAAATAAGCGGGTAATTACTGTAGGGCAGGCTTGTTATAATATAGAAGGCTTAGTTAAGCATGCAGATACTCGTGAGGGCTTAGCTGCCCAAGTAGCAGATGTAGCTCAAGGGTGGCAGTTTAATCCGCAACTACGCGATAAATTTTTTTGCTATTTAAAGCATGTGTATAGTGTGCCGGGCGTTTGGAAACACGCCGAAGAAGAGCATATCAAAGCAATTGAGTTACGTTTTAAAGGGGCGGATAAATTTGCACAATATAGCAACAGTGTGCCCAACGAACTTATTTAACCGCGTATTGTATATCAACATGTTGTGATTTAGCTGTAAGGACAATTTTTACAGCCATTTTTACAGCATGTTCCTCGCTTTAGAAAAAACCATTTACTAAACACCATGTAGCCATTTTGCATGGTGTAGTCTAGCCCTTCAATTAAATTGTCATTACCTCTAAATTTTTTAGCAAACTCAATTTGTGCTTTGATTGGCTGAGTATAAATATGGGCTAAATAAGCGTTTATTTTATTAAGCGTACATTGCGGGCATAAACAGCTTGTTGCTGACTCTTCAAGCGGTAAAATAGCAGGTAATTGGTTACACCAACATGCGTTTATATCGTTTACATTACAACTAAGCGCAGTGTGGCATTGTGAGCAGTTTAATCTCGTCATTTTAAGTCTTATCAGCAGTAGAGCAGCAAGAATAACAAATATTATGAATATACAAAAAGCATTGGCCGAATTTATTACCTTTGGTGAGCAAAGAGATGATGCTATTAGCGTGATTATTTCTACCCCAGCAGAGGAAAGTGCTCCCGGTTATACACTCACAAAGCCGGTATTGATTGACGTGCTAACACGTTGTGTAAACCACGAAATAGAGATAGATGATTTAGAGTTATGGGCAAATGTGGTTGAATCGCGAGATGATATAAATTGCGCCGAACACGAAGGGGTTATTTTTGCGCTCAGTAATAGCGAGCAAATGGGAGAGCTTGATAGCCAAAAGCTTGAACAATTACTGGCATTATTGAAGGACTAGATATTTAGGCTGACTCTTATTTTAGATGCCAACTTACTGCGGTTATATGTAACGAATAAATAAAAAAGCCGTATTTAAATTAAATGCGGCTTAGTATTTTTTACCACTGACAATTAATTTACTTATGATATCCCAAGCACGTTTCTACTTCGTTTTTAGAGCCTAATATTACCGCCACACGCTGGTGGATTGCATCGGGTTGAATATCCATAATACGCTCAGTACCCGTAGAAGCGATGCCACCTGCTTGCTCAACTAGCATAGCCATGGGGTTGGCTTCGTACAGTAAACGTAGTTTATTAGGTTTGTTTGCATCTTTGGTGTCGGTTGGGTAGGTAAATAAACCACCACGGCTAAGTACACGGTGCACATCGCCAACCATAGCGGCAATCCAGCGCATGTTAAAGTTTTTAGCACGTGGGCCGGTATCGCCAGCGAGTAAGTCATTAATATAGTTTTGCATTACTGGCTGCCAATGACGCTGGTTTGACGCATTAATGGCAAATTCGTTTGTATCAGCAGGGATAGTGGCAAAGTCTTGTGTTAGTAAAAAGCTACCTTGGGTTTTATCTAGCGTAAACATGCGCGTGCCTTTACCTGTCGTAAGTGCAAGCATAGTTGATGGGCCGTAAAGCACGTAACCTGCAGCAACTTGTTTGTGGCCTGGCTGCATAAATATACTTTGATCGGCGGCATCTGAGCCTTCTGGGGCTTCCATAATTGAAAATATAGTACCCACTAACGAGTTAATGTCAGTATTTGATGAGCCATCAAGCGGGTCAAACGCCACAATGTATTTAGCGTCTTGGTTGCCAGCTACTGTGTAATCTTCTTCTTCTGAGGCGATGGCTTTAACTGACCCAGACTCCAGTAAAATATCTTTTAAAAGCTGATTAGATAATACATCGAGCTTTTTTTGGGTTTCCCCTTGAATGTTTTCATCAAGCGTTGAGCCTAATACGCCAGAAAGCGCACCTTGGCCAACACGAAACGAAATTTCTTTACATGCTGCTAAAATGGTTCTAATTAACGATAAAAGTTCTCTAGGACAACCGTCTTCTAGTAATACTGGTGGGAGTCTACGCATTCTATTTTCCTGATAACGTGTACTAGCTAATCTAAATGTGAGAGAGATTAACTTAGTGCGCTGAATTTCGTCTTAAATACCTGTATTGTTTAAATAGCACTGTAATAATGGTGCCACCTAATCGTACTTAAAACGCCAATAACAAAGATAAGATTATGAAAAAAATACCACTAATAAGTTACATATTCTTTACTGTGCTGTGCTCTATGATAACCCAAGCGCACGCAGCAATTAAGCCTATAGATGAATTTACTGCGCAAATGAATCACTTTCCTGGGTACTTTTCGTTTTACTACGATACTCAAAACGGCAAAGTGTTTTTAAAAGTAGATAAATTAGAGCAGCAATTTTTGCTTCAGCAAAGCTTACCCTATGGAGTTGGCTCTAACGATATAGGCTTAGATAGAGGCCAACTTGGTAACACGCATTTAGTTCAGTTTGAGCGTTTTGGCGATAAAGTAATGTTGCGCGCGCTAAATACATATTATCGCGCTAATACCACTAACAAAGCTGAGCAGCAAAGTATCAAAGAGGCCTTTGCATCCAGTATTTTAGCGGGCTTTAAAGTGGTAGCGCAAAGCGAAAAAACGCTCCTGATTGATTACACACCTTATTTATTAAGCGATGTACACGGGGTAAGCCGTACGCTTGCAACGCGCAAGCAAGGCAGCTTTAGCCTTGATGAATCACGCAGCGCTGTATATATGAATCGCTCAAAAGCGTTTGTAAAAAACACCGAGCTTGAAGCAGTATTAACGTTTAAGGGCACTAAACCAGGTAAATTTGTGCGCCAAGTAAGCGCCGATGCATACGCACTTACTGTACATATGCACCACTCACTTATTAAATTACCTGATGATAAATACACGCCACGTAAATTTGACCCGCAATCAGGGTATTGGAGCATTGAGCACAAAGACTATGCAGCCCCCCTTGGTGAATCTATGTTTGTGCGCTATATACCGCGTCATCGCTTAGCTAAAAAAGATCCAAGTTTACCGATTAGTGAACCCGTAGAGCCCATTACTTACTACCTAGATCCTGGCGTTCCTGAGCCGGTTAAAAGCGCGTTACTTGAAGGCGGTAAGTGGTGGAATGATGCCTTTAGCGCAGCAGGCTATAAAAACGCATTTAAAGTCAAAGTATTGCCGAGCAATGCTGATCCTATGGATATTCGCTATAACGTTATTCAGTGGGTACACCGTGCTACACGCGGATGGTCTTACGGAAGCTCTGTTATAGACCCTCGTACCGGCGAAATACTCAAAGGGCATGTAACACTTGGCTCATTGCGTGTACGCCAAGATATTTTAATTGCAGAAGCCCTCGGTGCGCCTTATTTAAAAGGTAACGAGGTGGCTAAAAATTTACAGGCAATGGCACTTGATAGGATTCGCCAGTTAAGTGCACACGAAATTGGCCATACGCTGGGCATTGCACATAACTTTGCAGCCTCGGTGGGGGATAGAGCGTCAGTTATGGATTACCCGCACCCACTACTTGGCTTTAACGAGCAAGGCGAGCTTGATGTAACCCGCGGCTATGCAAGCGGTATGGGCGTATGGGATACCCAAGTTATTAAATATGGTTACAGCGACTTTACTCATCAAGATGAAAGTGCTGAGCTTGCAGCAATATTAAAAGAGAACAAAACGAAGGGCCTTGAGT
The DNA here is from genome assembly GCF_005887105.1 of Pseudoalteromonas sp. S2893. NCBI lineage: Bacteria > Pseudomonadati > Pseudomonadota > Gammaproteobacteria > Alteromonadales > Pseudoalteromonadaceae > Pseudoalteromonas > Pseudoalteromonas sp. S2893. Next base: position 157,085 of record NZ_PNCY01000010.1, on the reverse strand, counting down.
TTATATCTGATAGCGACGCACGCGCAAAGGGCGGGGCACACCCTACAGCGCACTTATGGGATAACGGTACTAACCCAACGCAAGAGTTACTTAGAGTGCTTGATGTACGTAAAAAAGCGCTTTCGCAATTTGGTATTAACAACATTAAAACGGGCGATGCACTCTCGCAGTTAGAAGAAAAACTCGTGCCGCTTTATTTATTTCATCGCTATCAAGTAGAGGCTGCAGTTAAGCTAATTGCGGGGGTTAACTACGAATACGAAACACGTAACAACTCACCTGCTAAGGGCGCACAAGTGGTTGCAAAAGCGCAGCAGCAAGCGGCGCTTAGTGCTGTTTTAACAACATTAAAACCGGCTAATTTAATTTTGCCTGAGTCGGTGTTAGCGCTTATTCCGCCAAAAGCGTATGGCGAGTCTAAATCGCGTGAAAGCATAACAGGGCGTACGGGTTTAACACTTGATGCGATGGCCTTGCCAGAAGTAGCTGCGCAGCATAGTTTATCGTTATTATTAAACCCACAGCGTTTAAATCGTTTAGCTCAACAACAAGTACGTAATTATAATTTTTACAGCTTAGATGAGCTGCTAGAGCAGCTTTACAGCCAGGTGTTTAATGTGTCATCACCTAATACAATGAAAGGCAAAATCACCCAGCGGGTGCAATTTTTAACTGCAAAAAATATGGCTGATTTAGTCACTAGTGACAAGGTAAGCCCAGAGGTGCAGGCGCAGTTACGTTTCTACTTGGTAAAATTAAGCAAAGAGTACAATCAAAACTCAATGTTAAGTAATACCAGTGTAGGAGAAAGTGCGTTTAAACAGTATTTAGCAGAGCAAATAAAACAGTTTTTAAAAGTAGGTAAGTGGCCTGAAAACTTCAGTGGTTTACCAATGCCACCGGGCTCACCAATTTAATTATATGTTTTAGTGTGTAGTGGCTACTTAACCTCAGTTCAGGTTGTTAAATAAGTAGCCACGTTGCGGTGCCTAAAAAGGCAAAAATACCGACAATATCAGTCACCGTTGTAAGTACAACACTACCGGCAAGTGCAGGGTCTATATTCATTTTTTTCAATAAAATAGGAATACATGCGCCAGCAACACCAGCCACTACGAGGTTCATAAACATTGCAAATGCGAGCACGCCGCCAAGCATAAAATCCCATTGCCAAAGCGCAATTACACTGGCTATAAGTATTGACCAAATAACCCCGTTTAATGCGCCTATCGCCAGCTCTTTAGCCATTAAAAATCGTTGGTTAGTTTGGTTAATATGGCCCACGGCAATACCGCGAATAACCAGAGTTAAAGATTGGCTACCTGCTACACCACCCATTGAGGGCACAATGCCATTGAGTACAGCTAAAATAGGTAATATATCTAAGGTGCTTTCAAAAAAGCTGGCCACAAAGGCGGCAGCTAAGGCTGTGAGTAAATTAACGCCAAGCCATACTGAGCGTTTTTTCGAGCTTTTTAAAACAGGTGCAAAGGTGTCTTCTTCATCATCAAGACCGGCAAGGCTTAATAAGCTGTGCTCTGCATCTTCACGAATAACATCAACAATATCATCAATGGTGACACGCCCAAGCAAGTGGGCGTTATCATCGACTACAGGGGCCGATATCCAGTTATGGCGCTCAAATAACTGAGCAACTTCACTTTCATCCATCGAAATAGGGATAGACTCACAGTCTTCATCCATTAAATCTTGAACAATTTTTTCAGGCGGATTAGTTAACAGTGTACTAAGTGATAATGCACCTAAAAAACAGTTATGTTTATCAACAACGTATAAATCATCGGTGCCCTCTGGCAGCTCACCGCGTAGCCTAATATAACGCAGCACAACATCAAGTGTAACGTCTGGGCGAATGGTCACCGTATCGGTGTTCATTAGCGCGCCTGCTGAGCGCTCTTGGTAAGATAAAGCTTGTGTAGCGCGTTCGCGGTCTTGCGTATCCATAGCGCTAACCACATCTTTGTACACGGTATCAGGTAGGCTACGTAGGACTTCACCTAAATCATCGTGGCCCATATCCTCAGTGGCCGCGGCAATATGCTCAGGTTCCATTTGTGCAATGATACCTAAACGTACATCTTCAGAGAGCTCTTCTAGCACATCCCCTTGCACATCTGGGTCAACCAGTTGCCAAAGCATGCGTCTAATTTTATGCGGAGAGGATTCAAGCAGCAATGCTGTATCACAAGGTGCTGTTTTTGCTAGCATGCGTCTTACTTGAACAAATTGCCCACTATTAAGTGATTTAGTCACTTGTTTTAATTGCTGTAGTGGATAGTCTTGTTCAAACGCTTCTGGCATTGGCATCCTAAATATTTTTGTGTAATGGAAAGGTGTTTAGTAAGTGGTGTTGCCCACTGTCATTTTCTTTATTTTTTGTGCTAAACCCAATGCTGGGACTAAATTAGTGTTTAAAATTAAGTAACCAAATTTAGCAGGGGCATGGCTTTATTACTCTAAATTAAAGCATTAAATTAGGCGAGTCGGAATACCCTAACTTACTAAATCTTTATAGTCTGGCCTGATAAGTCTTTAACTTATAAGGCTATGGTGCTTTAAATTATTCTTGTTCGTTAAATCGTTGTGCAATTAATTGCCCAACCGCATGCAAAGCTTGCTCTGAATCAGGGCCTTCACAGACTACTTTAACTTCTTTACCTTTACTGCTTTCAAGTAGCATTAAAGCTAATACGCTGTCGCCTGCGGCTTCTTTATCATCTTGGTGTAAGGTGATTTTAGCATCAAACTGCACAGCTAATTGCGCAAGGACCGTTGCCGCTCTGGCGTGTAAGCCTAATTTATTTTTTATTAAAAATGTGTCTTCACAGCGCATAAATTACTATACCTAAACTGAACAGGTTATTATTTTAAGGTTACTTTTCTTGCTCACGATGACGAATTTTGACATTCGGATGCGTCATAGCAAAGCTCTCACCAATGGCTTGCGCTAAATAAACCGAGCGGTGTTGACCACCAGTACAGCCTATTGCAATAGTGAGGTAACTACGGTTATTACGCTCTAAGTGTGGCAACCAAGTTTGTACAAAGGTTTGAATTTGCCAAGTGAATTTTTGCACTATGCTGTGATTTGCCAAAAAATCTTTTACTGGTTGATCAAGGCCCGTAAGCGGTTTAAGTTCAGGCTCCCAGTGGGGGTTTGGCAAAAAGCGAGCATCAAAAACATAATCAGCTTCTTTAGGTATGCCGTGTTTAAAGCCAAACGATTCAAACGTTACAATAAGTTGCTTATCTTTTTTACCCAGTATTTTTTCGCGAATTGACTCTGCTAATTGGTGCACACTTAAATCGGTGGTATCAAGCATAAAGTCAGCGCGCGTTACGAGTACATCAAGCAGTTCTTTTTCTTTTTTTATTGCTAAATCAAGCGGCAGTGAATCGATGGATAAAGGGTGTAATCTGCGTGTTTCTGAAAAACGTTTGATCAGTGTTTGATCATCACTATCTAAATAAAACAGTGTGGGTTTAGCAAAGTCAGGAAGGTACTCGAGAATATCGTTAAATTCGTCTTGTTCTTTGGGGATATTACGAACATCTATACTAACGGCTATTTTGTCATAGTTATCTGAAACACTTCGCACTAAAGAGGGCAGTAGGTTGACCGGAATATTATCTACGCAATAATAGCCTAAATCTTCAACCACGCGTAAAGCAACCGACTTACCTGAACCAGAACGGCCGCTTATGATAATTAACTCCATTTATAGCCCTTAGTATTTACTACGATTGATCAACAATTACTTGATACAGCTCTGCATCGGTTTTAGCACTACGCAGCTGTTTACAAAATTCTTTGTTGCTCAGTTTATCAGCTATGGTTGCCAGAGTCTTTAGGTGCTGTTGGTTATCGCCATCTGGTACGATGAGTGCAACAAAAATATCAACAGGGCAGTTATCAATAGCGTCAAAGTTAACAGGCGTGTCGCTAACAAGTACTAAAGCCAGCGGCTCTTCTACGCCACCCATTCTGCCATGAGGAATGGCGATCCCCCGGCCAATACCAGTACTGCCTAGCTTTTCTCTGCTTGCCAGCGCATTAAGAATATCTTGTTGTGGTAAGTAGGGGAGCTTTTCATGAGCAAGCTCACTGATAAACTCTAAAATTCTTTTTTTACTACTAAAAAGGACCGCAGCTTTGCTGCAGTCCTGGCATACTAATGTACTTAATTTCATAATATTAGTGTCTAGCAAGCTTCTCTTTATGTTTTATGACTTGACGATCGAGCTTGTCAATCAACGAGTCTATAGCGGCATACATATCTTGGTGCTCTGTTGAGGCAAATAAATCTGCGCCACTTACATGAATAGTCGCTTCTGCTTTTTGGTTGAGTTTTTCTACATCGAGAATGACATGCACATTGCTAATATGATCTGAGTGCCTTTCTAGCTTTGCAAATTTATTATTTACATAGTCTCTAAGTGAATCAGTTACTTCTACGTGACGACCAGTTAGGTTTAGTTGCATAAGCATTTCCTCTTTGTTTTTTACGTCTTATATCAAACTCTTTCTCTGATTTGACGGTGGAATAGCTAGCGATTCACGGTATTTTGCTATTGTGCGTCTAGCTACTTTAATTCCTTGCTCTGCCAATATATCCGCAATTTTACTATCACTCAATGGTTTAGCTGAGTTTTCCGCGGCAATTAGCTTTTTAATTAGGGCACGTATTGCGGTTGATGAACACTCTCCGCCGTTTTCAGTGCTTACGTGGCTTGAGAAAAAATACTTAAGCTCAAAAATACCACGTGGCGTATGCATATATTTTTGCGTAGTAACACGCGAAATTGTCGATTCATGCATTTCTACCATTTCAGCAACATCGTTTAAAACCATTGGCTTCATGGCTTCTGGGCCATGTTCAAAAAATGCCTGTTGCTGTTTTACAATACAGTTAGTTACCTTAAGTAGCGTGTCGTTTCTGCTTTCAAGGCTTTTTATAAACCATTTAGCTTCTTGTAAGTGAGAGCGAATAAACTGGCTATCACCACTTGATTTTACGGTACGAGACATAGCCGCGTACTGACTATTTACGCGTATTTTTGGCATGCTATCTGGATTTAGCTCTACCACCCAGCGGCCTTTTATTTTTTTAACCGACACATCCGGTATTACATACTCAGACTCTTCCCTTACTATTGTATCTGCAGGTTTTGGGTTGAGGGTATGTATTAGGGTCATGACCTCTTTAAGCTCGTCTTCTTTAAGCTTAGTCTTTTTCATTAATGTACGATAGTCGCGTGCCGCTAATAGATCAATGTGATCGGTTAAGATCATTTTAGTTTGTTCTATAAAAGGGGTGTCTTTATCAAACTGGTTTAGCTGAATACACAAGCACTCTTGTAAACTGCGCGCGGCTATACCTACAGGGTCAAATAACTGAATACGCTTTAAAACGGCTTCTATTTCGTCAAGTTCAACTTCAACTTCGTCATCGTTTTCTTGGTTAAAGCTTTCTAAAATTTCTTCGCAACTTAGCGTTAAAATACCCGAGTCATCTACAGCTTCTACAATGGCAATAGCAATGGCTTCGTCAGTTGGGCTAAAAGGAGTAAGCTGAAGCTGCCACATTAAATACTCATGTAGCGTTTCAGTAGAGGCACCTTGATAAATAGACTCATCTTCTGGCATTGGGCCTGAGGATGCAGCAGGGGCTGCGCTCATGTACTCATCCCAAGTTACATCCATTGCCATATCATCGCTAATGGTGTCTTTATTTAAAGCTTCGCCACTGTCTTGCTCGTACTCGCTGGTTGTATCGTCAGCCGATGCGCTTACGGTTACATCATCCGTATCTGCTTTTTGTTCATTTTTTCCAGCCGACTCTTCCGTGTAATCTTGCTCTTCTACTTCTAATAGCGGGTTGCTATCAAGTGCTTCTTGTATTTCTTGCTGGAGATCCAATGTACTGAGCTGCAGCAAGCGAATCGCTTGTTGCAATTGTGGAGTCATTGTAAGTTGCTGGCCCATGCGCAGCTGTAATGATTGCCTCATGTATCTCTAACAATCCTTTTATGTTGTTATAATTAATATTAGCAGATGCTTGTAGGTGTGGCTTAAATGTTACAGCCTAAATTGCTCGCCTAAATAAACATCGCGTACAGTTTTGTCATTTAATACGTGTTCTGGGGTGCCAGATGCAATTAGCTCCCCATGAGAAACAATGTAGGCTTTTTCACAAACATCAAGGGTTTCTCTTACATTGTGATCGGTAATTAATACGCCAATGCCACGGTTTTTAAGATGTTCTATTATTTTCTTTATATCTAACACTGAAATCGGATCAACACCAGCAAAAGGCTCATCCAATAAAATAAATTTAGGGTTCGCTGCCAGTGCTCTGGCAATTTCTACACGGCGGCGTTCACCACCAGAAAGCGCCATACCTTGGCTATCGCGAATATGCTGAATACTAAATTCATCAAGTAAGTTGTTAAGCGTTTCTTCTCGCGCGGCTTTATTGAGCTCTTTACGCGTTTCTAAAATCGCCATTAAGTTTTGATAAACTGTCAGCTTTCTAAATATTGATGACTCTTGCGGCAAATAGCCAATGCCTAAGCGGGCGCGGCTGTGCATAGGTAATAACGTAATGTCGTTATCATCAATAGAAATTTTGCCTTTGTCGCTAGGTACTAACCCTACAATCATATAAAAGGTGGTGGTTTTACCTGCGCCATTAGGGCCCAATAAGCCAACAATGCTGCCGGCTTCTACCTCAAGGCCTACATTTTTTACAACTTGGCGGCCTTTATAGCTTTTTGCTAATAGTTCTGCTTTTAAGGTGCTCATGGTTGACCTTCGTTACCTGTTTTTTCTTTAATTTTTGCTTCAACAGGCACTAAAATTGTGTGGACACGATCCGTAGAGTTTTCGTCTTTTTCTGCGCTAATAAGCTGCTGCTGCATATCGTAGGTAATACTTTTAGCATTAATTTTTTGACCGGCTTGTGCGACTTCAGCATCGCCAACAAGCGTTAAAAATCGCTTTGCTACGTCGTAACGTACTTCGTTTGCACTGGCACTCATTACAGTACCATCGTCTTGTTTTTCTTCGAAGTAGGCTGGGCTGCCAGTGGCAATAAGGAGTTGTTTGTTATCCCCTAAGTCTTCACGTTTATGTACTTCGAGTCGGTCGGCTGTAATTTTGCGATTACCATGCACAATTTCGACGTTCTTTTCAAAAATACCTACGTTTTCTTTAAGTTGGCCTTCTTGACGGTCTGCACTAATAGAAATTTGATTTGCTGGCGGTTGAGCAGCAGGCTCAGCAGCAGAGGCGCTAAATGCAAGCATTAGCGATGGGATAATAAGTATTTTAGTGAGTTTATTGGTCATAATATATTGTTCGCGTATGGTTAATTAGTTTTATTACTTCGGTTTTTAAATCGGCTTCAAGGCCTTTCCCGACAATTTTTAAATTAGGCCCAGTGACAACCACTGGTTGCTCAGAGCGCATTGTTAGCGCTTTAATGTCGACTTCGATGTTATCGGCATTGATGTTATCTATCATGGCATTATCAACTAAATTTTTAGCAACCACGTTGCCTTCTAAAATAAGTTGTTTATCTTCGTAAAGCGTTGCTTCGTCTGCATTTATTCGCCATGTTTGCTTTTCGTTATACAAGGTGAAAATAGGTTTTTCAAAAAATGTAAAACCAAGCTGTTGGTACAGCTCCATTTTAGCCGCAGTGACTTTATGGCTTATTTTACCTTGCTCGTCATAGGCTGTTTGCTTAAGCTCTATAGCGGTGTAATCGGGCTTTGCAATTACTTCAGGTTCTTGCTCTGGCGCTACATTGGTTTGGGTAAAATAAGGGTACCAAAGCCAAACCATACAGCCGATGAATAACGCACTGAGTATAACGCGTGCTGCATTCATGAACTGGTGCCTTGTGTTGTAAGCGCTATGCCGTTCTCTAGCATAAGTAAGTCTGTGAGCTCTCTAACGGCGCCAAAGCCGCCAGGCATTTGCGTAGTGTAATGCGATAAGCGCTTAATTACTGGGTGCGCATCGTTTACTGCAACGGCAAAGCCAACGCGCTCCATTACTGGCATGTCAGGGCCATCGTCGCCAATATAAGCTATTTGTTCATCAGTTAACTTTAAAGTGTTTTTGAGTTCTTGATAAGCAATAAGTTTGTCTTCTTGGCCTTGATAAATGTGCTGCACAGTTAAGCTGCTCATGCGAGTTTGTACTATTTCTGAGTGACGCCCCGTAATGACCGCAACTTCAAAACCGCTATTAATTAGCGCTTTAATGCCAAAACCATCTTTTGTATTAAATGCTTTTAATTCTTCGCCTTGGTTGCCGAGGTAAATTCGGCCATCAGAAAATACACCATCAATATCGCATATGAGTAGTTTTACTTTTTTGGCGCGTGCTTTGGCATCATCGCTTAGCGGTTGATAGAGATCTTCAAATTGCATTTATAATACTCCTGCTTTTAAGAGGTCTTGCATATTTAAGGCGCCTATTGGCTGGTTTTTATCATTGACCACAATTAAACCATTAATACGTTTGTTTTCCATTATGTTTAGGGCTTCAGCTGCAAGTATATCGGCCGTGGCAGTTGTGCATGATTTGGTCATAACCTGGCTAATAGCGGTGCTATGTATATCAACTCTTTGCTCTAAAATACGGCGTAAGTCACCGTCGGTAAAAAGGCCGGCAAGCTGTTGATTGTTATCTACAATAGCGGTCATACCCAGCCCTTTGGCTGACATTTCTATTAACGCGTCTTTAATTGTTTGCGTTACACCTATAATAGGGGTGTTTGTGCCGCTGTGCATTACATCTTTTAAAGTGAGCAACAATCGCTTACCTAAACTGCCGCCAGGGTGAGAGAGTGCAAAGTCATCGGCGGTAAAGCCGCGGGCTTCTAAAAGCGCAACCGCCATTGCATCACCCATTGCTAAAGTAGCTGTGGTGCTTGCTGTAGGCGCTAAACCTAATAAACACGCTTCTTGTTCTACTTTTATGCATACGTGCACATCGGCAAGTGTAGCCATAGTAGAAAGCGGGTTACCCGTCATAGATATTATTTTTGCACCAAGGCGTTTAAGCACCGGAATAATATTAAGTACTTCGCTGGTTTCGCCCGAGTTTGATATAAGCATAACCACGTCATTTTTGGTTATCATGCCTAAATCACCATGGCTTGCTTCGCCAGGGTGAACAAAAAAAGCAGGGCTGCCTGTACTTGCAAGGGTAGCAGCAATTTTATTACCAATATGGCCTGATTTACCCATGCCAATAACAATAATGCGGCCTTGGCAATCAAACATGAGCTGACACGCACTATGAAAGTTTTCGTCAACGTATTGTGTAATATCAGCAAGCGCTTGGCGTTCAATGTTTAATACGCGTAAACCTTGCTCTATAAAATTTAGTTGTGCCATTGTTACCCTACTTGACTAAAAATATAACCTTGGTACGCCAAAAATGCGATGAGTAATAGGCCACCTTCTACTCTATTGATACGCTGAGAACCTCTAAAGTTCAATGACATAATAATAAGCGCAAGGGTAGCACCTAACATAATAAGTATGTCGCGGTTTGCAAGTGACGGGTCAACCACTGATGGGTTAATAATACCTGCAAGCGGTAATACCGCTAAAATATTAAATATATTTGAGCCCACAATATTACCTAGGGCTAAATCATCTTCGTTTTTAAGTACACCCGCTACAGAAGCTGCAAGTTCAGGCAAGCTTGTGCCAATAGCGATAATGGTTAAGCCAATTACTAAGTCGCTTAAACCAAAGTATTTAGCAATATCGACTGCTGAACCAACTAAAAAGTGTGAGCTAACAGGCAATAAAACCATGCCAACAATTAGCCATAAAACGGCTTTTTTAGTTGGTACATCGTTAGGAACCTCATCGCAGGCTTCTGAAACAAAAGGGTCATCTTGATTTTTTGCGCGCAAAGAAACCACAATCAAGCCACCAATAAACACAGCAAATGCAACTAGCAACGCCAACCCTTCGGTAAGTGAGAAGTAGTTGTCTGAAAATACATACCACGTAGCCAAGGATACCAGCATAACAAGCGGCATTTCGCGTTTTAAAGTGCTTGATGACACACTCAAAGGGCGTAGCAGCGCAGTAATACCTAACACAAGTAATATGTTTGTTATATTTGAACCTACCGCGTTACCAACCGCTGTGTCGGTTTTATTTGCCAAAGCAGCCGAGGCCGATACCATCATTTCAGGGGCCGAAGACCCCATAGCAACAACCGTTAAGCCAACAATTAAAGTAGGGACTCCAAAGTTTTTAGCAAGCGCTGCCGCACCGTATACAAATCGGTCGGCGCTCCACACAAGTGCAGCAAAACCAAGAATTAAAATAACAAACGAGGTAACCATTATGTTAAGCCAGATGTTCAAAATACAGATGGCGCGAATAGTAACAAAAGCCAACATGAAAGTATAAGCAAAAGAGCAGGGTCTACTATTGCAGTGCGTGAATTTTATGCGCTTAAGCAAAGGTTAAGGCAATTTACTTCAGCCTTAGAGCGCTTTTTGTAGGCGTATTACAAAATCTTACGAATTGTTTTTTCCATCTTGGCTAAAAAACCCTTAAAATAGGAGTACGAGTGAACATTGTTACGGAGAGCGACTTGTCGCAATCAATAGTAGAAGTCAAGGATGTTAGCTTTTCGCGAGGCGATAGAACCATATATAAAAATATGAGTTTTAGTGTTCCTAAAGGTAAGATAACAGCGATTATGGGGCCAAGCGGAATTGGCAAAACCACAATGCTACGCTTAATTGGTGGGCAGCTTAAGCCTGACGCCGGCGATATTTTATTCGAAGGTGGCAGTATTCCTAGTATGTCGCGCAAAGAGTTATATGCGGCACGAACCAAAATGAGCATGCTGTTTCAAAGCGGTGCGTTATTTACTGATATGTCGGTATTTGACAACATTGCATTTCCTCTGCGAGAGCACACCAAGTTAAGTGAAGCGTTAATTAAACTAGTCGTATTAATGAAACTGCAAGCGGTGGGTTTACGCGGTGCTAAAGATTTAATGCCTTCTGAGCTTTCTGGCGGTATGGCCAGACGAGCAGCACTTGCACGTGCTATTGCACTGGACCCAGAACTTATTATGTATGATGAGCCTTTTGCCGGCCAAGACCCAATATCTATGGGTGTATTGGTAAAGCTTATTAAGTCGTTAAATGAAGTGCTAGGTTTATCATCCCTTATTGTAACCCACGATGTAACGGAGGTAATGAGTATTGCCGATCACGTTATTATTATTGCCGATCAAGGCGTAATAGGGGCAGGGACACCGGATGAAATGCGTAATCATGAATCTCCATTAGTACAGCAGTTTTTAAAAGGATTATCGGATGGGCCTGTGCCATTTCATTATCCTGCACAAACGTATGCTGATGAGCTGTTAGGAGAAAACGCTTAATGTTGGATTTATTTCAAAAGTTAGGTCATAAAACGCTGGGGCGTTTTGCTGCTTTAGGGCGCTCTGCCAACATGCTTTTTAATGCATTGTGGAATGTACCTAACTTTAAAAAAGGCACACCGCTGTTAGTGCGCCAACTTTATATGGTTGGTTCGCAATCATTATTAATTATTATGGTGTCGGGTTTGTTTATTGGTATGGTGCTTGCGCTGCAAGGTTATACCGTATTAGTTGGCTATGGCGCCGAAGACAGCCTAGGTCCATTAGTTGCGCTTAGTTTATTACGCGAACTAGGCCCAGTGGTTACAGCGCTATTATTTGCTGGGCGCGCTGGAAGTGCGCTAACGGCAGAAATAGGCTTAATGAAAGCCACTGAGCAACTCTCTTCACTAGAAATGATGGCAATTGACCCTCTCAAGCGCATTATTGCACCGCGCTTTTGGGCAGGTTTTATTAGTATGCCATTGCTTGCACTTATTTTTTCTGCGGTTGCCATTATCGGTGCTCATTTAGTTGGGGTTGATTGGTTAGGCGTAGATACCGGCAGCTTTTGGTCGATAATGCAATCGCAAGTATCGTTTCAAGAAGATGTATTAAACGGCATGATAAAAAGTTTTGTATTTGCCATGGTAGTGACCTGGATTGCGCTTTATAAGGGCTACGACTGTATCCCAACCTCAGAAGGGATCAGTAAAGCAACAACAGAAACAGTCGTTCACTCATCACTGGCAGTATTAGGGTTTGACTTTATTTTGACAGCGGTAATGTTTACCAGCTAATAGGGTATAGATAATGAATTCACGGAAATTAGAGATTTTAGTTGGCTTTTTTGTCGCATTAGGCATTTTAGCGTTTGCAATGTTAGCACTTAAAGTGGCTAATTCGGGTATTAGCGGGTCGGGCGAAACCTACACGCTAAATGCAAAGTTTGAAAATATCGGCTCACTTAAAGCGCGTGCACCGGTAAAAGTAGGCGGTGTAGTGATTGGCCGTGTCGAATCTATTTATGTACACCCACAGGAGTTTTTGCCTGTGGTAAATATGACGATAGATGCACAGTATTTATGTCGTTTTTCAGACACTAGCTCAATCTCAATTTTAACATCGGGTATTTTAGGGGAGCAGTACTTAGGTATTCACCCTGTTATTTCTCCTAATGCAGCAGAGCAGCGCTGTTTAGGTGAAACAGTGACCGAAAACGCACAAGATCAAGCAATCGATGAGTTATTTGGCGTAGAGAGCAAAGCGTTAGGTGATGGTGATTCAATCACAGATACTAAGTCTGCACTTGTTTTAGAAGAGTTAATTGGGCAGTTTTTATTCAACCAAGGTAGTGAGTAATTATTATGTTGAAACAGTTTTTAGCCGTTCTTGCACTTGGTGCAACCCTAGCTGTGCAAAGTGTTAGCGCAGCCGAAGTTAAACTGACAGATCCTAACAAAATGGTGCGTCAGGTAGCAGAGCATACATTTGAGCGCATTAAAAAAGATCAACCGCTTATCACTAAAGATAAAGAGCACCTTCGTGTTATTGTAGAAGAAGAGCTGATGCCTTACATAGACTACAAATATGCAGCACTTCGTGTGTTGGGTAGTGAAGTGTCTAAAGTGCGTGCAATTACCGATGAAGCCGAAAAAGCCAAAGCAATTAAAGATATCCAAGAATTTATTGGCGCGTTTAGAGGCTATTTAGTTGCTACTTACGCGGGTGTATTTACTCAATACACCGACCAACATGTAGAATTTGGCGCAGAGCAGCCATTTAAAGGCAAAGATGTAGTTGTAGTAAAAACTAAAATTACAGAAGATGGCAAGCCTGACATAAAAATTGATTTTAAAGTGCGTGAAGATCGCAGCGGCGAGTGGCGCGCATACGATATGATTGCAGAAGGAATTAGCTTACTCGATGCAAAACAAAGTGAGCTACAAGGTATTTTACGCCAGCAAGGTATTGCACACGTAAGCAAATTACTAGAGCAAAAGAGCCAGTTACCTGTGCAATTTAGAGGCAACAACAGCAATGACTAAATTGGCAATTAGCCAAGTAGATGAGCAGCACTATAGGGTAAGTGGTGAACTTACCCGCAGCTCAATTGGCAATGAACAGCTTCTGAACGCCAAGTCATTAAGTAAGCATAAAACCATCTATTTTGACCTTTGTGAGGTAATGAGGGTTGACACAGCGGGCTTAGCTTGGTTAATTCACTCTTTTGCTGAATTTAAGCAACAGGGCACACGCCTTGAATTGCAAAATCCACCTGAGCAATTGCAAAATTTAATGCAGTTGGGTCAGGTAACAACTTTATTTGAGTGAGAGTTATGGAAACTAGCCAAGTCGAAACATTATTACGCGACGAACTTCAATTATCTGAAGTAAAAGTAAAAGCCAATGGTAGCCATTATGAAGTAATTGCAGTAGGTGAGTGCTTTGACGGTTTAAGCCGCGTTAAAAAGCAACAGCTAGTTTATGGCCCATTAATGAATACTATTTCAGACGGTACAATTCACGCTGTATCAATTCGTGCATTTACGCCAACTGAGTGGAAGCGTGAACAAAAATTTATTTTACCTCAATAGTTAAGGCCTCTTAATGGATCAGTTTGTAATTCAAGGTGGCACTTCACTTGCGGGTGAAGTAACTATTTCTGGCGCTAAAAATGCCGCATTACCAATTTTGTTTGCCGCACTGCTTGCCGATGGTAAAAGTACATTTACGAATGTTCCTCGCCTTCGCGATATTGTGACCACTGAGGCGCTTTTAAGCACTTTAGGTGCAACTGTAAATTGGCAAGGCGATACACTGTATATTGATGGCGCAACCGTTAATAAAACGCTTGCTCCTTATGATTTAGTTAAGCAAATGCGTGCCTCTGTTTTGGCGCTCGGACCTTTAGTGGCGCGTTTTGGTGAGGCGCAGGTATCGCTACCTGGCGGCTGTGCTATCGGTGCACGCCCGGTTGATATACATATTCAAGGTTTAGAGCGCATGGGCGCACAAATAAACGTCGAAAATGGCTATATCAATGCAAAGGTAGAAGGCCGCCTTAAAGGCGCTGAAATTTTCATGGAAATGGTCAGTGTTGGCGCAACCGAAAACTTACTAATGGCCGCAGCACTTGCCGATGGTAAAACGGTGCTTGAAAACGCAGCACGCGAGCCCGAAATTATTGACCTTGCCAATTGTCTAATTGCTATGGGTGCAAAAATTACTGGTGCAGGTACAAGCCGTATAGAAATAGATGGCGTAGAGCGTTTAGGCGGCTGTGAGCACAGCATTTTACCAGACCGCATTGAAACGGGCACTTTTTTAGTTGCAGCAGCGATGGCTGCAGGCGAAGTACTTTGTAAAAAAACAGATTTTCATTCACTTGAGCCTGTTATTGAAAAATTACGTGCCGCGAATGCATTAGTTGAAGTAAACGATGACAGCATTTATTTAGATATGCGTAATCGTGAGCTCAAAGCCGTTAATATTAAAACCATGCCACACCCTGGTTTTCCAACCGACATGCAAGCGCAGTTCACCGCGTTAAATGTAGTGGCTAATGGTAGTGCAACAATTACCGAAACCATTTTTGAAAACCGCTTTATGCACGTACCAGAGTTACAACGCATGGGCGCTAATATTCGTTTAGAAGGGCACACCGCTATTTGTGGTGAAACGCAAAGTTTAAGTGGCGCACAAGTAATGGCAACCGATTTACGCGCCTCTGCAAGCTTAATTTTAACCGGTATTGTGGCGCAAGGTGAAACGGTAGTCGATCGTATTTACCACGTAGACCGAGGCTATCAACGCATTGAAGATAAACTCAGTGGCTTAGGTGCCAATATTAAGCGCAGAAGTAGCTAATACCCATTCGCAATAATATTTATTTGCTTTGAAGTGAGAGCACACTTGCTCCTAAATTAAGCGCGCTGGGTTAAACACAGTTTACTTTAGACATAAAAAAGGTCGGATACGCGTATTGCTATCTGACCTTTTTTATTGCCATTTTGGTTAGAGTTTAGTTTCGAGCTCTGCGACTCTAACCATTATTTTTTCTACTTTACCGTTTCGGTACAGCTCAAATTCTATTTCTTTACCGGGCTGTGTATTGCCTATTTTTTCGAGTACTTTTTGCGGGTTGGCCACACTTAACCCTGCAATTTTAATAACGATGTCTTGCTCTTCAATGCCAGCTTGCCATGCAGGACCTAATGGGTCTAAATTGGTGATGCGCATACCAGCAACCTCAGTAAGGCTGTCGTTTACCTCTTTGCCCGTGCTATCTACAGCGGTGCCTTCAAAGCCTAAATAGCCACGCACTACACGGCCATGGCGTATTAGCTTTGCCATTACTTCTTTAGCGAGCGAATAGGGAACAGCAAAAAATATTCCTTGGATGTTTAGGTTTTCACGGGTTTTAAACTGCGCAGACGTGATCCCCACTAAGTCCCCATTTGAATTAACCAAAGCACCGCCAGAGTTACCTACATTTATAGCAGCATCCATTTGCAGTAAGTTGTTATAAGGGCTATCGGTAATTTTTTGTTTACCGGTGGCACTAATTATACCTTGGGTGATGGTTTGCCCTAAATTGAGTGGGTTACCAATGGCCAGCACTACATCACCTACACTGGTGGTATAATTATCGTTTACGGGGATCACCGGCAGGTGGTCGGCGTTAATTTTTAATAAGGCTAAATCGGTAATGGTGTCAAAGCCAATTAACTGCACATCAAAAAAGCGTCGGCCATCGGTTAATATAACCAAGATTTGATCTGCATTATTTATAACGTGGTAGTTAGTTAATATGTAGCCGTCTTGCGCCATAATTACGCCAGAGCCAAGCTCTTGAACGGTGTTTTGTTGCTTATATCGAGGCTCTTTAGAAATGCTTTCTGAAAAAATAGTTACTACCGACGGTGCAGCACGTTTAACTGCGTCAGCAAAACTAAGGTGATTTGAGCTCATAGCACTGGGCAAGGGAACATTAGGGAGTAAAGAGGCGCGCATATTAGGGCTGAAAAAAACCACTAAAAAAGCGATACCTAAACCGACAAACAAAGGGGGAAGTACAAATTTTAGTAATTTCAGCACGAGATTCTTATTGTTAGTGAGCAATTCTTTATGATGACACAAAAAAAATAACAGCGGCAAGTGCTGCTGTTATTTTTATTGCTTATTTATAACGTGTTACTTATTGGATAAGTACAAAGATAGACTCTCTGCCACGTTTAACGCCAAGTACAATATTACCTTGGGTATCTTCGATAATTTTGTTCATTTGACGAATGTTTTCTACACGTTGGCGGTTAACTTGTACAATCACATCACCTTCTTCAAGACCAACACGTGCAGAAGGAGAACGCGGATCTACTGTGGCGACTTCAATACCTTTAGTGCCATTTTTTTGCACGTTTTCAAGTGTCGCACCTTGGAATGCAGGATGCAGTTCATCGCCTGCGGCGGTTACACCCGATGCACCATCAAGCGTTACTTTAATGGTTTTTACTTTGCCATCGCGGTAAATACCTAATTTAACTTCGCGTCCTTCACCTAACGTTGCTATTTTACTGCGCAGCTCGTGGAAGCCACTAATATCGCTGCCATTAATACTAATAATAACATCGCCGGCTTTAATACCTGCTTTGCTTGCTGCGGTATCATCCATTACTTGCATAACGTAAGCACCTTGTTTAACGTCAAGTTGCTGTGCTTTTGCAAGGCCTGCATCAAGTGGGCGGCCAGAAATACCCAGTGAGCCACGGCGAACTTCGCCATGTTCAATAATTTGGTCAACTAAGTTTTTCATCATATTTGATGGAATGGCAAAGCCAATACCAACATTTCCGCCCGAGGCACCTAAAATAGCAGTATTAATACCAATAAGTTCACCATTTAGGTTAACTAAAGCGCCTCCTGAGTTACCTTGGTTAATAGCTGCATCGGTTTGAATAAAGTCTTCATAGCCTTCAATATTTAAACCACTACGCCCTAATGCACTTACAATGCCCGAGGTTACTGTATGGCTTAAACCAAATGGATTACCAATTGCTACTGCAAAGTCGCCAACACGCAATTTATCTGAATTTGCCAGTTTAACTTCGGTTAAGTCATCTGCATCTATTTGTAATAGCGCAATATCAGACTCTTTATCGGTACCAATTTTGGTGGCTTCAAATTCACGGCCGTCTTCTAGCGTTACCACCATTTTTTCGGCATCTTGAATTACGTGGTTATTTGTTACTACATAGCCTTCGTCGGCATCTATAATAACCCCTGAGCCTAAACCGCTAAATTGGCGCTTTTGACTACGTGGCTGAGGGTTTCCAAAAAAGTATTCAAGCGGGTCTGCACGGCGGCGTACTTCTTTTGAGCCAGAAACCTGAATGCTCACAACGCCAGGGGTAATTTGCTCAAGCATAGGCGCAAGTGTGGGTAATTGTTGGCCGTTAACTGCAATAGGCAGTTTTGCATAAGATGCCATTGGGCTTAGTAATAAGCTTGTAGATAAGATTGCAGCACTAATAAGTGATAATTTCATTTTCATAGTCAGGGTGTACTCCACATCACAGGAAAAGCAAAAAGGCTGCATAAGCAGCCTTTTCGAATTTAAATATAAAGCTGTTACATTTAAAGACTATGGGGTCAAAAAAAAGTTCCTCAAGATAGCACTAACATTTTAGCGTGCTCAGTGTGTTAAGAGGCTTTTGCAGGTTTTGTATCGCCATTTTGCCCTGCAAATAAACCAGACTCACCCGAGACGTAATCGGCAGGTTGTGCTTGTGCCGATGAACGGTCAACCTCGCGCTCTTTTAAAGACGCTTGTAATTGCTCTGTTGTTTCTTTAGAGAAAAACGGCTCGCTAGGCGCTTTGTTTTTATCATCAAGTAAGAGTTGATTGGTTTCTTCAACATGGCTGAGTAGTTGGTCGTAGTTTTCTTTCATTTTATTCACAAGCTTACCTGTGCTTGCTAAATGATCGGCCACATCTTGGCGATACTGCTCAAGCGCGTTTTGCGCTTGCTCGGCTTGTTCTTTTAATTCATCTTGCTTAAATTGCTTTTTAGTAACGAATGCACCAACAAAAAATGCCACTACAGCAGTAATAACAATTAAACCTACCCACGTAACTGTGCCCATAACTTCACCCCTTTGGGAAAAAATATCTAATAATGCCTGATTCAAATATAAATCATCCTGTGGGTAATATACCCCGAGTTAAGATGCGTGTTAATATGTTGTGCAAATTAAACTGTGTTTAAAATGTAATTAGATATGACTCCTTGGCAAACTTACCAGCAAGATCTTAAGCGCGATGACTTTGTACATGACCAAGCACAAGAAAATGCAGTGCGCCATTTACAACGTTTATACGATGACCTCACAAATAAAAAACCACAGCAACAAGGCTTTTTTGCAAAGTTGTTTAATAAAAGCGAACCTGAGTCTATCAAAGGGCTTTATTTTTGGGGCGGTGTAGGGCGTGGTAAAACCTATTTAGTAGATACCTTTTACGAAGCGCTGCCAGGTGAGCGTAAAATGCGTGTGCATTTTCATCGCTTTATGCACCGAGTTCACGATGAACTAAAAAAGCTAAATAATAAAAGTAATCCACTGGAAATTGTTGCCGATATATTTAAAGCCGAAACCGATATTATCTGTTTTGATGAATTCTTTGTTCAAGATATTACAGATGCCATGTTACTCGGCGGCTTAATGCAGGCATTATTTGCACGCAATATAGTATTAGTCGCTACCTCTAATATAGTACCTGATGATTTATATAAAAACGGCTTACAGCGTGCGCGTTTTGTTCCGGCCATTGAGCTGGTAAAAGCGAACACAGAAATAGTAAATGTAGACTCTGGTATTGATTATCGCTTGCGTACACTTGAGCAAGCCGAAATATTTCACAGCCCGTTAGATGAGCAAGCCGATAAAAACTTATTTGAATATTTTGATAAGCTCTCGCCAGAGGCGGGGGAACTTGATCAACCCATAGAAATAGAAGGGCGCTTAATCAACACACGCAAAGTGGCTAAGTGTGTCGTGATGTTTGAATTTAGCGAATTGTGTGAAACCGCACGTAGCCAAGTCGACTACATGGAAATTAGCCGTTTATATAACACTGTTATTATTTCTAATGTTAAACAGCTTGGACAAAATAATGATGATGCAGCTAGGCGCTTTATCGCTTTAGTGGATGAGTTTTACGAGCGACATGTAACATTAATTATTTCGGCTGAAAAACCGATCACGCAGCTTTATACCCAAGGTAATCTTAACTTTGAATTTAAGCGCTGCATTAGCCGCCTGCAAGAAATGCAGTCTTTAGAGTATTTAGCAAAAGAGCATTTAGCATAGCGCTAATACGACTGTATCGACTCTTTAAAGTGACCTTATTGTTGTTTTTATATAAATGCATAAATTTTTGTAATTTTCTTGTGGAAAAAACAACCGCTCGGTAGCAATGTGTTTTAAGTGCTGGTATACTCCCGCGTCTGCCACGTTGCGTTCTATGTCCTCATATAGTTTAGCCACTTGTGAGCGGCGCTAAAGTCTAAAACTCGAAGGGGTTATAGCATACTTAGAGCGGTAGTTAATAATAACTGCCTGTGGTTTTAATTGAAAAACATTGGATTTTTATAAATGAAAACGTTTGTTGCTAAACCAGAAACAGTAAAACGTGACTGGTACGTAGTTGACGCTGAAGGTAAAACTTTAGGTCGCATCGCTACTGAAATCGCTCATCGCCTACGCGGTAAGCACAAAGCTGAATACACTCCACACGTAGATACTGGTGATTACATCATCGTTATCAACGCTGAGAAAGTTACTGTAACTGGTAACAAATTCAAAGATAAAGTGTACTACGCTCATACTGGTTTCCCAGGTGGTCTTAAGTCTACTACTTTTGATAAACTTCAAGCTGCAAAGCCTGAAATGATCATCGAAAAAGCTGTTAAAGGCATGTTGCCACGTGGTCCTTTAGGCCGCGCTATGTACCGTAAACTTAAAGTTTACGCAGGTACTGAGCACAACCATGCTGCACAACAGCCTCAGGTTCTAGACATTTAAGGAGCACTATCATGGCAAATCAATACTACGGTACAGGTCGTCGTAAAAGTTCAAGTGCTCGCGTATTCTTACGCCCAGGCACTGGTAACATCGTAATCAACAAGCGCTCTTTAGAAGAGTACTTTGGTCGCGAAACAGCACGTATGGTTGTTCGTCAAGCTCTTGAGCTTGTTGACATGACTGAAAAATTTGACCTTCACATCACCGTTGCCGGTGGTGGTACAACTGGTCAAGCTGGTGCTATCCGTCACGGTATCACTCGTGCACTTATGGAGTTTGACGAGTCATTACGTCCACAACTTCGTAAAGCAGGTTTTGTTACACGTGATGCACGTAAAGTTGAACGTAAGAAAGTGGGTCTTAAGAAAGCGCGTAAGCGTCCACAGTTCTCAAAACGTTAATTTTTACGTTATCAAGAATTCAAAAACCCAGCTTATGCTGGGTTTTTTGTTTTTGGCATTAAAATTTAAGTACTTACCTATCTCAAGCCTGCTTTTTTAAGGCTAGGCGCTGATCATATTTTATAAATACTGCGTATTTAATGTACGAAAGCTTTAAAATACCCATTTCGCTGCAAAAAAGTTAAATAATTATCGCAATTAGTGTAAATCCATCAGTTAATTGGTGGAATTTTTTGCTACAATTGGCTGGCAAGTAGTATGAGCAAGTTCAACATCACCATGTACAGTTTATCTGTTTCCTCGTAGTGGGGTTGATCTTGGTCAGTATATTGTTTTTACAGAAGCGCTATTATAGTCATTCGGCTTTATTCTCGAGCTTACTTTATCAAACTATTGATCAAGTCGGGTTATTCGAGTGTGAGGCTGTGAATAACCTTGTTTTAATCAAGGGTTTTAATTATGATCGCTTCTATTTTAAAAATTTCGAAAAATTAACCTGCTGTAACTGATGTTCTCAATATAGCAAGTGTTGAGAATCATAGTGGAGATAAGTGGATGAGCAATGCGCCTGTAGACAATGGCCGACGTCGCTTTTTAACCATAGCTACCTCTGTTGTAGGTGGTGTTGGTGCGGCTGGGGCTGCTGTTCCTTTTATTGCGTCTTGGAATCCAAGTGAGCGAGCTAAATCTGCGGGTGCGCCTGTAGAAGTAGATATCAGCAAACTTGAGCCAGGACAATTAATACGTGTCGAGTGGCGTGGTAAACCTGTATGGGTTGTATCACGTACCCCTAAAATGCTTGAGCAGATGAAAGAACATGAAGGTCAACTTCGTGATCCGCAATCGCAAGAGCCACAACAACTAGAATCATCAACAAATGATTACCGTTCATTACGCCCAGAGATTTTTGTCGCTGTTGGTATTTGTACGCATTTAGGGTGTTCTCCAGGCTTTTTCCAAGGTAACTTTAGTGAAAAAGTTGAAGGGACAGATGATGGTTTTTACTGTCCATGTCACGGTTCTAAATTTGATATGGCTGGGCGAGTATTTCAATCAGTTCCTGCACCATTGAACTTAGAAGTACCACCTTATACTTTTCTTGATGAAACCACTATTTTAGTGGGCGAAGAAAAAGGGGTAGCCTAATGTTTGGTAAAATTGTTAGTTGGATTGACGACCGTATCCCAATGACACGTGTTTGGAACATGCACATTGCACAGTATCCAGCACCTAAAAACTTTAACTTCTGGTACTTTTTTGGCTCACTAGCCATGTTAGTACTAGTAAACCAAATTCTTACTGGTATTTGGTTAACGATGAACTTTGTTCCCTCTTCTGAAGGCGCTTTCGCATCAGTAGAGTACATCATGCGTGATGTTGAATACGGTTGGTTATTACGTTATTTACACTCAACGGGTGCATCTGCGTTTTTCATCGTTGTTTATATGCATATGTTCCGTGGCATGATC
Source organism: Pseudoalteromonas sp. S2893 (assembly GCF_005887105.1). Taxonomy (NCBI): domain Bacteria; kingdom Pseudomonadati; phylum Pseudomonadota; class Gammaproteobacteria; order Alteromonadales; family Pseudoalteromonadaceae; genus Pseudoalteromonas; species Pseudoalteromonas sp. S2893. Next base: position 134,688 of record NZ_PNCY01000010.1, on the reverse strand, counting down.
TACGGCTCTTACCAAAAACCACGTGAATTACTGTGGTTGTTCGGTATGTTTATTTTCTTAGCATTAATGGCTGAAGCCTTCATGGGTTACTTACTACCATGGGGTCAAATGTCGTTCTGGGGTGCGCAGGTAATCATTTCGTTATTCGGGGCTATTCCGGTAATTGGTGATGACTTAACACTTTGGATCCGTGGTGACTACGTAATATCGGGTGCAACGCTTAACCGCTTCTTTGCATTACACGTTATTGCACTACCATTGGTTATTGTAATTTTAGTGTTCTTACACATTGTTGCGCTGCACGAAGTGGGCTCTAACAACCCTGACGGTGTTGAAATAAAACGCAAAAAAGGCACTGTGGCTGAAGAAGATAAGTCTAAATTTAAATTCCATGAGTATTACACCGACAAAAAAGACATTGTTGATGCGATACCGTTCCACCCGTACTACACAGTAAAAGATATTGTGGGCGTGGTTGGTTTCTTAATCTTGTTCTGTTGGGTTGTATTCTTTATGCCTGCGATGAATGGTTTCTTCCTAGAAGCGCCAAACTTTGAAGCAGCAAACCCACTTAAAACACCAGAGCACATTTTCCCAGTTTGGTACTTTACGCCATTCTATGCAATCTTACGTGCAATCCCTGATAAGCTTATCGGTGTTGCGGCAATGGGTGCGTCAATTGTGGTACTCGCATTGTTACCGTGGATTGACCGTGGTCGTGTTAAATCGGTTCGTTACCGTTGTGGTTTCCACAAATGGAACATTGCAGGTTTCGTTGTAACTTTCGTTCTTTTAGGTTGGGTGGGTGCAACTCCACAAACTGATATGAAAACGATAATTTCTCAAATCTGTACTGTGACTTACTTTATGTTCTTCGTACTGTTATTTATATACAGTAAGAATGAAAAAACTAAGCCATTGCCTGAGAGGTTAACGAAATGATGAAAAAGCTACTTATTGGTGTATTTGCTTTATCAGTAAACTTGCTGCCTAACATGGTTATGGCTGCGGGTCCTTCGGTTCCTCTTATGGAAGCGGGTAACGATATATCTGATCAGCCTTCTTTGCAGCGTGGCGCAAAGTTGTTCATGAACTACTGTCTTGGTTGTCACCAAATGCAGTATCAACGTTATGAACGTACTTTCCGTGATATTGGTATTCCAACCGAGCTTGGTAAAGAGCAATTGATTTTTGATGGTTCAAAAGTAGGTGGCCATATTCTTAACGCTATCGCAAAAGAAGATGCTGCTAAATGGTTTGGTGCGGCTCCGCCGGATCTAACCAATGTGGCGCGTGTGCGTGGCAGTGATTGGATTTACACTTACTTAAAATCGTTTTATAAAGATGAATCTCGTCCGTTTGGCGTAAATAATACGTTATTCCCATCGGTGGGTATGCCGCATGTTCTTCAAGAACTACAAGGTTTACCAACACCTATCATTGAAGAAGTTGAACAACATGGTCAAACAGTGACTAAAGTTGTTGGTACTGAAACAGATGGTAAGGGCGAATTAAGCGTTGATGAATACGATCAAGCGGTTCGTGATTTAACGAATTTCTTAGAGTATGTAGGTGAACCTACACGCCTTGAGTCAGAAGCGTTAGGTATTAAGGTAATTGGATTTTTAGTTATCCTGTTTATCTTGGCATTTATGCTTAAGAAAGAATACTGGAGAGATGTTCATTAATTTGAGCATTTTACAAGGTAATTTTGCAATAGGGGCTTAAGCCCCTATTGCTGTTTTAGTTATTTAATGGAGGTATAGGCATGGCCGTAGCTGCCAATAAGCGCCCTGTAATGACCCTTTTTTCTGGTGCTAACTGTATGTATAGCCACCAAGTACGTATTGTACTTGCAGAAAAAGGTGTAAGTGTAGATATTCATTTGGCTGAAAAGGATAACTTGCCAGAGGCACTTCACGAAATTAACCCTTACGGTACAGTACCCACACTGATTGACCGTGAGCTTGGCTTATATCAGGCAAACATCATCATGGAATACCTTGATGAACGTTTCCCTCATCCTCCACTAATGCCTGTGTATCCGGTAATGCGTGGTCGTAGCCGTTTAATGATGCACCGTATTGATACTGATTGGTACAGCCTTGCTGAAAAAATCATTAACAATACAGCAGATGCTGCACAAGCTCGTAAAGAGTTAACTGAAGCGTTACTTGCAATTGCACCAATCTTTAACGAAGCTCCATACTTTATGAGTGAAGAGTTTAGCTTAGTAGATTGTTATTTAGCACCACTATTATGGCGTTTACCAGAGTTTGGTATTGAGCTTAATGGCTCTGGCGCTAAAGAGCTAAAAGAGTACATGATCCGCTTATTTGAGCGTGAGTCATTCCAAGCTTCTTTAACTGAAGCAGAGCGTGAGATCCGTTTATAATGACGCCTAATCGTCCTTATTTACTACGTGCTTTTTTTGATTGGATCGTAGATAACGACTGCACACCACATTTAGTGGTTGATGCGCAGTACCCAGCAGTACAAGTGCCTACGCAGTTTGTACAAGATGGCCAAATAGTGCTTAATATTAGCCCTTCTGCCGTTACTGGGTTTTCGTTAGATATGGAACAACTAAGCTTTAATGCGCGCTTTGGCGGACAGCCAATGCAAGTATATGTGCCTTTAGGTGCGGTACTTGCTATTTATGCGCGTGAAAATGGCGAAGGAACAGTCTTTACTGCAGATGAGTTTTTAGAGGACGAAGACGATTTTGCACCTGACCTTGAAAGTGTGGAAACATCAGATGAAACTATTGATGAAACCCCGCCAGAAAAGCCAGAAAAGAAAAAAGGCTCACATTTACGCGTCATCAAGTAACGCTTAAATACAAAAAAACCGCTAATTAAGCGGTTTTTTTATGTGCCTTTTAAAAGGCTTTTTATGTATTTTATAAATATTCAAACACTTTAATAACGCGCTCTACACCCGATACATTGCGTGCAATGTTAACCGCTTGGTTAGACTCAGATTCAGATACTAATCCCATTAAAAATACTTCAGCGTTTTCGGTCACTACTTTAATATTATTACTCGGTATGTCTTTAGCTGTTAAAAGCTGCGCTTTTACTTTAGAGGTTAGCCACGAATCGTGTGTTTGTGTGGTAATACCAATATTTGAGCCAATTCTAATTTGGTTATGTATTTTACGTATACCTGAGAGCCCCTCAATGCTCTGCTGAGCTTGGTTTTTCATTTCTTGATTGGCAACCTGACCTACCAGTAAAACAATGCCATTAACGCTTATAGCGTCTACATTAGCGAACTTTTCTAGTCGTTCAACTTCACTAAGCGCAATGCTGGCTTTAATTTCTATATTATTGTCGTCTATTTGCGATCCAATGGTGCGGCGATCATTTGCTGCTGTTACTGCACCAGCTGTTCCTGCAACCACTGCGGCTGCACAGCCTTGCAGTAAAACAACAGTACCTAAAACAATAAGAGAGCGTTTAAACATAATTTTCATCCTGCGGGAAAAGAGTTAAATCAACCAGTTCACTTAAGCAATGTAAGTTAACTAAGTGAGATTCAATAATGCGGCTAGGGCGCTTAGAAGGCGTACGAATTTCTACATCATTAGGGCCTAATAAGCCAACGAGTTCTCCACCATCGTCACCTACCATCACTATGACCTTCATATCTTTAGTAAGTGCAGCTTCTACAGCAGAAATAATATGTTTTTCATTGCCATTAATTGCTAACGCAAGCAGTAAGTCGCCTTGTTGTGCAAAGGCACGTACTTGGCGAGCAAAAGTATCATGTTCATCTACTTGGCTACTTTGCCCTAAATTGATGTTTTCTTGAGATAGCGCAATAGCAGGTAAACAGGGGCGCTCTGTTTCGTAGTGATTAACTAATACGCCGGCCATGTGTTGCGCTAGCATATGGCAGTTTGCCGTGCCACAGCAAAGGAGTTTGTTACCATTAATTAAACTTTGTGCAATGGTAAATGCCGCAGACTCTAGTGCGCTTGGCAGTACTTCGCCTGCTGCTATTTGTACTTGAATGCTTTCTGTAAAAATTTCTTTAATTGTATCTTGCATAGACTACCAATAATTTATTCGTCATTTTTGTTTGTTGCTGGGCGTTTTACTAATCTGTTTGCGTGGTGTTAAAGTACGCTTTTGATCCAATTTATATTACCAGAGCCTTCACCTGTAATGGCAACGTAGTCGACTCTTATAGGCTGATTAGTTAAGTTTTTTGCTGCCAAGTAGTGATAAATAGTGCGTTTTAATCGTGCTTGTTTTTGTGCGCCAAGGGCATAATTTGCACCGCCTCTCGCATTGTTTTTACGAAACTTAACTTCTACAAATACAAGCGTATCGCCGTGTTTCATAATCACATCAAGCTCACCAAAGGGGCAATAATAATTACGCTCAATAGGCGTAAGCCCTTCACGAGTTAAGTATTTTTCTGCTTGGCGTTCATAGTACTGGCCTTTTTCTCGGCTATTTTGCCACAGCTCTTTAAACCACGACATAGCCGCTCCAGATTAATCAAACGTAAGCGTAGTGCTTTCGTTGGCTGATTGCATAAATAAAGGCACGGGCTGCTTTGTTTCTAGCTGTACGGCTTTTATGCGTCTATTTGTGTATTGTGCCCAATCAAGCGTACGCTCTATGTGTCCGCTTGTATTTACCGAAAGCTTCCCACTTAAACCTGTAAACTTATTACCGGGCATTACACTCAGTTGCCTAATGTCGCTTAGCACCGATACGGCATCGTAAGCCATTGCAAATAGGCGTTGGCTTATATCGGCATTTTCAGGCCACAGCGTGTTGTATTGGTTGCGTAAATTATGTTGTTTAACTGTCGCATTAAGCATCCACGGAAGCTCTGTAAAGTAAAGCCCTTCTAAATCGCCTTTATCGGTGCGATCTATTTGTTTACTATGGCTTTTAGAGCTAGCATAAAGCGGGATCCGCTGTGCAAAAGTACTTACATTTACATCTAAATAAGGTTTTATTAGGCGTGTTTCTATAGCGTCGCCTAAAATGTAAATCGCATCAATATCGCTACGAGAGCGGGTTTCACTTTCTACTTCTTGTTTAAATAAAGACTTAACCGTTTTAATACGCTGCTTAGATTTATCAACCTCTAACAAGCTTGTAATTGTGTTTGGCATGTCTTTGTTATCGTTATAAAACCCAATTTGCGGTTTTGTTTCGCTATAGCGCTGCCACTGAATATTAAAGTAATCAACCAAACGCTGACCATTGGCATTATTAGGCGCTAATAACATAGGCTTTTGATAACCTTTAGCTAAAAAGTGCTCCAGCGCTTGCTGCACTTCATGCTCAGGGTTTAAAGCAAAAAAGTAATGTTGCAGCGAGAGTCGCTCACCATCAAATGTATTTAAGTGTAATGTTGGGGTATCAATAAGTGTTTTAGCTTGCGCAAGTTTATCTATATTCGCTTTTAATAATGGCCCAATCACAAAGTCTGGATTAAATTGACTCAGCTGCTCGCTTAGCTCTTGGGTTGAAAGGTTCTCATCTATAAAAACAGTGTCGTTAATAGTTTGCTTATCAAGCCCTGCCAAAATGCCGGCTTTTAGGGCGTCACCTAAACGCTCATTTGCGCCTGATTGCGGTAAAAGTACAGCTAATCGCTCTATATTAACTGGTGCTAGGTCGGCTAGGGCTTCATCTTGCTCGGGTAAAATAGCTACGGCAGGGTGGCCAGGGTAGCGACGGCGCCAATTATTAATGGCTTGGTCAAGCTCTACACCGCTATTTGCATATACTTGGTGGTATAAAGCTAAGTTAGTCCAACCTTGCTGAATAACAGAGCCACGATTAAAGCGCTCCAGCGCATAAGAAGACAGCTTTGTTAAGTTATCCCACAGCGCACTTTGTAGAGCAGGGATCTCAATATTATTTTTATTCGCAGTTTCTGAGGCTCTAAAAAAATAAGGAGCGGCGCGCTTAGGAAAGTTTTGCGATGCATATATGCTAGCAGTTAAATATTGATGCCAAGCAAAGTGTTCAGGCTGTTTAAGTTGGCCATCGAGCGATTGCAAAATAACGAGCGCTTGGTCGTTTTTATTTTGCTGCTTTTGTGCATAAGCAATGTATAAGCGGTTTTGAATTTTATCTACACTTGGGGTTTGCTCAAGCTCATTACAAATGTTTTCAAGTAACGGCCAGCTTTGCTCCGAAATAGCCGCATCACGCGCACTATAAAGCAATTGAATTTTGTCTGCACCGGTACGATTAAGCGCTAATTTATAAATAGCATCGGCACTGGTTGCTTGATTTTGCAGCGCATTCGCACTGGTATTAATGCTATCGCTATTTTTAGTTGGTTTTTCGGTTGTGCTACAGGCCGATAACCCTGACAATATAATTAATAGACTAACAAGTTTAAGTCGCACAATGATTTCCCAATACGTTAACGCGATTTGCTTATATTACTGACTGACGCAGGAGACCTCAATGTTAAATGAGGAGAATTCACAGAAAATTGGCACTCTTTACATTGTTGCCACCCCAATTGGCAATTTTGACGACTTAAGCCAGCGTGCCATCGCGACATTATCGCAAGTTGACTTAATCGCTGCTGAAGACACGCGCCACACCGGTAAGCTACTAAGCCACTTTGGTATAAAGGCTAAAACCTTTGCATTACATGACCATAACGAAAAACAAAAAGCGCAGCAGATTATTGATTGGCTAAACGAAGGCAAAAATATCGCGCTAGTTTCAGATGCCGGCACGCCACTGATAAGCGACCCAGGTTATGCCGTTGTAAACCTGTGCCGCGAGCAAGGCGCGCATGTAACACCCGTGCCCGGTGCGTGTGCTGCTATTACTGCAGTGTGTTGCTCAGGCCTGCCAACAGATCGCTTTCAGTTTATTGGCTTTACACCGGCTAAAAGTAAAGCCCGCCAAGATTTTTTCATAGAAGCTGTAAACTCAAGCATTACCAGCATAATGTACGAAAGCACCCACCGTATTATGGCAAGCCTAGATGATTTAGAAGCAGCCTTAGGTAGTGAGCAACAAGTGGTATTTGCAAAAGAGCTTACCAAAACCTTTGAAACCTTTTTTAATGGTAGCGTAAGTGAGTTAAAGCAGTTTTTAACTGATGACCCAACCAAGCAACGCGGCGAAATAGTGCTCATGTTGCCAGGTAAACCAAAGCAAGTAGATGATTTACCGCCAGAGGCGCGTAAAATGCTGGCGCTACTTGAAAGCGAAATGCCGATGAAAAAAGCCTGTGGTATTGTCGCTGACTACTTTGGAATGAAGAAAAACGCCCTGTATAAAACAATTATTGACGAAAAAGAGTAAATCTTTACTGCGTACAAGGCACAGCTCATGTATACTGCGCGCCGAGTTAGCCAAGATAATCGCTGCCTGTGACGAAAATGATCAGGGGGAGGAAAGTCCGGGCTCCACAGGGCAGAGTGCCAGCTAACGGCTGGGGGGCGTGAGCCCACGACAAGTGCAGCAGAGAGGAGACCGCCAACCCTCGGGTTGGTAAGGGTGAAAGGGTGCGGTAAGAGCGCACCGGGCCACTGGTAACAGTTGGTTGCAAGGTAAACTCCACTCGGAGCAAGACCAAATAGGGTTCCTTATGGCGTGGCCCACGTTGGAACCGGGTAGGTTGCTTGAGCCATAGAGCGATTTATGGCCTAGACGAATGATTATCACTTTCTTCGGAAAGGACAGAACCCGGCTTATAGGCTAACTCACTCATTCAACAAAAAAGCCCGCAGTTAACGCTGCGGGCTTTTTTGTGCCTAAAATTTGATGAAGTACTTTGTTGTTTTTTAAGGCTCAGGCTGTCCTTTTTTAAGTCGCTTACTGAGTGCTGGCTGGGATATACCGAGTAGTTGCGCTGCCATTGATTGATTTGAGTTGCTACGTTTCATCGCTTCTGCCACTAGTAATTCTGCGGCTTGTTTTAAAGTGGGTAGCGTTGATGTTGACTCAAATAACGGCTTGGCAAGCTGAGCTTGCATATCTAATTTGGGCACGGCGCTGCGTACGCTTTCAAACGCTTTCATAGACAGTGCGCCACTTTGGTGGGTGCTCATTGCATCAAAGGCCATGGCGCGCAGCTCTCTTATATTGCCAGGGAAAGCGTAGTTTTCGAGTAAAATTAATAATTCTTTTGGAATACTTGCCACCGGTTTATTAAATTCTTGTGCGGCAAGCGTTAAAAAGTGCTCGAGTAATAAGGCTATATCTTGCTTGCGCTCTCTAAGCGGCGGAATATTTACATGATGAATTTTTAAACGATAGTATAAGTCGTTTCTAAATTCGCCATTTTCTTTTTTAGTGAGTAAGTTTTGGTGGGTGGCTGCAATAATGCGCGCGTTGATGCGCTTTGGGGTATCGCTGCCTACTGGGTAATATTCGCCTTCTTGCAAAAGCCTTAATAGCTTTACTTGCGAGGCCAGGTTTAAATCGCCAATTTCGTCAAGAAATAGTATCCCGCCTGATGCGCGTTCTATCATGCCTTTGCGGGCTTGCTCAGCGCCTGTAAAAGCGCCTTTTTTATGGCCAAATAAGGTATCCGAAAATAAGTTATCGTCAAGGCCAGCTACGTTTACACACACAAGCTCGCCACTGCAGCTACTGGTTTCGTGAATGGCTCTGGCTATAAGCTCCTTTCCTACGCCGCTTTCTCCGGTAATTAGAATAGGTTGTTGGCTATTTGATATAGACTCAATGTAATTAAACACCGAATGCATTTGATGATCCACACTAATAATTTTAGAAAACGCAGGATGCAGGCTTGTTTGGTTTTCTAGCAGATAGCCGCGCATGGCTTGGTTTTCTAGGTTTAGCTCTTGAAAACGCACCACTTGCATTATGCTATTACTTAGGCGTTCTGGATCTTCTGTTTTTACATGATAACCATAAGCACCTAATTTTATACATTTTACAGCGGCTTCTACTTGGTTAATGCCGCTGATGATCACCACCGAAATATGCGGAAAAAGCTCTGTAATTTGCGCTATAAGCTCATCGCCACTGATATGTGGCATGTTTAAATCAAGCAATACAACGCGAACATTTCCTTGGTTTAGTTTGGCAATTACATCGCGGCTATCATTACATTGTACAATGTTGTTAATGCCGCAGTAGCGCTCTATTGCAAACGATATGCTTCGTAAAAAGCTGTTGTCGTCATCACAAATGAGGACCTCAAAACTAGGATATAAATTAGTATTCATAGTTCACTCTCGTGTTGTAATAAGGGTAGTGATAGCTTTACTTTTGTGCCTTTACCGAGGGTTGATTTAAAGGTGAGTTGGCCTTGGTGATCTGCCACGATCCCCGCTGATACAGAAAGCCCTAAGCCGGTGCCGCCAGATTGTCGTTTGGTGGTATAAAAGGGGTCGGTGAGCTTAATTAAGTGCTGTTGATCAATGCCTACGCCTTGATCTTCAATGCTCAGCACAACCTGATTGTGTTTAGTATGGAAATAGCTGGTGATAATAATTTTTTGCGATTTGTCTTCAAGTGCTTGGCAGGCATTTAAAATTAAATTTACGATTACCTGCTCAATGCGGCTGCCGCTGCCTTTAAACGCAGGCAGTGAGTTGGCTAAGTTAACCTCTAAGTGGTTTGTCGAGTTTTTAATTTGATTTGTGACTAAGCGAATAGAGCGGTTTGTTAGTAGGTTTAAATCTAGCTGCTCAGTTTTCTCGTGCGATGCTTCACCTTTTACGGCAAAGCTTTTTAAATCCTCTACTATGCCTTTTACCTTGTTACTGGCAATGTGCATATCGTCTAAAATTTCTGGCAGCATATGTTTAAAGCGCTGATAGCTTACACCGGCAACAAGAAAATCGCCTTGGCGTGATTGATGCTCATCTAGTATGTCTGTTGCATCTTCAAAGGCTTCTTTTATAAACGGAAAATTTAACGTTAAAATACTACATGGGTTATTAATTTCGTGAGCTACTCCCGAAACCAACACCCCCAATGAGGCCATTTTATCTGCATGAAGTAGCTGTAACTGCTGGGCTTGTAGCTCTTTGGTGCGGCTTTCTACTTTTTTGCGCAGGGCTTTGTTCCAAATTATCACCACGGTACTAATTAGTAGCAGCACCACTACACATATACCCGCTATTACGCCGGCTTTAGACCAAGGTGATACGTTTAACGGGCCAAACCATTTATCGTAAATTTCTTGCTGGCGGCCGGTGTTTTTTAAAATAGCTAAGCCTTGAGTAAATTGCGATAACAGCGCTTCATCTGCGGTTTTAGTGGCATAGCCATAAAGCCGGTTTCTTTCTAGGCTAGAAATAGCAGTGATGTTTGATAGCCCCAATTTTTTACTTAAATATAAACCGGGTAAGTTTGAAACCACTGCAAAGTCATAGCGGCCAGAGGCAAGCAAACGCAGGGCATCGGCATGGGTTTCAACCGGTATAAGGGTAATGTTTAAGCCTGAGTGGTTAAGCATATCAAATGCCGAGCCATTGCTTTGTACAATAACGCGGTAGTTTTCAAGCTCGCTGTAGTGCGTTATTTTAGGGCTATTGTCGCGCGCAAATATAGAGTGGTTAACAAACGTGTGCGGGCTAAAGTTATACAGATCGGTGCGCTCGGGTGTGGCGGCCATGCCTTGTAAAATATCCACATTTCCACGGTCAAACTCGGCTCTTATTTCGGCCCAGGGCATTAGCTTTATTTTTATATTAAGCCCCATTACAGCGGCTATTTCTTGGCTAAGTTCTACGTTGTAACCTGTAAGTTCACCATCTTCGTTAATAAACTCATAAGGGGGGTAGTTAAAATCTCCGCCCACTATAATTTGTTTTGGCTGCGATAAGTTAGCTTGTGCAATGCAGTTTAGGCTATTGAAACCCAGTAGGCTTAGTAGCGCTATTTTTAATACATAAAACCAAGCGTTTTGTTTAATAAACAAGTGAGTAAACCTCTGCATTTTTCAGTTGTGGTAGTGCGTTAGTAAATTGTCTAAACAGTACAAATAAAATGGCGTTTATGTTCCTTTTACAGCCGCAAAAAGGTCGTTTTTAGTTGGCAGCAGGGGACTATAGTCTGTATTTTAATTTTATATAAATTAGGTACTAACGAATTTATCATGGTTTTAAGTCTTATCTATTTATACTTTAAACTAAATAAGAATAAATTAATTGTTAATTAAGGTTTTTTGTAAGGCAGTTATGTCTTTTTAAGGCTGTTTAATAAAATAAAAGCGATTTAATATCGGCTATTAAATCGCTTTTATTGGTTGGGCCTATTTAGAGGATGTTGACCTGTGTAGATTAACGTTTTTCAAGCTAGGGCAGTTTAAGCAAGGCGCTTGGCTTTTAAGCGAGTAGGCTAATAATCGCTTTTGCTAAATACTAAACTCACTACTGTAATTTTAATCACGATTGGTCAACATGCCTTAGTACTAAAACTTCATGTTTAGGTTTACTTGAATGCGATCGCGGCCATTGTTGTTAGTGGGTATATCGTTATTAATATTATCCACGCTAAACCACCTTAAATCGGCATTTAGGTTCTCTGCAATTTTGTAATCTAGCTGTACGCGTGTGCCTTTAATATTGGTATAAGAACCCGGAGTATTAGTTTGCGTAAACGCGCCGTTCATAGGCAATGCATAGGCTTCGGTACGTAGCACGTAAAAACGCAAGCCAAACTGTTTATTAATTTGATAACGAGCATGTACAGTAAACGCTGTATTTTCGCTGTCGGCTTCACTTGTGTAGTAATCGGCTGCAAAGCGCACTGCGCCATAACGTACATCAAGGTTATAGGTCATTACGTTGCCTGCTTGGTCATCATCAAGACCCGACTCAGCACTGGCATAGGCCGTATCTGAGGCGCTAACAAAAATTCCGCCAATACCGGCTTTAACGTTAATGTTATTAAAACTTGTAGCATATACACCTTGTAATTGTTGCCAGCTAGCATCGCGCTTGCCTTCGCCATTATCGACGTTTTCTTCAAGAATAATATGCCCCGCATTAACGCTAAACGTATTGTTACTCCAGTTAGCTTGTACACCTTCTAGCGCTATATCGTCACGAAAAAGCAGCTCTGATGAATGCATATAAACGGGTGCCGCTTTACCAATATATACTTGGGTGTTACTAAGCCCTGTGTACTTCATAAAGGCGCGGTCTAAACCAAAGTCATCGTTATCGCTGGTATCGGTGATACCAAAAGTTTGATGGGTTGAATCGTGTTGGCTTGAGGTTGTTCTAAAGCGCATTTGCGCTGACCAGTTATCGGTAGCCGCGTATTTAATACCAAATCGGGCACGCAAACGGGCGCGGCTTGTTGAGTCAATTGTATCGCCTTCGGTGCGCTCAAAGCGCATACGCATATCGCCAAATAGCTTAACGGCTTCAAGGCCATTTAAACCTTCAATTGTAATATCTGCGTGGGCAGGTTTAGCTAAGGCAATAACACCTAATGCAACGGGTAAATAGATAAGTTTACTAGTCATGGTTTGTTCTCTATAAAATTACTAAATCGAGGGTTATTGCTTAGCGGGTTGAGCCGCTGTGTTGTCTTGGTTGTAAAGGGTTTCGTCAAGCTCGCCTTCGCTTTTGCCAATTAATAAAGTAACCATTAAATCGCCAGTTACATTTATGGTAGTGCGCGCCATATCTAAAATTCGGTCAATACCGGCAACTATTGCAATGCCTTCAAGTGGTAAGCCAACGGTGGTCAGTACTAGCGAAAGCATAATAAGGCCTGCACCGGGTACACCAGCGGTGCCTACAGAGGCTAAAGTAGCTGTAGCTATAATGGTTAAGTAATCTGTTGTGGTGAGGTCAATACCAAAGGCTTGGGCAATAAACAGTGCTAATACGCCTTGGTATAAAGCGGTGCCATCCATGTTAATTGTGGCGCCTACTGGCAGTACAAAGCTTGATACAGTTCGCGATACACCTAAGTTTTGGGTGGCGCATTTAATGCTGGCAGGTAAAGTACCTGAGCTACTTGTGGTGGTAAAAGCAATAATTTGCGCTTCAATAATACCTTTATAAAAACGCTGTGGATTAAGCTTGCCTAGTAGGCCTACAAAGCCGCCACCCAACACTAAAACGTGAATAATGCAGCCTAGGTACACTAAGCCAATTACTTTTATAAGTGGCAGTAATACATCCAGTCCGTACTTGCCAGATACCCAAGCCATTAATGCAAATACACCATATGGCGCCAGCTTCATTACAAGCTCAGTCAATTTGTACATTGCATCGGCTAGGCTTTCAAACATTTTGCTAGCGGGTTCGCCTTTTTCACCAATTAGGTTTAAAGCAATGCCTAAGCTCAACGCAAACACAATAATCTGCAAAATATTACCTGAGGCTAATGAGCCCACTGGGTTTTTTGGTACTAAACCTACAATGGTGTCTACTAAGGTAGGGCTTGGTTTAGCATCAGCGACTGTGGTTGCAACCATATTTAAGCCTGCGCCAGGTTCAAACAACAACCCAAGGCCCAAACCAATCGAAATAGCTACTGCGGTGGTGGCTAAATAAAATACGATTGACTTAACACCAATACGACCCATTTTAGTGGTGTCTTTCATTGAGGTAACACCAACAATTAATGAGCAAAATATAAGCGGTACAATTAACATTTTTATGGCGCTAATAAATAGCTGGCCAATTGGTTTTATATATTCAGCATTATTGCCTAACAGCATGCCGGCAATAATACCCGCTATCATACCTATGAGTATTTTTAGCCAGAGCGCCATTTTTTTAGGCTCGTTGTTATTAATACTTGTTGTACTGGTCATAGTGTTATTCCAATTATTTATAATATTTAGTGGGAGCTATTTAACTTTTGCTTAGGGCGTTAACGCGCATATTGCACCGGCACGTGCACAGGCCACACAAGGGGCTTGCAATTTTATGGACAAGCTTTCGTTAGCCTTTTTAGATAGGGGTTGTTTGTACACGTGCATAATTAAGCTCTAAAGTTGTTAGATTATTGTTATTGCATTAATAATGCCAAGCACGGTTTTGTTAATAACGTATTGAATGTTATTGATTTTATTGTTTTTGGTTGGTGGTTTGTTAATATAACTTTTTGAATAATTATTAATAATGAAAGGCGGGTTAAAGGCGGCTTAAATGATGGTTTATAAATAACTTATTTAAAATCAATAATTTGACAGGTGTATAACTTTTATTATTGATATAACAAAAGTTATATTTAATGCATTAATTAATCATATTTTTTGATTTTTTAGGGTTTAAAACATTATTAAGTTGTAAATTGGCAGTATGTGGTTTTATTTTTTCTTATACGTTTAGCTTAGATAATATTTTTACCCTGTTCAGGATCCCGTGATTTTTCGGCTTGATCACGAATTTCGTCGGTATCACTACTTACATCATCAACCGTTTCATTTTGCTGCTGCAGCTGCTTAGAGCTTTGCTGAGCAGTTAAAGGTTGCTCAGCTTTGTTGGTGGGCTTTTGTGTATCACTCTCATCAGGTGCACTGAGTAAAATACGCTCGCGGGCATCATCTGGCATACTGATGTTTTGCGCTGTAAATTCGGTTACTAGCTCACGCATTAACTGCGAGGCCACTTTTAACGGACTATGTTGTTCGCTGTTAACCCAAAAAAACAGATTAAAGTTAATTGTTGAGCTGCCTAAATTATTGATCAGCACTTGTGCTGGTGGCTCAGTAATCACACCCGCTTGCTTGTTTGCAATTTCAAGGGCGAGTGTTTGGCAGTAACGAATATCGTTATCGTAACCTATGCCAATCACCACCTTGGCACGCATTTTTGGATTTGCAGTTAGGTTTTTAATGGTATTTTTATAAACCGTGGCGTTAGGTATTTGTATATGGTTGCCATCGTAATCAACTAAGGTGGTTGCGCGAGCGGTGACCTTTTTAACCACACCTAAGCGGCCATCGACTTCTATTACATCGTCTATTTTAAATGGCCGTTGGACACTCAACAGCAAACTAGCAATAAAGTTCTCTGCTATGTCTCTAAAGGCAAAGCCCAATATTAAGCCTATTAATCCGGTACCGCTCATAATGGCAATAGCAAATTCGGTAAGTCCTGCTAAACGTAAAAATAAATACACGCCCAGCAATAAAATTAAAATGCTAATCCCGCGTTTAGCCACTAAGTGCACAAGTTTACTGTCGGTCATATAAATGAGCGGTTTTACTAACAGCTTAGACAAAGGACTGGCGACAAAGTAGCTAATAGTTAAAAGTATAAAACCTAATAAAAGAGTGGGTAATATTTGCGCTGTTGCGTGAAGTAATTGCAAACTTTGGGCGTATAAATACTGCCAACTGAGCACGCTTTCTGGGGTGTTTAAGGCATTCACAGCCGTGGTGTTCACTGCAATTAGCATAGTTATAAGGCTGTTCATGGCGTATTACCTTGGTATTTTAAATAATCTAGCAAGCAGCAAGTTTAATACCAATGCCATAAGCACAGCTTGGCAAACTTTTTGCTCGATAATAGGCTAAAAAGGAGCAAACAATGAGCAAACCTAAACGGGGACAACATGCCGAGCAGCCAGTGCACATTCCGGTTATTGGTTGGTGGGACATAGCCAAACGTATTTTTAAGCAAATGAGCCAAGACAACTTATCGCTGGTTGCAGCGGGCGTTGCGTTTTATGCCTTACTTGCTATTTTTCCTGCTATTGCTGCAATGGTTTCTGTGTATGCGTACTTTTCATCGCCCACCGATATTAGTGAACACCTGAGTAAAATAGTTACCTTATTACCGCAAAGCACGAGCGATTTAATTTTATCTCAGGTCTCGAGCTTGGCTCAAACCTCTAACGCCAGTTTAAGCTTAAGTGCAATTGGTACACTTATTCTTACTATTTGGAGTAGCTCTAAAGGCAGCCAAGCGCTCATTACTGCCTGTAACATTAGTTATCATGAATACGAAAAACGCTCTTTTTTTCATGCTCAGTTAGTACGTTTTTTATTTTCGGTAGGGGCTATTTTAGTGGCTATTTTTGCTTTGCTAATTATAGGTATTTTACCCATAGTACTTAATTTAGTGGGCTTAAAAGAAAGTATAGACTTACTAATAAAGTTAATATCGTGGCCATTACTCGCCTTTATGTTTAATTTTGCGTTGGTGCTTTTGTATCGCTATGCACCACACCGAAAACCCGCTAAATGGCGCTGGATCACACTTGGCTCGTGTATTGCGACTGTATTATGGATTTTAGCCTCAATTGGTTTTTCGTTTTATGTGTCTCACTTTGCAAGCTACAACGAAACGTATGGTTCGTTAGGCGGGGTAGTGATTATGCTAATGTGGCTCTATATAAGTGCCTATATTATTACGCTTGGGGCGGTAATAAATGCGGCAACCGAACAACAAACAGCGAAAGATAGTACCAAAGGCCCCGCTAAAGAACGCGGTAAACGCGGCGCCTATGTTGCTGATCACCTTGATGTAGATGAGCCGACAAACTCTTAGCCGGGCTCGTTATTGCACAAGCTTATGAGATGCTGAGTAAATGCTTGGCCAACGGGGCCTAAACGGTCATTGTCGGTGCACATTAAATAAAGCTTTAAGGAGCGGGTTGTTCCTTGCTCTAAATTAAGGGGCTTAAGTGTGTTGTTTTTAAGATAAGGTTTAATTTGTGCACTAGGCAGCCATGCATAACCAAAGTTTTGGCTAACCATATCAATAGAGTTACGTAAGTGACTTACTGTCCAGCGCATATCAGCCCCAAGCCAGCCGTCGTCGTGGCTGGTGTGGGTGGCCGAATCGCGAACAACTATTTGCCTGTGTAATTTAAGCTCTCTGTAGGTCAGTGGTTCAGTGCGCTGGTGCAGGGGGTGATCAGGGTGCGCAACGGCAATAAATTCTATATCGCACAAGCTATGGCAATTAATGCCATAAAGCGCAATAGAGGTAATTGCTAAGTCGACCACTGCATTGGTAAGTAATTCGTTTGCGCCATTAAGTACGCTTTCTATCAGTTCTATTTTTACCAGCGGGTATTGCTCATTAATATGGCTTAGCGCTTGGTACAATAAATGCTGCGGAAACACTTCATCTACCGCTATTTTTAATGTGCTTTCAATACCTTCGCTTAATGTATTAGCAACCGATTCTATTTTGCTGGCTTCATCTATTAAAAATTCGGCGCGGCGCAATATAAGCTTACCGTTTTCGGTTAAATACGCTTTACGGCCTTTTACTTCAAGCAATTTTACTTGCAGTGCCGACTCTAACTTTTGCACTGCATGGTGCACGGTTGATTGGCTTTTAAATACCGCGCTGCTAGCACCGGCAAACCCACCATGCTCTACAACAGCTTTAAACATTCTCCATTGCTCGAGTGTTGCCTTTGCCATTTTAAACCTTGTTACTACTTACTATTGATTAAACTACCTGACCGTGTAGGCACTCTATTTATTGCGTAACTACTTATTTATTATTGGCAATAACCATTTTTTTGCTGCTCAGCAACGTCATAAACTCTTTTTTAGGCACTGGCTTTGAAAACAAATAACCTTGCCCGTAGTCGCATCCTGCTTTTAGTAGTAGCTGCATTTGTTGCTGCGTTTCAATTCCTTCAGCAATAACTTTTAGGCCAAGCTGGTGGGCCATTACAATAATGGCTTCACATAAAGCAAGCTCTTGGCTCCCTGCTTTAATATTATCAATAAAGCGTTTATCTATTTTTAGGTAATCGGTATCCATTTCTTGCAGGTACGCGAGCGATGAATAGCCGGTGCCAAAGTCATCTAGCGCTAATTGCACACCTGACTGGACTAATGTTTTTAAGCGACTTTGAGTTAGTGGCTCTGGGTTAACCATAAGGCCTTCTGTGATCTCGGCCACAATAGAGGAGGCGGGTAGTTTGGCTGCTTTTAAAATCTCACACCAATCGTCAATTCCGCTATCGATTGTTGATAACTGCACAGGAGAGACATTTATACTAATTTGAAATTGCTCCCCCATGGTGGTGTTTATTTCTTTTAGGGTGTGTATTGCTTGTGTAAATACAAATTGGCCCAGCGCATTTATTTGCCTAGTTTCCTCTGCAAGCGGTATAAACGTCGCCGGCGAGACTAACCCCTTTTTAGGGTGATGCCAGCGAATAAGCCCTTCGGCTTTATGAATATGCAAATCGTTTAATGCCACAATAGGCTGATAAAATAGCTCAAATTGTTCAAGCTCTATGGCGGAGCGTAAATCTTTTAATAGCTGCATACGCGCTTGTGCATGAATACGCATATCTTTTGAAAAAAACTCAAACCCATTACGGCCGTTATTTTTAGCTTTATACATGGCTTGGTCGGCAGCTTTTAATAGCAGCTCTGTACTTTGGCCATCGCTAGGTGCGCATGCAATGCCCATACTAGCGCTAATAAATAGCTCCTCGTTTTCAAGCTGTATACTTGATGAAAGGCTTTGCAATATATTGCTGGCAATTTGGTTTATATGGCGACTGCTTTTAACGTGGTCGTATACAATCACAAATTCATCACCGCCAATACGCGCGACAAAACTGGCGTTTATTGCAGCTTGAATTATCCGTTGAGAAACTAACTTAAGTAGATTATCGCCATAATGATGGCCTAACGTGTCGTTAATATCTTTAAAGTGATCAATATCGAGCAGCATCACAACAAGTTCGCATTTGTCGCCTGTTACTTCATCAAAACGCTTATTTAAACGCTCTTTAAGCTCTAGCCTATTCGGTAAATCAGTTAAGTGGTCGAAGTGAGTTTTTCGCCATATGGTTTCATCGGCTTGTTTTTTTTCTGTTAGGTCGGTAAAAATGGCCACCCGGCGAGTAGGCATGTTTTTATCATCGTACACGGTATCTATGATCAGAAACTCGGTATAGGTGTCGCCATTTTTTTTACGATTAATTATCTCACCCTGCCAACGGCCAGTTTCTCTGAGCTCTGCCCACATTTTTTCATAAAATGCTTTTGAGTGTTTGCCAGAGGCTAAAATACGACTGGTTTTACCTATCGCTTCTTTTTTGCTGTATTGGGTTGTTTCGCAAAACGCAGGGTTTACGTCATAAATAATGCCGTCGGGGTCTG
Source organism: Pseudoalteromonas sp. S2893 (assembly GCF_005887105.1). Lineage (NCBI taxonomy): Bacteria > Pseudomonadati > Pseudomonadota > Gammaproteobacteria > Alteromonadales > Pseudoalteromonadaceae > Pseudoalteromonas > Pseudoalteromonas sp. S2893. Next base: position 115,641 of record NZ_PNCY01000010.1, on the reverse strand, counting down.
TAATCATCATCCCTTCACTACTATTACTGTAAACAAGCGACGCTAAATGAAGTGCTTTTTCGTTGACCTTTTTTTGGCTTATATCTCTAAGAACAATAATGTATTCATTATTAGTGAGTGCATTGATTCTTGCCTCAAAAAAGTGCTCTTTAGATTTTTTAAACAATGTAAACTCAATGGTTTGTGAACCCTCTAAAGTACCTAATTGAGAAAGCAGTAACTCTGCGTTGGCCTCAGAGAGTACATCAACTAATTTTAAAGCTTTGCCTGTCTCAACGTTTAGCACAGGGCTAATATAGCCGCCAATATAAAGGATTTTGCCTTGGGCATTTATACGTATGTAGGTATCGGGTAAAGCATTTAATAAGCTCATTAACTCGTTGTGCTTATTTTTTAATTTAGCCTCTGCAGATAGCCGGGTTTGTGCCATAACAGCAAAACGGTCATAAAGCGCGCGCAGCTCTGGGCTGTTGGGCTTTTTAATATGTTTGGGCATAGTGCCATTTGCCAGTTCATCTGTGGCTTTGGTTAAATTAGCGATAGGCTTAAATATACTTTGTTTAATTAAGCGCCTAGCGAGCAGCACCAACAGGGCAATAGCCGATAAAAACGCAAAAATGGTTTTAGCAAAGCTTTCATTCACTTTATTAATAAAGTCTTCAACCGAAACGGCTATATAAATATCTAAATTATTATCATGGCCGTCTTTGTATATTACTGAGCGATGAAAAACCTGGTTTTCGCCTTCTGCATTTTTAAACACGGTTAACGAGCTTTTATCGTGAAGTAAATCTATGTCGGTAATTTTTTGGCCTAAATTACGTGGTTGATTAGGGTAGTTGGCCAGTATTAAGCCATTAGAGTCGGCAATAACGGCCTTGGCATTGTTAGGTAATTTAGCTTCGCTTAAGGCGATATTCCACCAATTCAATGCAATAACGGTAACCAGTGTGCCTTTTAGTTGGTTATTACTATCTATAATTGGGTAGGCAAAATTGACACTTTGCGCTTGAATACTTCGGTCGTATTGAAAATACCCCACCGAAAAACTTTTATTACTAATGGCATTTTGAAAATAAGTACGATCGCTAATATTAATATTTTTACTACGACCATTTGTCACGCACTGTATGTCGCCATTTTTATCAACAATACCTATATTTGCAATATTCTTATAAAGGGCTTTTATTTCGTAAAAGTAATTAGGGCAGGTTGTGGGGAGTGTTTCATTTTTTGCTGTTTTATCGGCTAAATAAATAGTAATACGTCTAACATCATCAACCATTGTTTTTTGATGTTGTGTCAATTGCTTAGCTATATTTACTATTCTTTCTTCACTTTTTTCAATGGCAGCATCACGCTCATACCATAGCGTAAATACCGTCACAGCGGCACCGGGAATGCTAAGTAGGATGAGTAACCTGTAAAGCTGGCTTTTAAGCGATGAAGTAAAAATAAGTTTTCCTTAAGCTCTGCGTCCCTAAAAAGTGATTGTAGACATAAAAGCCAAAAATAACCATACAAAATATAGGGTTGCACTAAAAAGTTATTAGAAGTCAGCTTAAGTCTGTGTTTTTAATCATGAAGCTTATTATGCCAAATAAACGAATTATCAAAATAAACACTCAATTTTCTAAAAAGTAGAACGTTTTGCTCGATTTAAAGACATAGTCGTATTGTTTTATGAATGCTTTAATAAGCTCATTAATTAATCTACTACAGTATTTTAAATATGAACATAGCAAAAGTGTTAACTGCTTACGCCACCCAAGATGGTGATGGTGTAAACATAAGTCGGATACCTGGTTTTGATGGCAAATATCTCGACCCTTTTTTAATGATTGATGAGCTAAAGTCTAACAATGAAAGTGACTATATTGGCGGCTTTCCACCGCACCCTCATCGCGGCATTGAAACCTTTACGTACATTATTAAAGGTGGCCTTGAACACCAAGATCAAATGGGCAACAAAAAAGCGATCCGATCTGGCGATGTACAATGGATGAGTACAGGTAGAGGCGTAATGCACAGTGAAATGCCACTAACAGATGCAAAAGAGGGGCTGCATGGCTTTCAAATTTGGATCAATATGCCCAGTGGCGAAAAAATGCGCGCGCCACGTTATCAAGATACTACACAAAATCCAGCGCCTGAAGTCACTAACAAGCATGGCGTGAGCTTTAAAGCTCTTGCGGGTAATTGGCAGTTTGAAGATTCTACGTTAACGTCGAGTTTGCAAAGCTTAGCGGCCAATGCTGCACTGGCCAATGTTACTCTCCCCGTTAATACACGCATGCAGTTAGCAGGGCTTAAACAACGTAAAGTGATGATCTATGTTCATACAGGTGAGCTTATTACAGGTGACGAGCAAACATTTAATGCTGGCAAGTTGCTTATATTAAGTGAAAACAGTGACATTGATATATCTTCACAAAAGGGGGCGGGGATACTTATTTTAGCGGGTAACCCACTTGATCAACCTATTGCACATATGGGCCCATTTGTAATGACCACGCAAGAGGAAATTAAACAAGCGGTGCGTGATTATCAAAACGGCGAATTTGGCAACATTTAATAATTAATTGAGGAGGTTATTATGGGTTTATTAGTTGATGGTCAATGGCAAGACAAATGGTACGACACCGACTCGAATAATGGTAAATTTAAACGCGAAACAGCACAGCTTCGTAATTGGATCACAAAAGATGGCAGCCCTGGACCTACAGGGAGCGGCGGATTTAAAGCGCAAGCAAATCGCTACCACTTATATGTTGCCTTAGCGTGCCCGTGGGCGCATCGCACACTTATATTCAGACAGCTAAAAGGCCTAAGCGATATTATTAGCGTATCGGTAGTCAGCCCAGATATGTTAGATAAGGGGTGGAGCTTTGATAAAGATAACCTCAGTAGCGGCGATGATTTATTTAATAGTGAATACTTACATCAAATTTATACTAAGCACGATGAAAATTACAGTGGGCGAGTAACTGTGCCTGTGCTTTGGGATAAGCATCAAAATAAAATTGTTAGTAATGAATCTGCAGATATTATTCGTATGTTTAATACCGCATTTAATGAAATTACGAATAATACGGATGACTATTACCCACAATCATTACAAGCAGATATTGATGAAATTAACGACCTTGTTTATACCAATATTAATAATGGGGTATATAAAGCGGGTTTTGCAACTACACAAACAGCATACGAAGATGCATTTGCTGCGTTATTTAAAGCACTTGATAAAGTAGAGGGCATACTAAGTAAAAATCGTTACCTGATGGGGAGCACATTAACTGAAGCTGATTGGCGTTTATTTACCACACTCATTCGGTTCGATAGCGTGTATGTTGGGCATTTTAAGTGTAATTTACGCACTATTGAAAGCTACCCAGCGCTGAGTAACTATGTACGTGAGTTATACCAAATAGAGGGAGTAGCCAGTACGGTTAACCTTGAGCATATTAAGCGGCATTACTATTTTAGCCACACAATGATCAACCCAACGCAAATTATTCCAAAAGGGCCGGCGTTAAACTTTAGCCAAAATCATAATAGAGACAAGTTGGGCTAAGAGGTATTAGAAGGCATTAAAGTAAGTGGCAATTGCACTTTTAAAAAAGCTTTTATAAATGCAGTTGCTGCTATGCAAATAACTTTACCAGCCAGCCGTATTTTCGCACAAAGCTGGTTTCGCTTTTGCCAGCTTGAACCGTTGCTCCGGCTAAAAAAGCTGATGCCAATCCTACCTTGGTGGCTGCAAAGCGCTTAAAGCGGTACTTTATTGCTGCATGGTGCTGGCGCTTTAATGCATGCTGTAAATCCATTTGCTTATTTAACGTGTCAACGTTCTCATTGGGTTCTTTAATTAGAAAATTAACGAGCATAGTTATTTCCTTATAGATTTAAAAGTTGCTTTAAACTTTTAATCGTTTTACTAAAGCCAATTTTATTGCTTAGGTATACGGTATTTCGCCAAAGCCAAATTAAACAAATTATTTGCGCGAGGGCAGCAGTAGCAAAGCTAAGCCAAACCGAGCCAAATAAATCATATACACCGTAACCAATTGCACCTAGTAAGCCGGCCCACAACAAAATCAAACCACTGGCAAAACATCCTAAAAATATAGTGATCAACGCCATTGATCGTAACGACAGCTTCCACTCAGCCTTTGCAAGTTGGTGGGTAAGCTTTCCTTGCGTTTTATAATCCTCCTTGAGCTGGTCAGAGTATTCAATGATCTTTGCTATATGATCCTGCCAATCATCCTTTTGGCTAGGGTCATCAGTTGTTTGATTTTGAGCATTACCGTCCGTGGTTGCTGTTGTTTGTGAGCTACTCATTATTTATTACTTACGACGAAATAGTGACGTTACCAGCATACCCGCCGCAAAAGCAATACCCGCTGTTGCTAACGGATTTTCTGAGGCAAAAGCACGCGTTTTTGCGCTGCACTCAGTTAGTTTTTCACGAGCAATAAGTTGTTTTTCGCTTAGTGCTTCTGCAGAGCTTGAAGCGCCTTTACGTACGCTTGACTCAGCAACTGATGCCTTGCTTGAAAGTGCATCTACTGCATCGTGTGCAACAGACGTTGCTTTTTCAGTCAACGGTGCCTCACTCTCTTTTTGTTTAAGATCAGGTTTCATGTTTGTTTCAGTATTCGGTTTTGTATTTGTTGCAGTAGCCATAATCAATCCTTAATAAATAAAATAAAAAAATTTAACTGGTGCTATAGCAGATGCAACGATTAAACCAATCATTAAAAATAATTTAACCACTTGATTTTATTGTTTTTATATATTTAAGGTAGGGTGCGGTAGATTAAATAAAAAGCAGCATGAAGTAAGTATTGCTGCTGTGCTAAGTAAATTTTACATGCCTATAAACTAGATTCATTTTTTTGTAATTATTCATTGATTATTCAGTAAGCAAATTATGTAAACCAAACGTTATTAGCAATGCTTTAAAAAAATTTTATCTACTACCTCCACTTTTTCCCACGTAATTCAATCGCTTTGCGTAAAGCCTTATTTTTTCTAGCTTAGCGAGACGTTAAAGCTGGTCAGCTTACTTGACAAAAAGGCTTGTCAAGCCCTAAACTGGAGCACTGTGGTAAAAAGTGGTTTTTAGTGGATCTAACTGGATCAAATTAATCGAAACTCGATTACACAATTTAAAAGTAGGCTTTTTATGTTTCGTGGCGCTAGTTCACTGAGCTTGGATGATAAAGGACGTTTTGCGGTACCGACTAAGTACCGAGACGCTTTGCTGTCTGAAGATCAAGGAACGGTAATATGTACCATTGCGCTAAACGAGCCGTGTTTATGGTTGTATCCTCTTGCACAGTGGCAAGAAATAGAAAGCCGCTTATCTAAAATCTCTAATATGAATCCACGCGCTCGCCGAATGCAACGTATGTTGTTAGGTAATGCCACAGAGTATCAACTTGATAAAAATGGTCGAATTTTGCTGGCGCCTTCATTGCGTAGCCACGCAGAACTTGGCAAAAAGATCATGCTAGTTGGTTTAATGAATAAATTTGAAATTTGGGATGAAGCGCGTTGGCACGAACAAATGCGCCAAGACACTGAGTTGGAAAGGCTCGGGGATTTTGAAGCAAACCAAGATTTAGATAGTTTCACACTCTAACGGCACTAAAAAAGGCAAACACAAGCTAATGACTGCGCAATTTGAACACGTATCCGTATTAATGGACGAAACCATCGATGCTCTTGCAATTAAGCCAGACGGCATATACATGGATGGTACTTTTGGACGTGGCGGACACTCAGGTCAAATACTTGCTCGACTTGGTGAGCAAGGGCGTTTACAGGCCATTGATCAAGACCCACAAGCAATAAAGTCGGCTGAAAAATTTGCCGATGACGCACGATTTGCTATAGCTCACACCCGCTTTTCTAACTTATACGATGTTGCAGAGCAAAACGATCTGTTAGGTAAAGTTGATGGCATTTTATTAGATATTGGCGTGTCCTCACCCCAGCTTGATGACGCAGAGCGTGGCTTTAGCTTTATGAAGGACGGCCCTCTTGATATGCGCATGGACCCAACAAGTGGGCGCAGTGCAGCGCAGTGGCTAGCCGAAGCTGAGCTTGAAGACATTACCCATGTAATTAAAACCTACGGTGAAGAAAAATTTGGTAAGCGTATTGCCCACAAAGTACTTGAGGTAAGAGAGCACACGCCAATTACCACAACCAAGCAACTTGCCGATTTAGTCGATGAAGCGGTGCCTGTTAAAGATAAATTTAAACACCCAGCCACACGTACATTTCAGGCAATCAGAATTTACATAAACAGTGAACTGGAAGAAATTCAAACCGCACTGCAAGCTGCTGTAAAAGTATTAAAGCCAGGTGGACGTTTAGTGGTTATTTCGTTTCATTCACTTGAAGACAGAATTGTGAAGCAATTTATTAGAAAACAGAGTAAGGGAGAAGCGATACCCAGAGGTCTGCCTTTAACCGACGCACAAATAAATAAAAACCTGACGTTAAAAGCAGTGGGTAAAGCTATTAAACCAAGTGCTGAAGAAATTGAGCGTAATCCACGCTCTCGCAGCTCAGTACTTAGGATTGCACAGAGGCTTGGATGAACACTAAAGCGAATCATCGCCAACCCAATTTATTTTTAGAAATATTAAAAGGCCTAGGAGCTAACAAGCTAACCTCGGCCTTGTTGGTTGTGATATTCGCTTCAAGCTTTGCAGTAGTGCAGGTTACGCACTCGGCTCGCGCGCAGCTAATTAAGCAAGATACGCTGCTACAAGAGCGAGATGAGCTCGACCTTGAATGGCGTTATTTACTTGTAGAAGAAGAGTTTTATTCGCAGCATGCGCGCATTGAGGAGGTTGCTACCACACAGCTTCAAATGAAGCGCCCTACCAGTCAGGATGAACAGGTAATAATAATACAATGAGAAATCGCGGCAAAAAACAGGTCAATAACTTAATCACATGGCGCTTTATGTTGGTGTGCACTGTGGTGTTTTTAGTGTTTGTAACACTGGTGTCGCGTGCTGCCTATTTACAAGTTATTGAGCCAGATAAAGCCCGTTCAGAAAGCGATAAACGCACCGTTCGTGTAGAAAAACTACATGTACAACGCGGTATGATCTTCGATCGTCAAGGCAAAGAGCTTGCTGTAAGTGTGCCTGTAGTCAGTGTGTATGCCGATCCTAAAGCATTGCATAAGTCACTTGTTGCTAAAGTTATAAAACAAGCACGTAAAAACGGTGAAGATCATAAAACGCTTGCAGAAAATGCCGCTGAGCTTGATAAGCGTACCTCTGTTTATTATGAAAATGATCTGCGTTGGCGTGAGCTGGCAGATGTATTACGTATCGATCCTAAAAAAATAAATTCGCGTTTATTAAATGATCCCACCCGTCGTTTTGTGTATTTAAAGCGCCAAGTTACACCGGCGGTTGCCAACTACATTAGCCAATTACGCTTACCTGGTATTCATTTGTTAGATGAGTCTAAACGTTATTACCCTGCAGGAGAGGTAACGGCCCACATTATTGGTTTTACAAACATTGATGGAAAAGGCATCGAAGGCATTGAAAAACTCTACGAAAATGCCTTAACAGGCGAAGAAGGCCGTCGCACTATTCGTAAAGATGCCCAAGGCCGCGAAGTTGAAGTATTAGATGAGCGTGAGCGTGTAGAGCCTGAAAATATTCAGCTGAGTATTGATCAACGCATTCAAGCAATTGCTTATAAGGCAGTAAAATCTGCTGTACTCACGTATAAAGCGACATCGGGGTCGGCCATGGTAGTTGATGTTAAAACCGGTGAAGTTTTGGCTATGGTAAATAGCCCATCATTTAATCCAAATAATTTGAACGATGCACAACCACATAAACGCCGTAACCGCGCAATTACCGATTTGTTTGAACCAGGCTCAACCGTTAAGCCACTAGCCATTTTAGCTGGGCTAGACTACGGCGCAATTAAAGCCGACGACACCATTGATACCTACCCAGGTTGGATGCGTTTAGGCGGCAGTTTAGTAAAAGATACCCGTAACCACGGTGAAATGACGCTTCGCGAAATTTTAAAGTATTCATCAAACATGGGCGTGGCAAAGGTAACGCAGCAAGTACCTAAAGATTACTTAGTTGGCTTATATCAAAAAGTGGGCTTTGGTAGCGATACCGGCACAGGCATGGTTGGCGAAAGTAGTGGTTTATTTTATCCAAACCGCCGCTGGTCTGACTTTGAAATTGCCACGTTATCGTTTGGTTATGCTATTTCGGTAAGTACGGCGCAAATGGCCCGTTTTTATACCATGTTAGGCGCCGGTGGGATTAATCGTCCGTTAACGATTTTAAAGCAAGACGGTGTGCCAGAAGGCGAGCGTATTTTTAAACAAAAAGACGTAGAAGCCGTTGTTCACATGATGGAAAGCGTGTTTGAAAAAGACGGTACAGCCCGAAACATAAAAGTAGATGGCTATCGCGCGGCAGGTAAAACCGGTACTTCTAAAAAGGCGGTTGCTGGTGGTTACGGTGATGAATACGTAGGTTATTTTGCAGGTGTAGCACCGGCAAGTAATCCACGCTTGGCTGTGGTAGTGATGATAAATGAGCCCGGTGGCGATGTGTACTATGGAGGTGCCACCGCAGGCCCTGCATTTGCAGAAATCGTCTCTAACGCATTAAGAATATTAAACGTAGCCCCTGATAAGGAAGAAGTGGCTTACGTAAAAGGTAAAGATAACGATGCGTGATTTAAAGGCTATTTTAAAATACATCGAGATAGATGCACCTTCGCAGCTAGTTAAAGATTTACGCCTTGATAGCCGGGATGTAACGCCAGGCGATGTATTTGTGGCTATAAAAGGCCATGCGCTTGATGGCGGACAGTTTATTGCCAAAGCAATTGAAAACGGGGCTACAGCCATTATTGCCGATAGACTGTGCGAATTTGATGTCACTTTTGAGCCACTGTATTTAGTAACCGAGCTTGATAAAAAACTCCCAGAACTAGCGAGTCAATTTTATGAAAACCCAAGCCAATCTCTCGATTTAATTGGTGTAACGGGCACTAATGGTAAATCTACAACAACGGCTATGATGGCGCATTTAGCGCAGTTTTGTAGTACCCCTTCGGCCATTATAGGCACATTAGGTTATGGCCACCCCGATACACTTACGCCACTTATTAATACCACGCCTTCGGCTGTTGACTTGCAGCACATATTGCATGACTTAAAACAGCAGCATAAAAAGCTTGTGGCGATGGAGGTTTCATCGCACGGGTTAGTGCAACAGCGTGTGGCACAATGCCAATTTAAAGCGGCGGTATTTACTAATTTATCGCGCGATCACCTTGATTATCACGGCGATATGGCAAGTTATGGCGACGCTAAGCTTATGCTGTTTCGCGATTTTGACCCACAGCTAGTGGTGCTTAATCAAGACGATGGGCAAGCAGAGCAATGGCTTGAAAAATACAGTTTTAATAATCTTATTTGTTATGGTCGTAAAAATTTAGCACCTAAAAATGCACAGTATGTGTATTTTTCTGATGTTGAGTATTCTAAAAATGGAATTTCGGCGCAATTGAGCACAAGTTGGGGTGATATTAGCGTAACATCGCCTCTATTTGGTGAGTTTAACTTATATAATTTAACTGCGGCACTGGCAACATTGTTGGGGCTAGGTTATCCGCTTGAGCAGTTAGCCGCCGGATGCGCGCATTTGCACCCCGTTGCTGGGCGTATGCAAGCGTTTAGCGAAGTTAATTTACCCACGTGCGTTGTTGATTACGCCCATACGCCTGATGCACTTGCTCTGGCTTTACAAGCATTGCAAAAGCATGTGCCTGGTGGGGTTAGTTGTGTTTTCGGCTGTGGCGGCGACAGAGATAAAGGTAAGCGTGCCTTAATGGCGCAAGCGGCAGAGCAAAATGCAGATAAGGTTATTGTTACCAGCGACAATCCGCGTTCAGAAAACCCAGATGCTATTTTGGCAGATGTGGCAGCGGGTTTATCGCAGCCTGAAAAAGCCCATTTAGAGGCTGATAGAGCAAAAGCCATTCGCTATGCAATAGAAAATGCAAATGCGGATGACGTTATTTTAATTGCCGGCAAAGGCCACGAGGATTACCAAATTATTGGCGATCAACGTATCGACTTTTGCGATCGCAGTTATGTAAAAGAACAACTAAAAAAAGCAGTAAGAGGGATAACTCAATGATCCCAATGGACTTTGATTGGCTGGCAAATGTGCTAGCAACCGATTATCAAGGTGATAATCTCAATGTAGTAAATATTAATACCGATACCCGGAGCATTTGCGACGGTGAGGTGTTTTTAGCTTTAAAAGGGCCTAATTTTGATGGCCATAAATTTATTGCTGACGCTAAACAAAAAGGCGCTATTGGCGTTATTGTTCAGCATAAAGTAGATGTAGATATTGTGCAGTTTGTTGTTAGCGATACCCGTATTGCATTAGGTAATATAGGTGCGGCGGTTATGGCGCAGGTTAACCCAAAAACCATTGCCATTACGGGCAGCGTGGGTAAAACAACGGTAAAAGAAATGTGCGCCGCTATTTTATCGGTGCACGGAGATGTGCTTGCTACAAAAGGTAATTTTAATAACGATATTGGCGTACCACTTACGCTATTACGTTTAGAGCCGCAGCACCGTTTTGCTGTTATAGAGCTTGGCGCTAATCATTTAGGCGAAATTGCATACACTACCGCCATGGCAAAACCCGATGTAGCTGTGGTGTGTAATGTGGCCGCTGCGCATTTAGAAGGCTTTGGTAGTCTAATGGGAGTTGCTAAGGCAAAAGGTGAGATTTTTGATGGCCTAAAAGACGATGGCGTTGCCATTGTTAACTGCGATAGCGAATTTAGCCAATACTGGCTTGATAAATTAAAAGGGCGCACTGTTAAGTGTTTTTCAAGTACTGAAAAACTTGATATTTGGGCTGAAAATATCAGCCTAGATGAAAACGCTCGCGCGAGCTTTTTATTGTGTACACAAGATCAAAAAGTACCAGTAACGCTTGCTCTTCCTGGTAAGCACAACGTGAGCAACGCGCTTATTGCCGCGGCTTTAACCAGCGAGTTTGAGGTATCACTTGAAGAGATAGCCACCGCACTTGCCACCATGGGCGATGTGAAGGGGCGGGTAAATTTAATAAAAGTAACTGATTCACTGACCGTTATTGATGATACCTACAATGCAAATGTTAAGTCGGTAAAAGCAGCAATTGATTTATTAAGTGATATTCAAGGGCACCGTATTTTAGCACTGGGCGATATGGGAGAGCTTGGTGAACAAGCCAGAACTTATCATCAAGAAGTAGGCGAATACGCAAAACAACAAGGCATTGATGAGCTGTATACGCTGGGTGTGTTAAGTAAATACGCAAGCGATGTATTTGATAAGCCAAACCGTCATTTTTCTAACCGCGAAGAGATGCTCAAGCAAATTCAAACCAGTCTTAATAACACAAACAATAAAACCACGCTTGTGGTGAAAGGATCGCGCAGTTCTCGCATGGAATTATTAGTAACCGATTTAGTAAATGGCCAGCAACAAGCCATCAATGGAGTATCATAATGTTAGTTTGGCTGGCAGAGTATTTAACCCAATATTACAGTGGCTTTAATGTTTTTTCGTATTTAACCTTACGTGCCATTTTAGGCATATTAACAGCGTTAATGATGTCGCTTTATTTTGGCCCTAAGCTCATTCGTTCGTTACAAAAAATGCAAATTGGCCAAGTAGTGCGAGATGATGGCCCAGAATCTCACTTATCTAAAAAAGGCACTCCTACTATGGGAGGCTTACTTATTTTAGGCGCCATATTTACCAGCACCTTATTATGGGCTGACTTATCAAACAAATACGTATGGGCAACCTTATTTGTAATTGGCTCATTAGGTTTAGTGGGCTTTATAGATGACTACCGCAAAGTAATACGTAAAGACCCTAAAGGGCTAATTGCTAAATGGAAGTATTTTTGGCAATCGGTTATTGCTCTAGTGGTGGCAACTGCACTGTATGCAACGAGTACACAAGCGTCAGAAACCTCACTCGTGGTGCCATTTTTTAAAGATGTATTGCCACAACTAGGCTTGTTTTACATTGTAATTACTTACTTTGCATTAGTGGGTACTTCAAACGCGGTAAACCTGACTGATGGCTTAGATGGCCTGGCGATTGTGCCGACTATTTTAGTGGCTGCTGCACTGGCGATAATTGCTTATTTAACCGGTAATATTAACTTTTCGGCTTACTTACATATCCCGCATTTACCGCTTGCTAGTGAGCTGGTGGTTGTGTGTACCGCTATTGTTGGCGCTGGGTTAGGCTTTTTATGGTTTAACACATACCCAGCACAGGTGTTTATGGGAGATGTAGGGTCGCTGGCACTTGGCGGCGCGCTGGGCATTATTGCTATTTTAGTACGCCAAGAGCTACTGCTTATTATTATGGGCGGCGTGTTTGTAATGGAAGCTTTATCGGTAATTTTACAAGTGGGCTCATACAAATTACGCGGACAGCGCATTTTTAGAATGGCGCCGATTCATCATCATTACGAGCTAAAAGGTTGGCCAGAGCCACGTGTTATTGTGCGCTTTTGGATAATTTCAATTGTGCTAGTACTTGCTGGCCTTGCGACATTAAAGATTCGATAAATGCAGTATTTAAACGAGATAAAAAACAAACATATAACAGTGCTCGGACTCGGTGTAACCGGTCTGGGCATTGTGCGTTTTTTATTATCTCATGGTTTTGCACCAAAAGTCGTTGATAGCCGTGTTGCGCCACCAGGTATGGATTGGCTAAGCGAGCATGCTCCTGAGCTTAATACGCATTTTGGTGATTTAGGCAGCGCCGCGCTTTGTAAAACCGACATGATCATCATAAGCCCTGGGCTTAGCTTAAAAATTCCCGCAATTGCTCAAGCAATAGAGTCAGGCGTTGAAGTAATTGGTGATGTAGAGCTGTTTGCTCGTATAAATACAAAACCGGTTGTTGCTGTTACTGGCTCTAATGGTAAATCAACCGTTGTTACCTTAGCCTACGAGGTATTAAAAGCAGCAGGTTATAAGGTGGCATTAGGTGGCAATATTGGCACTGCGGTATTGGATTTACTAAGCGATGATTTTGATGTGTATGTGCTGGAGCTTTCAAGTTTTCAGCTGGATACTTGCTCAAGCTTAAAACCAATAAGCGCAGCGGTATTAAATATATCTGAAGATCATTTAGATCGTTACGACAGCTACCAAGCCTATATCGACTCTAAACTAAGTATTTATAACAATGCTGAGCTTTTAGTAACCAACGCAGATGATATTCAAACTAAGCCTATTAGTCGCGCTTTAGCGCCGCAAATGAGCTTTGGCAGCGACCAAGGTGATTACTACTTAGCTGAGCGCAATAATGAGCTGTACTTTATAGTAAAAGGCGAGGCGTACTTACCTGTTAGCACGCTTGCGGTCGTTGGTAAGCACAATCACTTAAATACACTTGCGGTTATGGCGTTATTGAGCCCGTTTGATATTAGTAAAGAACAGTACGCAGCGGCGCTTTCTCAATTCAATGGTTTAGCGCACCGTTGCCAGTTTGTTGATGAGCAACATGGTGTTCAATACTTTAACGACTCTAAAGCCACCAATGTTGGCGCCACTATAGCGGCAATAGATAGTTTGGCCTCAGATCACGAAAACCTGATTGTTATAGCCGGTGGTGATGCTAAAGGCGCTGATTTAAGTGCGTTAAAGCCATATATCAAAAGTCATGTAAAAGCGCTTGTATGCTTTGGTAAAGATGCAGCAGAGCTTGCTGCTTTAACGAGTAAATCGCACTTGGTAAACACAATGCAAGAGGCGGTATCGCTCGCTAAAGTACTTAGCAAGCGCGGTGACATTGTATTACTTGCCCCTGCCTGTGCCAGCATTGATATGTATAACAACTACATGCAACGCGGTGATGACTTTGTGCAATGTGTAATGGAAGGGCAATTATGATTGCCTTTGCCGATTTAAAAGAAACACTCACCCCAAAACCCTCAGCACAGCTTTACGATGTGCCACTGCTTTATTGCATGTTAATGCTTATAGGGGTGGGTTTTATAATGGTGACCAGCGCCTCAATGCCCACAGCCGAAAGGCTGTTTGATAACTCATACCATATTACCATTCGCCACAGCATGTTTTTAGCGATGGCATTTGTTTTATTTTGGATTGCCGCCAGCGTGCCTATGGATTGGTGGAAACGCTCAAACCCGTATTTGTTGCTGCTTGGTATGGTGCTACTTATTGCTGTGTTAATAATAGGCCGCGAAGTCAACGGCGCTAAGCGTTGGATACCCATTGGCCCGGTTGGTTTTCAGGTGGCCGAGGCCGCTAAATTATACTTTTTCAGTTATATAGCAGGCTACTTGGTAAGAAAGCGCGAAGAAGTACAAGAAAATATTAAAGGCTTTGCTAAGCCTATCGCTGTATTTGCGGTATATGCCTTACTTATTTTACTACAGCCCGATTTAGGAACTGTGGTGGTTATGTTTGTAACAACTGTGGGGCTGTTATTTTTGGCCGGCGCAAAGTTATGGCAGTTTTTTGTACTTATTTTAACGGGCGTAGGGCTTGTTGTATTACTGATTATTGTAGAGCCATACAGAATGGCGCGCGTGGTGGGCTTTTTAGACCCTTGGGAAGACCCATTTGGTAAAGGGTATCAGTTAGTGCAGTCGCTTATGGCCTACAGCCAAGGTGGCTGGTTTGGCCAAGGGTTAGGTAACAGCGTGCAAAAGTTACAGTATTTACCCGAGGCACATAACGATTTTATTTTTGCCGTTATAGGTGAAGAGCTAGGCCTAGTAGGTGTAGCAAGTATTTTATGTGTGTTGGCTGTGTTTGTATTTAGGGCGCTTTTAATAGGCCAACAAGCTTTAAAATGTGGCAAAGAATACGAAGGCTATTTTGCGTTTGCTATTGGCATTTGGTTTGCGTTTCAAACCATGGTTAATGTAGGCGCCAGTGCGGGGTTATTACCGACTAAAGGGTTAACCTTGCCGTTTATTTCGTATGGTGGTTCAAGTTTATTAATAATGACGATTGCCACCGGTATTTTATTGCGTGTTGATTTTGAAACTAAAATGGCAACCAAACAAGCCACCTCACGCGGAGGTAAGCGATGAGTAAAAAATTAGTAGTTGTGGCCGGTGGTACAGGCGGGCATATATTCCCAGGTATTGCTGTAGCCGATTATTTAAAAGAGCAAGGCTGGCAAGTAAGCTGGATAGGCACGCCAGACAGAATGGAAGCGGATGTTGTACCAAAGCATAACATTGAGATTGATTTTATTAATGTAAAGGGCGTACGCGGTAATGGCTTAAAGCGCCTTATTAAAGCCCCATTCATGGTACTTAATGCAATATTGCAGGCGCGTAAGGTATTGAAATCTCAGCAACCTGATGTAGTGCTTGCTATGGGCGGCTATGTAACCGGGCCAACCGGCATTGCCGCTAAAAGTTTAGGCATTCCACTGGTGATTCATGAGCAAAATGCAGTAGCAGGAATGAGCAACAAGTGGTTGGCAAAATTTGCTAACAGAGTACTTGCTGCGTTTCCAAGCGCCTTTGCACCAGGGCAAGCCGAATTAGTCGGTAACCCAGTTCGTGCAAGCGTTGCTAATGTAGCTAAACGTGATGTTTCAAGCCCTATTAATATTTTAGTGGTAGGTGGCTCGCTAGGCGCACAAGTGCTTAACCAAACACTGCCAGAGGCGTTTAATTTACTTGCTAAAACAGCGCCAATTAAAGTGTGGCACCAAACAGGTAAAGGCCATATTGAGGGCGTGAAAAGCGCGTATGCGAAAAGCAACATTGCAGATGAAGAGCTAAAAGTTGCTGAATTTATAGATGATATGGACGCCGCCTACGCGTGGGCCGATATTGTTATTTGCCGTGCTGGTGCACTGACTGTTAGTGAAATTGCCGCCGCGGGTAAAATGGCTGTATTTGTGCCGTTTCCACATGCGGTAGACGATCATCAAACCGCCAACGCAAAATATTTAGTAACCGCAAATGGCGCGCTTTTAATGCCTCAGCCGCAGTTTAATAAAGATTCAATAGTTGAGCTATTAAACCCGTATTTGGCAAAGCCTATATTAATTAAACAAATGGCCAGCAATGCTAAGCAGCAAGCCATTTTAGATGCCACAGCAAGCGTTGCCTCGCACTGTGAGCAAGTAACAAATAAGAGAAAATAAGTGAAAGATAAGTCAATACAAGAACAACAAACTCGACCTGCTATGCGTCGAATAGAAACCATCCATTTTATTGGTATTGGTGGTGCGGGTATGGGCGGCATTGCTGAAGTACTGGCTTTTGAAGGCTACCGCATTACAGGCTCAGATATAGCGCACAGCGCAATGACCGAACGCTTAATTAAAGCCGGTGCAGAAGTATTTATAGGCCATCACGAAAACAACGTAAAAGATGCCAACGTAGTTGTTGTTTCAAGTGCTATTGACGAAACAAACCCTGAGATTATTGCTGCAAAAGCAGCGCGTATACCGGTAGTTCGCCGTGCAGAAATGCTTGCCGAATTAATGCGTTTTCGCCATGGCATTGCCATTGCGGGCACACATGGTAAAACCACAACAACCAGTTTAATTGCCAGCATTTATGCTCAGGCAGGGCTTGATCCTACTTTTATCATTGGCGGCTTATTAAATAGCGCGGGCAGTAACGCAAAAGTGGGCAAGAGCGACTTTTTAATTGCTGAGGCAGATGAAAGCGATGCATCGTTTTTGCATTTACAGCCTATGGTATCGGTGATCACCAATATTGAAGAAGATCACATGGAAACCTATGGCGGCAGTCTTGAGAAAATGAAAGACACTTATGTGGACTTTATTCATAACCTGCCATTTTATGGCTTAGCCGTAGTGTGCATAGACTCGCAAGTAGCAAGTGAGCTGATCCCGCGTTTTGGTCGCCCTGTGATCACGTATGGCGAGTCAAAAGATGCCGACTACCGCATGAGCGATTTTAGCCAATCAGCAAGTACTTGTACTTTTACAGTGACACATAAAAGCGGTGAAAGCTTAAGTGCAACGCTTAATATGCCAGGTAAGCACAACGCACTTAATGCCACGGCGGCAATTGCAGTGGCTAAAGATCAAAACATTGCTAACCACGCAATTTTAGAGGCGCTGCAAAAATTTGAAGGCATAGGACGACGCTTCCAGCATTATGGCAATTTTGAAAATGAGCGCGGCAATGTCATGCTGGTGGATGATTACGGACATCACCCATCAGAAGTTGCTGCCACCATTGCAGCGGTACGCGAAGGCTGGCCAGAAAAGCGTTTAGTTATGGTTTATCAACCGCACAGGTTTACCCGTACACGCGATTTATACGAAGACTTTGTAAAAGTATTAGCAGATGTAGATCAACTTTTATTACTTGATGTGTACAGTGCCGGCGAAGAGCCTATTGTTGGCGCAGACAGTAAAAGCCTGTGCCGCAGCTTACGTCAGCGCGGAAAAGAGCCTCTACATGTAGCAACGAGCGCAGAGCTTGCTGGTGTGCTGGCAGATAACTTACAAAATAACGACTTAGTTTTAACGCAAGGCGCTGGTAATATAGGACAATTGGTTAAAACATTAGCGGCAACAGGTATGTCGGTGGAAAAATTAAAGCAAGGTGAAGTATGACGCAAGAAAACGCGCAATTTGGTAAAGTAGCAGTACTGCTTGGGGGTAACTCAGCAGAGCGCGAAGTGTCACTACGTTCAGGGCAAGCGGTGCTTAATGCACTACAAAATGCCGGCGTTGATGCCATTGCTTTTGACCCGCAAAATCGCTCTTTGTGGGAGCTAAAAGAATTAAAGGTAGATCGTGTTTTTATTGCTTTGCATGGCCGTGGTGGCGAAGACGGTACAGTGCAAGGCGCACTTGAATTTATGAACTTGCCATACACGGGCAGCACTGTATTAGGCTCAGCCTTGGCAATGGATAAAGTCCGTTGTAAGCATTTATTTAAATCTGCAGGACTAAGCACAGCGCCTTATGCAGTTGTTGATGCTAAAAAAGGCTTTGATGCAAAAGCTATTATGGATGAGTTTAAAAAAGTAATGGTTAAGCCATCGCACGAAGGCTCAAGCATAGGTATGGCGCAAGCAAGTACCGCTCAAGAGCTTGAAGATGCCCTTACACACGCTTTTAAGTTTGATAGCCAAGTGTTAGTAGAGCAGTGGATAACCGGACGCGAATTTACCGTGACTGTATTAGGCGATGAAGTACAGCCTGTGATTGAAATGACGACTCCAAATGGTTTTTACGATTACCAAGCTAAGTATCAATCAAATACAACACAGTATCATTGCCCTGCAGATTTATCGGCGCAAGATACACAGCACTTACAGGCTATCTCGTTAGAGGCGTTTGATTTAGTGGGGGCAAGCGGCTGGGGCCGTGTAGATGCCATGCAAGATGAGCAGGGGAATTTTTATTTATTAGAAGTAAATACAGTCCCTGGAATGACCGAAAAATCGCTGGTGCCCATGGCGGCAAAAGCAAACGGGGCAACATTTGAGCAATTAGTTGTTCGCATTTTGGGGCAAACGCTTTAATATGCATCCCCTTTTAGAAAAAGCTCAACAGTTAAAACAGCAACTTAACTTTAATTGGTCGCTAATTTTTGGTGTGAGCTTTTTTCTGGTGGTAGTGATTGGGCTCGTGCAAATAACTACCGGTGTATCTGATTGGCTAGTAGAGAACAAAGATGCACAAATAAAGCACTTAACAGTGCTAGGAAAGCCCAAATACACTGACGAAAAGGCCATAATAAAAGCAATAAAACAGGCCGATTTAAGCAGTTTTTTTGAGCTAGATGTAAAACGCGTACAGCAACTGGTAAAAGATTTACCTTGGGTTGCAACCGTATCGGTACGCAAGCAATGGCCCGATACAATACAAGTGTACGTAGTTGAACACGAAGCCGTAGCCCATTGGAATAGCGATTTACTGCTAAACCAAAGTGGCGATGCCTTTGAAGCAAGTAGCGATAAACTCGCCAATGATTTACCGCAACTTTACGGCCCAGAAGGCAGCGAAAAAGAAGCGTGGATTGCCTTTAAGCAATTTGACGAAATGCTAAAGGTAAATGCATTAACGTTAAAAAGCTTAGCCCTTTCGGAGCGTTTTTCGTGGCAGTTATGGTTAGATAATGGTGTGCGCTTAAATTTAGGGCGCAAAGACAAAGCAAAGCGAGTACAGCGGTTTATAGATGTGTACCCGCGCATGGAAAAGCGTGCAGATGCACAAATAGATGCAATAGATTTACGCTATGATACCGGCCTTGCAGTTAGCTATAAGCCTGTGCAAGAACAGCAATTACAAAATAAGAGTAAGGCATGACTAAGTCAGCAGAAAGAAACCTAGTGATTGGATTAGACGTTGGTACCTCAAAAGTGGTGGCCACGGTAGGTGAAATCACCGCAGATAACAAGCTCAGCATTGTTGGTGTGGGCAGCCAAGTATCTCATGGTATGGATAAAGGCGGCGTTAACGATTTAAACTTAGTGTCTGAGTCGATTCGCCGAGCAATAGATGAAGCCGAGTTAATGGCTGATTGTCGTATTAGCTCAGTGTACTTAGGGATTTCTGGCAAGCACATACAATGTCAAAACGAAAGCGGCGTGGTTGCTATTAATAATACAGAAGTAACCGATGAAGACATTGAAAATGTAATTCATATAGCGCGCTCTGTGCCTATTTCGGCCGAGCGTAAAATGCTGCATGCATTACCGCAAGAATACAGCATTGATATGCAAGAGGGCATTAAAAATCCCCTTGGGATGAGCGGTGTACGTATGGAAGCACGTGCACACATTATTACCTGCTCAAACGACATGGCTAAAAACATTGAAAAATGTGTTGAGCGCTGTGGTTTAGAGGTTGATCAGCTTATATTTACCGCACTCGCATCGTGTTACTCGGTTTTAACCGATGACGAAAAAGAGCTTGGCGTAGCGGTACTTGATATTGGTGGTGGTACAATGGATATCACTATTTATATTAATGGGGCATTACGTCATTCTTCGGTTATCCCAGTGGCGGGTAATCAAGTAACCGGTGATATTGCAAAAATATTTCGTACACCTATATCACATGCTGAGTCACTCAAAGTACAATATGCATGTGCAAGTAGCCAAATGGCCAGTAACGAAGACACCATAGAAGTACCAAGTGTAGGCGGGCGACCAGCACGATTAATGTCGCGCCATACTTTATCTGAAGTGGTAGAGCCTCGTTTTAGAGAATTATTTGAATTAGCAATGGAAGAAATTCGTCGCTCAGGTTTAGAAGACCAAATTGCGGCAGGCCTCGTTATTACAGGCGGGACTGCTAAAATGACTGGCGCAATGGAAGTGGCTGAAGACATTTTCCAAATGCCAGTGAGAATAGGCAAACCAATCGGGATAGTTGGTTTGACAGACTACGTAGACGATCCTTCGTACGCAACCGCTGTAGGTTTGTTACAATACGGGCGCACTATGCAATCGATGAATGCACAAAAGTCGAAAGCAGAGGATAATAATAATTGGTGGAACCGCATTACTAAATGGTTCCAAGGCGAGTTTTAAAGTACTCAAGTCGGAGAGTAAACATGTTTGATATGATGGAACAACACAGCGAAGAAGCTGTAATTAAGGTAATTGGCGTGGGCGGTGGCGGCGGTAACGCTGTTGAGCACATGGTAAAACAACAAATAGAAGGCGTGCGCTTTATAGCCGCAAATACGGATGCGCAAGCATTACGTAATTCCGCTGCCGATATTACCGTACAACTAGGCACGCAAATAACCTCAGGGTTAGGTGCAGGTGCAAACCCAGAAGTAGGCCGCGAATCGGCTGAAGAAGATGCAGAAACAATTCGTGCCAGCCTTGAAGGCGCAGATATGGTATTTATTGCTGCCGGCATGGGTGGTGGTACAGGTACTGGTGCTGCACCAGTGGTTGCTAAAATTGCCAAAGAATTAGGTATTTTAACGGTTGCTGTAGTAACGCGCCCTTTTGACTTTGAAGGCAAAAAGCGCGCAGCAGCTGCTGAACAAGGCATTAATGAATTGTCAGAAATTGTAGACTCACTTATTACAATTCCGAACAATAAATTGCTTAAAGTTTTAGGTAAAGGGACTACACTGTTAGATGCCTTCGCTAAAGCAAACGATGTACTTTTTGGTGCGGTTCAAGGTATTGCGGAGCTAATTACACGTTCTGGTTTAATTAACGTGGATTTCGCCGACGTACGTACCGTAATGTCAGCAATGGGTACTGCCATGATGGGCACAGCCTCTGCATCAGGCCCAGATCGTGCTCAAGAAGCTGCAGAAGCGGCTATCTCAAGCCCATTACTAGAAGACGTTGATTTAACCGGTGCTAAAGGTATTTTGGTTAATATTACCGCGGGTATGGACATTGCGATTGAAGAATTTGAAATTGTGGGTAACCACGTTAAAGCGCTAGCGTCTGAAAATGCAACCGTAGTTGTGGGTGCAGTTATTGACCCAGAAATGAGCGACGAGTTACGTGTAACTGTTGTTGCTACGGGTTTAGGCGGCGATCGTCGTCCGCAGTTTGGTATTGTTGATAACGGCTTTAAAAAGGCATCAGGTTCTGATGTAGCAAGTTCATCAAACCAATCTAGCAGCATGTACGTACCAAGCTTTGCAAGCCAAGGCACAAGCACTGAAGAAACGACGCCAAGCACGCAAGTAGAAAGCAAAGAACAAGCGCCATCTACTAGCTCAAGCAACACGGCAAGTTCATCAGCGCAAAACAGTAAAAAAGCGGATAAATCAGAAGGCGGAGATTATTTTGATATTCCGGCTTTTTTACGTAAGCAGGCTGATTAACATTTACTAATGCTTTTGTTTGAAATATGTACAAATATTGAAAGGCAAAAGGATTTATGTTAAACTCCGCCGTCTAACTGTAACTGATTTAAAAGTGAGCGAACCTATGATTAAACAGCGTACGATTGCACAAGTAGTCAAAGCCATAGGAATTGGACTTCATAAAGGTGAGAAGGTCACAATAACTCTCCGACCTGCGAGCGCAAATACCGGGATTGTATTTCGTCGTGTCGACCTTGATCCGGTTGTTGATTTTGAAACAACACCTGAAGCCGTTGGTGATACGCAACTGTGTACCTGTTTAATTAACAAAGATGGCGTTCGCTTATCAACGACTGAGCACCTAATTGCAGCGGTTGCTGCAATGGGTATCGACAATTTAATTGTTGAATTAGACAGCTCAGAAGTGCCGATTATGGATGGTAGTGCATTACCGTTCATTTATTTGTTACAAAAAGGCGGCATTGAAGAGCAAAATGTCGCGAAACGCTTTATTCGTATAAAAGAAAAAGTACGTATTGAAGAAGGCGATAAATGGGCCGAAGTAGAACCATATGATGGTTTTCATATCGACTTTGAAATTGCCTTCGATCATCCGGCCATTAATGAAAGCCGCCAGCGCATTGGTTTAGATATTACTGCGCAAAGCTTTACTGAAGAAATTAGCCGTGCACGTACCTTTGGTTTTATGAAAGACATAGAATACATGCATGCTAATAACCTAGCACTTGGTGGCAGCATGGACAGCGCAGTAGTACTTGATGACTTTAAAGTACTAAACCCAAATGGTTTGCGCTACAGCGATGAATTTGTAAAACACAAAATATTAGACTGTGTGGGCGACATGTTTATGACAGGTCATAACCTACTAGGTAAAGTAACGGCTTATAAATCGGGTCACGATTTAAATAATAAGTTACTTCGCAAAATTATGGCAACAGAGTCAGCATGGGAGTGGGCAACATTTGAAACGCCTGTTACGATGCCTGCACCCGGCCTTGAATTAGCGACGGCCTAATTTAGTATTTTTTAAAAACATACGCTCACAAACAGTTATAAAAAATGACGCTTAATAGCGTCATTTTTTTGCCTTAAATTAGCGAGTTGCAGCTAATTACTATTAATTTTTAATAATTAACGCGCAGCTTAAAGCGCTAAAATTGTTGGTAACTGTGCCAGTTCAGTTATGGTGTAGGTTGGGCTTATGCCTGCTGGTAACTGCTCGCCTGGGTGCTGTAGCCAACAGGTATCAATACCTGCATTATTGCCTCCTAAAATATCGCTAGAGGCAGTGTCGCCCACCATTAATATTTTGCTTTTGTCTGGGTTACCCATAAGCTCAAATGTGTGCTCAAAAATAGCCTTGTTAGGCTTAGCAATGCCTACCAGTTCCGAAATAACCAGCCAATCAAACATATTTTCAAGGCCGGTATGCGCTAGGCGCAGGGCTTGCAAACGGGCAAAGCCATTAGTAATAATACCCAATTGTGCATGCGGTTTTAGTGCATTTAGTAAATCGATTGCGCCGGGGAGTGGTTCACAAATTTGTGCCATAGCATCTAAAAATGCATCGTTTAGCTCTTTAGCGGGTACCCCTAATTTTACAGCCCACTCGTTAAAGCGGGTTACTTGTAAGTAATCGGCACTAATTTTTCCATCTTGATAATCTATCCACAGCTGCTTATTAGTTTTTTGGTAATGGATGTAATCAGCTTGAGTAAACTCAATGTTGTACGCTTTAAACATGCGGGTCATCCCCGCTAAAATATCAAACCTGAATAGTGTTTCGTCTGCATCAAACAGTACATAACTGTATTTCATTAATTTTCCTGATAAAGGCTAGGGTGTAAAAAAGGAGCCATAGCTAAGGTAAGCGCTTGGGTGTAGGTGCTTTGGCGAGTGGCATGATTGTTTGTGAGAAGCCCTATCGCGCCGCCTTTTTGCTTAACATTAAGGGTGTTAAATGCTTTATCCATTACATCGCCAAGCTCTTCTCCGCTTAGCAGCGCGTTATATAACACTTGTGGTAACGGCAGGTTACTGCTGCGTCCTATCGCTTGCTCAGAGCCATTATTAATAACAACATAGGCAAAGGTGGCAGCACCATAGCTAAATTGCTCTGCACCGCCTTCCATTGCACAGTAGTAATCTGCTTGGTACATGCTTTTACAGTAAGTAACTCGGTTTTGTGCGCCTATACGGGTTTGTTCCTCGCCAATTGGTTGATCGGGAACATTTGACGGAGCATCAACGCCTTGGCAATCAATTTCGTAACTAGGAAAGTACATTGCAAAAATATGTTTTGCAGCGTTAATTTTTACTGGGTTTTTAGAGCCCACAATAATTTTTAATGAGTGCGACACGTTTTCCCTCACTGTTAGCAAAAGCAGCAGTGTACGTCAGAAGTGTAAATCATAAAAGAGGGGCTAAATGGGTATATCTAAAGGGGCTAGGTTTTCAAGAGCACGCTTTTTAACAATAATGTCTTTAATTAGCGGGGTAAGCACCAGCTCCATTGCTAAACCCATTTTACCGCCTGGCACCACAAGGGTATTTATACGCGACATAAAGCTGCCTTCAATCATTTGTAAATAATACGGAAAATCAACGTCATCAATCCCTCTAAAGCGAATAACTACAAAGCTTTCATCTAGCGAAGGAATATCTTTTGCGCTAAATGGGTTTGACGTATCAACCGTTGGCACACGTTGAAAGTTAATATGGGTGCGCGAAAACTGTGGTGTGATGTGGTTAATGTAGTCATCCATACTGCGTACAATAGAGTCCATTACTTTTTCGCGAGAGTGGCCGCGGTCTTGCGTATCGCGGATCAATTTTTGGATCCATTCAAGGTTAATAATAGGCACCATGCCTATAAGCAGATCCACGTGCTTAGCTACATCATGATCCTGATCAACCACGCCACCGTGTAAGCCTTCGTAAAACATTAAATCAGTGTTTGTTTCAAGATCTTGCCAAGGGGTAAACGTCCCCGGTAATTGATTGTATGGCACTGCTTCGTCAAAGGTATGCAAGTATCGGCGTAACTTGCCTTGGCCTGTTTCGCCGTAGGTACCAAATAAGGTTTCTAATGCGCCAAAGTCATTGGCTTCACGGCCAAAGTAACTTATGTGTTTACCTTCTTGTTGTGCTTCGCGTACTTTTTTATCCATTTCTGGTCGCGTGTAACGATGAAAGCTATCTCCTTCGATAAAAGCCGCATCAATGTTGAGGCTACGAAAAATATGTTTAATTGCATTGGTGGTAGTGGTAGTTCCCGCACCCGACGAACCTGTAATAGCAATGATAGGATGTTTAGCTGACATGTATTTTCTCTTTTTTAGGACCAAGTTAGTTATAAAGAGTTGACTGACTTAGGTCAAGTGACGCCATCGGCAAATAACGTTATCATGAGGTGCTTAAAAATAAAACGAGAGAAAGCATGAAACTTATTAAACCATGGCTTGGGCTAGTCTCTTTAGCGGCGCTAAGCCTTGCTACAGCGCAGGCTAGCATGCCTAAAAGCCAAATATTACTTGCTGATTTAAATACACCCTACGGTATGCAAGTGAGTATAGTGAGCGACAAAAACAGCTATAACAACCAACCTTATTTAACAAACCAGGGTATTTATTTCACCCATGAAGTTATTTCAAGCGAGCAAAGTCAAACCGATATTGCCTATTATGATTTAGCAACCAAGCAAGTAAGTAACATAACAAATACGCCAGTGAGCGAATATTCGCCCACTGTTATGCCCTCAAAACAAAGTTTATCGGCTATTGTGGTAGAGCAAGATAGCAAACAAAAGTTGTGGCAATACCCACTCGATACTGAGCAAGCACCGAGCCGTATTTTTGATTGGATTGAACCTGTTGGCTACCACGCATGGGGCGCTCAAAGCGATTTAGTGATGTTTATTTTAGGTGAGCCACATACTTTGCAATATACTTCGGTTGCTGCGGCAAAAGGCGAGGTGGTAGCAAGTAACATAGGGCGTACGCTTATTTATAACAGTAAAACCGCAACATTTTTATTTAGTTACACAAAAAATGATCAGCATATTTTAGCAAGCTTTAACCCGCAATCTAAACAGGTAGAAAATTTACTTAGATTGCCAGAGCAAGTACAAGACTTTATTTTAAAAGATGCTAATACAGTGGCTTATGCGGTTAAAAACCGTGTATATATGCGTAATTTAAGCGGCACCGATGAGGTTTCTCAATGGCTTAACTTAAGCCCATATTGCGAGACAAACATAACGCGAATGAGTTATAAAAACGACAAACTTGCCTTTGTATGCGATGTAAAATAATTCGGACTTTGCAGCGCGTATAGGCTAATGTAATGCACAATTAAACATTAAAGGGATCACCACGTGGCTTATAGTGCAGATGAGTTAACAGAGCAGCTCATTCAGTTAAAGTGCAGAAGTAACTTTAAAATTAAAAACATTGCTGAGTACATGTTAGCAAATTCTAAAGAAGCAATTTATACCCACAGCGAAGCGGGTAAAGGCAAAATTATTATTCGCCCAGCCTTTGAGGTGTTTAGCGATGATTTTGCAACAATTGATGAGGTAACACGAGTACAGGGTTATTTTCATAGTAGCGAGATGACGCGCTTTCCTACACGTATTCACAAAAGTGCGCAGCCGATTCACTATGGTGTGGCCTTTAAAATTAACTCAGAGCAAGCAGCAAAAGACTTTATTGCCAAGCTAACACAGATTATTAACGGGTAAATAAAAGCCGCTGAGTGAATAACTCAGCGGCTTTTTAAATTATGCATATTTACTTTTAATTAAGCTTATTTGCTTTTTAAAAAGTCATTAACTGATGCCAGTTCACGCTCTTTAAGCGCAATACAATCATGGGTACTTTCTTCAAGCTTGCTTAGCGTACGCGCGTAGCCCGGTGTTTCTTCAATTTTATCTTTAAAGAATGCTTGCGTGGTTGCTAAACTTTGTTCATCACAACGCGCGGTCGTAAAGTACGGTAAGTTAGGCACAAAAAACGGCGGTAAGCTTTGTGTTACCTTGTCGTAATTGTTGTATATCCACTCAATAAATAGTGCTTGGCGTGGCTCGCTATAACTTTGACCTGCTAAAATAGTGCGCATATCAGACGCGGTTACTTCATCGGTTAAGGTGTACGCTAATACCTGCTTTTGTAACTGCGCTTTACCCATAAAGCCCATTGCTGCCAGCATGTTTGTGCGTACTTGTGGATCTTTAGTGGTTTTAAAGGTTGCCATAAATTGATCAAGCAAGGCTTTATCCCCATTATAGGCGGCAAGTTTTAAGTAGGTAGCTGCTAAATACGGATCCACTTTTTGCGGATCGTTTAAGTACACTTGCGTTTGCTCTTTTGCTTTGCTGATTACGCGTTGATCTTCGCCATCAAAACCAAGCAAGGACACAACACCCGCACGTAGTTGCGATACTGCACCGTCTTCGCCAGCTTGTGCTTCCAGTGAGTATTTTTTAGCTGCAGGCATTACTGCACTGCGAATAAACTCAGGCCATAACGCTTCGTTGCTTTCATCTTTAAAGGTATTTTTTTGCGATACCAAGTAGCCCAGCGCTGTATTTGCAACACGAGGGTGATCATCGCTCACAAATACTTCTAAGGTTTGCATTAACTTAGCCGCCGATATTACACCCGCATCAAGTAGTGCATCAGTGGCAGAGAGCAGCGCTAAGCGCTCACGATCATTAAGTGCTTGCGGAGCATGTTTTATTAGCGAATCAAATTGCGCATCGTCCATTACCCAGCGGTAATAACCTAGCGCCCCTTCATCGGGATAAATCCACTGTGGCTCAAAATCAAGTGTTAAGGTTTGGCTTTGCTTATTGAGTAAAATACTGGCTGTTTTTACTTTATCACCAGCGCCATATTTTATCCCAACAGGGACATTCCAAAGCTGTGCGGGTGCATCTACACCGGCATTAGCAAAGCGGCTTTGCGATATAGTAATTTTTTTACCGTCTTGTTTTACATCTACAAGCGGATAAGAAGACTGTTCAATAAATGATTTTAAAACACTCGCAACATCTTTATTAGAAGCTTTACCTAGTGCTTCCCATAAATCAGCTGCTTCGGCGTTTTTATACGAGAATTTCTTTAAGTAACTTTGAATCCCTTTTTGGAATGCGTCTTCACCAATCCAGTTTTCAACCATAGCCAGTACTGCGCTGCCTTTACTGTAGGCAAGCCCTAAACCATCCATAATATCGGCTTCGGTTTTAATCGGTTTACGAATCGGCTTAGTGCTTAAGCGAGCATCTAATGCCATTACGTTGTTTTGTGGTAAATCGAGGTGAGATTCAAATTCTGGATTAAGCTGTTTAGTAATTTTTGCCGCCATCCAGCTGGCAAATGCTTCGTTTAACCATAAGTCGTTCCACCACTTCATGGTAACTAAGTTACCGTACCATTGATGGGCAAGCTCGTGAGCAATAATCGACACATTGCGCTGTTTTTTACTGCGTGTAGCGGCTGCTAAATCAACCAGTAATATATCTTCGCGGTAGGTTACTAGGCCTGAGTTTTCCATTGCGCCAAAAGGAAACTCGGGTACTGCTACCGAGTCGAGCTTTTTATAAATATAAGGAATACCAAAATACGCCTCAAGTGCAGCAAGTACTTTTGGCATGTTCTCTTTTGCGTAATCAGCTAAATGAATTTTACCCTGCGGGGTAATAACACGCCCTGGAATTGGCATATCTTTTATTTCAAGTTCTTCAAAAGGGCCCACGGCCATAGCCACTAAATAAGAAGGAATAGGTGGCGTTTTATCAAAGTAATGCGTCGTCATCTCGCCGTTAACTGTGGTTTTAAGCTCTGGCGTATTGGCATAAACCTTTTGTGACGTTGGCGCTGTAATCGTTAACTGAAACGGTATTTTATAACTTGGTTCATCAAATACTGGAAATGCACGGCGTGCATCATTCATTTCAAACTGAGTAAATAAATAAGGTGTGCCCTGATCAATTGTTTTGTATAAGCCCACACTTTGGCGATTATACGGCGCCGAAAAATCTATTTTTAGGGTGTACTTACCCGGTTGAATTTGCTCATCACAGCTAAATTTTACTTTTTCTGTTTTTAGCATTTCGTTATTTAAGTCGCAGTTTTCATCGCCTAGTAACTGCGCCATTTTAACAGCGTAAGCCACGCCGTTAAGTTCAATGTAATGAGTGGGTTTTAATACTTCTAGGGCTATTTCTGTCATCCCTGTAAAGGTGTCTTGGCTTGGGTCGAGTGTTAACGACACCTTTTGTGAACTTGGTTTAGCAAGCTTTTCGATAACGAACTCGTTAGCGTTGGCAGTAGTCATTGCTAAAGCAACACTCACTGTTAATAGGCTTTTTAAAAACATAGTGATCCCTAGATTGTTGTTGTTAGAAACTGACTCAAACAGGCATTTCTATGCCCTTAAAAATTGAGATTTAGATATCCTAGCAGTTTTTTTTATGAGAGTAATTTAATAAAGTGGCTGCTTGGATTTAAAATAGTAACAAATAGTGTCAGTGGCTCTGGCGCTGCTTAAAGCGCTGCCAATGCAGCTGTGGGTTAATGGTGCGAATTTGCTGTATTACGTTGTTTAGTAAGGCGGTATCGTCAAATTTATCATTGGGGTATTCGTTAAACCCCATTAAATAATTAAAGGCGTCTTTTGAATTAGCCTGTAATGCGTAAATACGTACTTGTTGCTCAAAATTAAGCCGTAGGCTGCTTATAGCGGTTTTCATACCGAGTTGATCAACAGTGGGAATGGCACATTTTTGCAAATAACCCGCACGCTCACCTTCACCAGTAAACCAAATGCGTACTTTTTCGCTGTAACGGCCAGACTTAGCCGGTAAATCAAACAACAAACGTGTGTGATTATGTGCTTTAACAAAGGCAATAAAGTCGTTAAGCCCTGCATCAACTAAGGCTTGATGCACCGGAACCAAGCGCGCTTTTATTTTTCCATTAGTATGAAAATTAAAACATAAAATGCCATTTTTAAGCTC
The DNA here is from genome assembly GCF_005887105.1 of Pseudoalteromonas sp. S2893. Taxonomy (NCBI): domain Bacteria; kingdom Pseudomonadati; phylum Pseudomonadota; class Gammaproteobacteria; order Alteromonadales; family Pseudoalteromonadaceae; genus Pseudoalteromonas; species Pseudoalteromonas sp. S2893. The sequence goes on along the minus strand of NZ_PNCY01000010.1, from coordinate 85,693 downwards.
AAGATCGTCAAGCGTTAAGCAGCCAATTTCATCGCTATATGCGCCACTGTAATAGGCAATTAAAGGCAACCAAAAATGCCAATGCTTTGCTTGCTCTCTTGCTACTTTAAAGTCGCCATAAATATAGCCGTTATAAAGCGTATGCAGTTCCATTGCTGAAAAAGGGCGGCGGCCAAGATGGGTTTTCAACGTAATCCCTTGAAATTAATGACATGTTATATTTTATACTTAAAACAGATAAACATGCGAGTATCGATTCTAGTATTTATGTTTTTAGCTACAAAACAAAAACACCCACTTAAAAAGCAGGTGTTGTATTCACTATTTAATTTATAGTGGCAGTTATTCGCTAAGTGCGCGTGCTAAGCCAACAGGCTCTATTTCTACACACACTTGGTCGTCATTCCAATTTAAACCAACTAATGCGCTGTCTTCGTTTAAATCTTCTACCCACTCATCTAAAAACTCATCTAAATTAATTTCTACAGGCGTAAATTCTTGCCACTCTTCTTTACACTGGGCTTTTGCTGCGTCTTCGCTTTCCCATAAAAGCAGTACATCCGTTTCGGCAAACTGGTTAGATTCGCACACTACAAAGCCGCCGTCGTCGCCACCTAACGCCCACACTTGCTCGCTTAAACGTACTTTTTCTACAAAGCTAACTAGTTGTGATTCAATTTCAATATCGCTCATGTGTTTACCTTATTTGTTTAGAGTCTGGGATCGGTGCTTACTGCAGCTTGACGCGTGCCATAGTCGTTATAAAAACTGACTAAAGCAGCGTGTTGGCTAAAGTCTGTTAATTCACGAAAGCAAATCCAATCAAGTAGGCAGTATAAACTGATGTTAAGGCATTCACAGCCTTTAAATTCATCATCGTTTAAATGACTATTTAAATAGCTTAATGTTTGTGCAATTCGTTCGTTTTGCAGATTAAAAAATAATTTATCGTCGTTAGTATCAAACCCTGAGCGTCTGCTAAGTGCTAACTCTACTAACGAGTCGTTACAGGCGTTAATAATATTAAGTAGGTGCTCTTGCGACCAGCTTAGTGGTGTTTTACCAGCCTTGGCGATAAGGTAACGTAAAATAATGGTTGAATCGCTTAGCGTTAAATCACCATCAATTAAAACCGGTATTTTTCTTCCTGGGTTGTTACTGGCTAAGGTAGGGCGGTCTTGCTCAGAAAAAATATCTAGGTTTACTAGCGCTAAGTCAACATTGTTTTGTGCTGCCCACATTCTTACTCTGCGCGCAAATGGAGAAGGGTTAGATCCTATAAGTTTCATAATTGCTCCTAAAAAAAGCCGCATAAGCGGCTTTTTGTGTTGCGATAAGTCAACGTTATTCTGAGCGGCTTGTCACTTCTAGTAAGTGATAGCCAAACTGTGTTTGTACAGGGCCTTGTACTTGATTAATTGGCGCTGAAAATACAACTTTATCAAACTCAGGTACCATCATACCAGGGCCAAACTCGCCAAGTGCTCCGCCGTCTTGACCAGAAGGACAGTTTGAATATGTTTTTGCAAGCTCTGCAAAGTCTTCGCCTTGTTCAATCTTAGCTTTTAAATCTAAGCACTCTGCTTCGCTGTCTACTAAAATGTGCCTTGCACTTGCCACTGCCATAAAATCTCCTGTTTAAAGTTGGTGTATTTAACCATTAAAGCCAGTCTAGTTAGTTTTAACTCGCAGTACCAGTATAAACTTAATTGATGAGTAGCGTATTTTCAATTGCATCAATTAATTCTTTTGAATTAGGAGCTACTTTACTGTTAAAGCGTTTAATTGTTTTGCGATCAGCTGAAACTAAATATTTATAAAAGTTCCAGTTAGGTGAGCTGGTTTGCGCGTTTAAGTGTTTAAATATTGGATTTGCATCACTGCCGCGAACTTCGCTGGTAGTAAACATAGTAAAAGTAACGCCGTAATTAATAAAACACACTTTTGCTATGTCTTTTTCATCGTTTTCTTCTTGAAAAAAATCATCAGATGGAAAACCTAATACCACTAAACCTTTGTCTTTGTATTGTTGGTGTACTTTTTCAAGGCCTTCAAATTGAGATGTAAAACCACAATTGCTAGCCGTATTTACAATGAGCAACGGGCGGTTTTTAAATTGGCATAAGTTTAAGGATTCTTTTGAGCGCAGCTTACGTATCTCTACATTTGTAAAGTCTTCACATTGTTGCTGCTGTTGTTTGCTGGGTAACGTGTCATTTGCTTGGGCAGCTAAGCTCGTAATAAAAATACTGAGCCCTAGTATCGTTTTTTTTAACATACTCAACGCCTAAATTTATAATTGTTTGACTAGTCTATCTTACGCTAATATGCACAAAAGTGATCAACAATATTAAGCTGTTATGACTACACGTTTAGCCACTATAGAAGATTTACCTGCCATTGTCGCAATATACAACGAAACGATCGCCTCGCGTATGGTGACCGCCGATACCGAAGAAGTATCGGTACAGAGCAAACGTGAGTGGTTTAATAGCCACACCGATAAACGGCCTATTTATGTTTATTGCGAAAATGACCAAGTACTTGCTTGGCTAAGTTATAAATCGTTTTATGGGCGCCCCGCATACGATGGCACCGTCGAAATGAGCATTTATATTACCAAAGCGGCGCAAGGTAAAGGGCTTGGCAAAAAGCTGATGGAGTTTGCCCAAATAGAGGCTAAACAGCTAGGAATTGATGTATTGCTTGGTTTTATATTTAGCCACAACTTACCAAGTATTAAGTTATTCAAGCACTTTGGTTTTAGCGTATGGGGTGAGTTGCCTCATATCGCGGTAATGGATAACATACGCTACAGTTTAACAATATTCGGTAAGCATCTACCAAAATAGTTGTGGAGCTTATCGGTAAAAAAATCAAAATTAAGTCTAACAACCTATACCAACTAAGAAATTATAGGCTACGCTATTAACATATAAAGTGTTTACGATAGTGTGGCTTAATGAGTCGAAAAATTTTAATTGTAGATAGCAGCAGTGTTATCGCAATGAGAGTGAAAGTTTTACTAGAATTAATAGGTTGTGAGGCTGAGCTCGTTCATTACTCTATGATTGATTTATACTCTAACACCAGCCAGTATGACTTGGTAATTGGTGCTTACGGAGTACCGTGTGAAGTAGTAAAGTCGTTAGCTCAAAAAATCTCACAAGACCGCTGTGTATTACTTGCCCCTAAAGCCGAAAGCGGTGAGCAACTTAGCGCCTTTAGCGAGCTTAATAAGTTAGTCCCAGATGCAACGGTTATTTATCCGTTTTTTTCAAATAAAGAAATTACCTCATTACTCGAAAACCTCTTAGAGCTTGGCTCTAGCCACGTTTTAAAACTCCCCACTATTTTACTTGTTGATCATATGCCTGAGCGCCTTGAAAAAATGAAAAGTAATTTAGTCGGGGCGCATATCAAAACGCTAACCGCAACCAGCGCAACCGAAGCGGTGGCAGTGGCGAATGAAAACAGTATAGATATTTTAATTAGCGATTTTAGCTTTGAAGATGGCACCGGTTTAAATATTTTTTCTGCTATTAAAATGTCTCAGCCAGATTGCCGATGCTTATTGTTTACCGCACGCCCTGAGCAAGTTTCAATGATTGAGGCAATTCGTAAAGGGGTTGAAGATGTTTTAATAAAGCCTCTAACCGATAGCGTACTGCTGCAATCGGTACATAAATTGTGGCAAACAGAGCTTTTAAAACGCCGTAACGCTGAGCTAGTTGAGCGTTTACAAGATACCGTTGATGCATTAATCGAAAAAGACAGCCTACTACAAGTTATTTATAAAAATACCCCTGACGCCATTATGCTATTTGAACGCAGCGGCAAAGTAATAGAAGCAAACGATGCCTGCTTAAGGCTGTTTAAGCTACCCTTTGACAAACTCGCGGGCTTTTCGGTATTTGAATTTTTAGATGAGGAATCAAGTGCTGAAATAAAAAATAAAATCAGCACACTCAATCGTAACCGCCAATTTAGTAGCGACCTACGTTTGCAAAAAACAGACGGCGGGTATATTCCGCTGGTTGGCTCGTTTAACGAAATAGACCACCATGGCGAAATTGCGTTGGCGGTTATATTTAAAAATGTAACTCACTTAAAACAAAAAGAAGAATTACTCCTTGAAGCCAAAGACCTACTTGAGGAGCAAGTGCGAGCTCGTACTTCGCAGCTAGAGCATGCTAAAAATGTGGCCGAAGCTGCCAATTTAAGCAAATCGGAATTTTTGGCTAACATGTCGCACGAGTTACGCACCCCTATGCACTCTATATTAAGCTTTTCTCGATTTGGTTTGAGTAAGTTAGAAGCGGGCGATTTTGCTAAAGATAAACTCTTAAAATATTTATCTCGTATTGAAAGCAGCGGCGAGCGTTTACTGTCGTTATTAAACAACTTACTTGATTTATCTAAATTGGATGTAGGGAAATTTCCATTTAACCCACGTCCATACAATATAGAAAGCATTATAAAAACCAGTATTGATGATGTCTCTGGTACGGCTATGGAAAAAGAAATTGAAATTGTTTTTTCAAAACCCGGGCCAGTGGTTGTGCAGTGTGATGAAGAGCAAATTAATCAGCTATTGCGCAATGTTTTAGGTAACGCACTTAAATTTAGCGAACCTAAAAGTCGTATTGAAGTGAACTTAATGGCTGATCAAGATAGCGCCATTATTGATGTAGTAGACAATGGAATAGGTATACCTGAGGATGAATTAGAGCACGTGTTTACTAAATTTGTACAAAGCAGCAAAACGAACAGTGGCGCTGGTGGTACTGGTTTAGGGCTTGCGCTTTGTAGAGAGTTTGTAGCGCTTCATCAAGGCGAAATTACGGCAAGTAATAATAGCGATGGTGGTGCAACAATTAGGATTCAGGTACCCCTAGAAATAGATTTAGATGAGCATTTAGCCGATGATAAGCTAGCAGTGCAAGATAGCTAATTATATGTGTAAGTAATGTTTAAATAATATTTAATTGGATGATGAAAATATGGCCTTAACTAAAATTCTTGCTGTAGATGATGAACCTTTCAACCTTGAAATTATTGAAGAAATTTTAGAAGATCTTGATTTCGAATTACAAGTTGCCACAAGCGGCCCTGAGTGTTTAGCCATGGTTGAAGGCTACATGCCCCAAGTTATTTTACTTGATGTAAGTATGCCGCAAATGAATGGCTACGAAGTGTGTAAAGCATTAAAGGCGAATCCGAATACCGCGCATATAATTGTTATGTTTGTTTCCGCTAGAGGAACGGTGGAAGAGCGTATGGAAGGTTACTCAGTCGGTGCTGAGGATTACATTGTAAAACCGTTTGGGCATGATGAGCTTAAATCAAAACTTAAAAACTTAAACCAAGTATTAATAGAAAAACAAAGCCTTGAAAAACAAGTAGAAGATGCAACATCTACGGCATTTAACGCTATGGCAAACAGTAGCGAAATGGGGCAAATAGTTAACTACATTGAAAACATTGGTTTTATTAATAATCCGCAAGATTTAGGTAAAGCCTTAATAGACTGCTTACAAACGTTTGACCTACAAAGTAATGTTGAATTTAGACATGGCGATACAATAGAGCACTTTGCCCTTAATGGAGTGTGTTCGCCGATTGTAATTGAGCTGTTTGATATGCTTAAAAACAAAGGTCGCTTACATGAGTTTTCTCACCGAATATTAGTTAACTACGAGATGATTAGCTTATTAATTCTGAACATGCCAGATCACGACCCAGATAAACACGGGCGTATTCGTGACCACGTTTGTTTTATTGTCAGTGTGACTGAGCAGCAGTTACGTGCAATTATGACCAAGCAAATGCTTGAGTCGCAGCAGCAAAAGCTAAATGATGTAGCCAGCACAGTGCATAGTAAGTTTCATGGCTTGATTGGGTTACTAAACGAAAACCGCGAAAGTAACGAAAAAGTATTCAAGCAATTACAAGAAGACCTTGAAGTGCGCATACCCACAATGGGATTAGATGAAGACCAAGAGGTGTTTATTTATAAAAAAGTGGACGAAACTATTCAAAATTCAATTGCCAGAGAAGAGTCGGTTAAACAAGTTAAAGCCGCCTTTGCTGAAATTGAACAAGATTTATCTTTGTTACTTAAAAAATAAACCTCTCATAATAAGGCTTACCAGAGTGATTTACGCATCACGAGGTAAGCCTTTTTCGACAATTCTAATTAGGCGCTGTGTTTTACGAAGTTGTTCTCGTTGTTTATTATTTTGTTGCTCAAGCGCCCACTCTATATGCTCTTTTACTAGCTGCGAGCTAGACTCATGTTTGCTTTCTAAAGCGTTAATAATGCTAGGACTAAAATCGGCATTGCCTAAACCCACCGCTAAATTACGCAACCAACGTTCGTGTCCAATACGGCGAATAGGGCTGCCTTCGGTATTTTTTAAAAAAGTAGGTTCGTCCCAGGCAAATAGCTCGAGTAAGTCTTTGTTTTTTAATTGCGTACGGGGATGGAAGTCTTGCTCATCGGTAATTTGACCATAACGGTTCCATGGGCAAACCAATTGGCAATCGTCGCAGCCATAAACTCGGTTCCCCAATAATGCACGGTATTGCTCAGGTATAGGCCCTTGGTGCTCAATGGTTAAGTACGAAATACATTTGCGTGCATCTACCACATACGGCTCTACAATTGCGCCTGTTGGGCAAAGGGTAATGCAAGCTACACATTTTCCGCAGCCTTCAAACGTGTTTTCATTATCTATTGGCAGCGGTAAATCAACAAAAAGCTCACCTAAAAAAAACCACGACCCAGCTTCTTGGTTTATTAATAAAGAGTGTTTACCTCGCCAGCCCAATCCCGCTTTTTCAGCAAGCTGGCGCTCAAGCACAGGCGCAGAGTCTACAAATGGCCTAAAACCGTAATCGCCAATTTCTTGTTCTATTTTTTGGCCCAGCTTTTTTAGTCGGTTGCGCATTAATTTGTGATAGTCACGCCCTAATGCGTAGCGGCTAATGTAGGCTTTTTCAGTGTTTTTTAGTGTTTTGGCAAAACTAGCATCAGGAGGCAGGTAGTTCATTTTTACCGAAATAACCCGCTGGGTACCAGGGACTAGTTCAGCAGGGCGTGCGCGTTTCATGCCGTGGGCTGCCATATAATCCATGGAGCCATGGTAGCCCGCATCTAACCAGCGCTGTAATTGTGCTTCGTGTTTAGATAGGTCAATATCGGTAATACCCACCTCACTAAAGCCGAGTTCTTGGCCCCAGGCTTTAATATTTTTGGCTAGCTGTTGGTAGTTGGGGGTTGAGTTACTCACACACATTACACACTTAAATAATTAGCTGCGTAATTTACCATATTTATAAAGCGCTGTTGAATGTTGCCAGTTAAAATATTAAGGCAATATACCGCTCGGCTTTTGTTTTGTAATTGCTTATTGCACAAAACGCTTTAATTGCTGTTGCGTTTGTTGGCTAAGTGCATGTGATTGCTGGCTATTACTTAGCGCATGATCAATAGCGCTTTTAGCTTGCTCGCCTAAGGTAACAATTTGCTCTACCGATTGGTGAGTGTGCTGCTGCGCTTGCTCTAGCGTATGCACCGCATCCGCTATTTGCTGTAGCTGCTGTTGGTTTTGTTCAAACTCGCTTAGCATTGTTTTAAACCCTTCAGAGGTATTACTAATGGCGCTTTGTGCGGTACTTGAGTGGCTAATTAACTGCTCACTTTCTTGGTTGGTTTCGTTAACCAGTTCATTCATTTGGTTAATAAAGTCGCTTATTTGTCGGGTTGCGCCACTTACTTTTACCGATAATGTACGTACTTCATCAGCAACAACAGCAAATCCTCTGCCAGCTTCGCCAGCGCGTGCCGCTTCAATGGCAGCGTTTAGTGCCAGTAAATTAGTTTGATCCGAAAACTCCTCAACCATTTTTAAAATGCTGCGAATGTTTTCGCTGTTTTCTTTAAGGCCAGACACCGTTTTAGAAAATCTTTGCAGCAAGGTACCAATAAGCGACACTTTATCGACTAAGCTTGCAAGCTCTTGCGACGAAAGCTTAACAAAGTCTAAGTGCTCGCTGTTTACGCTATGCACGCTGTCGGTATTGCTCACTATGCCCTCTAAGCTTTGCACTATTTGGTTACTCGCATTAATAATATTGTGGCTTAGCTGAGTTTGCTGCTCACTTAACTGCTGCGTATTTTGCATAGCGGTATTTACATCAACATTACTTTGCTCGCTGGCTTTAGCGCTGGCGTGAGTTGTACTTAGCAAATCACTTAAGTGGTTAGTAAATAAGTTATATTGCGTACTTAGTTCTTTAAATTCGTCAAAAGAAAATTGCGGTAAGTTGGCGGCTAAATTAGCCTCTTGCTGGTTTATGTTTACTAAAGTGTCGCACATAGCTTTTACAGGGCGCACTATTAAATAGCGCATATAAAAAATAGTAAAGGCAAAGCCCGCTACAATAACCAAGGTTAACAACCAAAATGCGCTAGTACTGTGCTGCTCGCTTAAGCTTTGATATAACCAAAATAAGGTAATGGCCTGAAACAAAAAAACAAAGCTTAAATTACCCACTATTTTACGCGTAAGCGTATAAAAAAATGTTCGCTCAATATAATTATAAAATTGCATTACACCACTCATTTATTGCTTACCCATCTAGGGCGTGTTGACCTTTGATGGTTGAATTTGCAGCAGTATGTTTGGCTTTTAGGCAAGGCAGAGCCTATGAAGTGTGGTTATTCCCCATAAATAGGCGATAACGCTGCATAAATGCCAAACATGCGCTGCCCTTTGGGTTCTGCCTAAGGGCGATAAACTCTTTGTTACTCGGTTTTTACTTAGCCCACTAGGTTACAGGCCTCGCGCCGCGATTTAATCGCCCCTAGATTGAACAAATTTCAATCCGCAAAGCAACACGCCCTAGCTAGATTATCGACTAAGTTACCGTTAACTCAAGTAATAATGTTTGCTAAATATTTTTTAGAACGAGCGGGGTAATTAGTAAAAATACCATGCACCCCAATTTTAAGCATAAAATCCATGTCTTCTGGCCTATCTACGGTGTAGGCGTAAACTTGCAGGCCTCGTGCTATGGCATCATCTACAAAAGCTTTATTTACAAAGCTTTTGTCTACATGAACACTATACGCATTTAACTGTTGAGCAAACTGTGCATAATTTAATGGAATTGATGAGGTTAACGCGCCAATGTGTAACCACGGTAACCTATTTTTAAGCCAATGAATTTGATGGTGATCAAACGACGACACTAAAATATTACCTTTAGTAATAACGCCTTTAGCAATATTATTGTTTAAAATAGTGGCAAACTTTTCAAGCTCAAAGGTATGTTTAAGCTCTATATTGAGTAATGTTTTATTGTTATTCCAATCAAGTAATTGCTGTAGAGTGGGGATTTGCTCGCCGTTACCGGCATCCAACAGACTAAGTTGCTGCGCGGTAAAGTCGCTTACTTTACCGTGCCCGCTGGTGGTTCTATCTAGCCACGAGTCGTGTATGAGCATATAGTCATCAAGCGCACTTTGAATATCAACTTCAATGCCATCCACCCCTACATTTAACGCTTCTAAAATAGCGATTTTAGTGTTTTCAGGGTAATTGCCGCTTGCCCCTCGGTGCGCAAATATTTTCATTTTCTAGCCTTTTGAGTAATAGACCATGTTTCAAAACAGGCTGCACTGACTATAAGTGCACCGCCAATAAGTGTTAGTAGCGTTGGCCGCTCATGAATAATAACAATAGCCAACAAAGTGCCGTAAAGCGGCTGCAAGCATGAAATTAGCCCCGCAGTAGCTGCCGATAAGTGCTTTAAACTCGCTGCAAACAGCGAGTGCGGTGTAGCGGTAAAAATAATACCCGCCACAGCAATTAAAATAAGGTCGTGGTTACTCACCTCATACACAGGGACCTTAATAAATGCGCAAAGCATAACACTTGCCACTAAGGTTTGATAAAACATGGTTTGTGGGCCGCCATACTGGCTAAAAAAGCGCTTATGGGTAATATTTCTAATCGAAAAAAACAAAGCCGAAACCACACCCATAATAACCCCTAAGGTTACATCGTCGCCTAAATTTGCGCTGGGTACGAGTAAATATATACCAAATACAACCACAGCTGCGCTTATAATATCTTTTGCTTGGGGCCTGCTTTTATTAAACAAGGGCTCTAAAAATACCGTCATTACTGGGTAGCTAAAAAAAGCCAGCATACCCACAGTTACGCCCGCCATTTGCATGCCTGCAAAGTAAGTAACCCAATGCATGCCTACTGCCACACCTAAAAATAACGCAATGAGGTAATCTTTTGGTTTGTTTAACTTAATTTGTTTTTTTTGAAAATACAGCATAGCCAAAATTGCCATGCCAGCAATAGCGGTACGATACACCGTAATATCAATTGCATTTAACCCTATTAACTTTGCAAAAAGGGCGGTGCCCCCAAAAAGTAACACGGCAATATGTAAGTAAATCAGGCTTTGCTGTTGTGGCTGCATTTAAATGAGAACTCCTTTTTTATTATCTTATCACTGGGTGCGAACTCACAGGATGAAATTTTTAAAACATGACAAATGTCAGCAAAGTTAATGACATTTCACACTCTTATTATTTTTTGGCTTTGGCATAGTTAACTTATCTTAATGGGAGGTGGCTATGAATACGTTAATTTTAATAAGTCTCGCTATTAGCGAGTTTTTAGAATCACTTAGCTTTAGTGTTTCAATAAATGATTACTTTATACTCATTAGTATTTTTGTGTTATTTATATTTATTAATAAAAATAATGTTATAAGCAATAACAATGAACTAGGGGTACTGGCATGAGTACAACAAATACGCTTTCAAAGCCCAGTAATAAAAAGTTTTGGGAATACGCACCTTTAATTTTTACTGGATTTTATTTGCTTCCGACTCTTTTTAATCTATCTAACTTGCCAGTCAATACCATTGTAATGAGTGTGGCGTTTTATATTGTATTTATTTTGCTTTACATAAAAGCCATGCACTGTGAAACAAAGCGTATAACAACGCTGTTTGTTATTATGTTAGTGGTGTGTTTTAGCGCCACATTTTATACCACAGGTACCTCTACATTATTTGGTTTTATCGCGTTTATAGCTGGTGAGTCATACGCTAAAAAAAGCAGATTATATGCCGTTTTTAGCCTTATATTTACGGTGGCGTTAAGCGCCTATTTAGCAGATATAGCAAACATAAAATACTTTTTAGCCGGCACTTTATTAATATCAGGAGCGCTGTTGGCCTTTGGCATTGCAACCCAAAAAGAGCGCCTGCATAAAAAGCGCGAACAAGAAAGCGCTAACCAATTAGAGCAATTAGCTGCCATTGCTGAGCGTGAACGAATAGCGCGCGACCTACACGATATTTTAGGCCACTCACTATCATCTATTGCTTTAAAAGCTGAGCTTGCTAATAAGCTAAATCAAGGAGAGCGCTACGAACAAGCCAATAACGAAATAGCACAAGTAGCAGATCTAGCAAGGCAGTTACTTAGCGATGTAAGAAACGCCGTAAGCGATTTAAAACAACTTAATTTAATAAGCCAAATAGCCCAGCTTAAACAAAGGCTAATAGAGCAAGACTTTAACGTTAACTTTAATGTTGTATTAAATACCTTACCCCCTAAAGTAGAAGGGATCGCAGGGCTTATAATTAAAGAAGCGGTAACTAATTTATTACGCCATAGCAGTAATAAAAACGCCGAAATAAGTATAGAGCAAACACAGCATCAGCTGCATATAAGTGTGGTTGATAACGCACCTTGCATCACGTTAAACGCAGGTAACGGTTTAAATGGTATTAAAGAGCGTGCAGAGCAACTTAATGGCCATGCCGCGTTTACCTGTGGCGAGAAGTTTACTTTAAACGTAATGCTGCCAATTTCAGCTAAGGATTAACAATGATCAAAGTATATTTAGTGGAAGATCAAGCACTCGTGCGCGACGCAGTAGGGGCATTGTTAAGCCTTGATTTTAATATTGAAGTGATAGGCCAAGCCAGTAACGGCCAAGATGCCCTTAATGCAATAAAAGCACTGGCCGATGAGGCATTGCCAGACATAATTTTAACCGATATTGAAATGCCACACATGAGCGGTATAGAGCTAAGTGAGCAAATAGCGGCCACGTTCCCAACCATTAAAATGGTTATTATGACCACGTTTTCGCGAGCTGGTTATATTAGGCGCTCGCTCACCCTAGGCGTTAAAGGTTTCATTTTAAAAGAAGCGCCAAGTGATGAGCTTATCAATGCACTTAAAAAAGTAATGCAAGGGCAAAAGGTTATAGACCCAGAGCTTGCCATTAACGCGCTTGATGATGCCGACCCGCTCACCGATAAAGAGCGCAAAGCACTTAAGCTTGCAAGCGATGGCTTAAAAACAAGCGACATAGCCAAACAGCTGTTTATAAGCGAAGGCACAACACGTAATTATTTATCCGATGCTATCGCAAAACTCAATGCCACTAACCGCGTAGATGCAGCGCGTATTGCAAAGCAAAAAGGCTGGTTATAATCGCACTTATATTAAGTGCTGATTAAGGCCATTAAGCGTATGTTTTACTTATTAAAGCGGTTTATTAAAAGTTTCATACGCTTTTACCTGTCTCATTTTACGTATATGGGTTAAAATACCTACATAACCAACTAACAAGATAGTGAATGTCAAACCAAGATCCAAATCTCAGCCGAGAACAAGAAAAGTACGAAAACCCAGTCCCTAGTCGTGAGTTTATACTTACTCACCTTCAAGAGCGTTCAAAACCTGCTAACTTCACGCAACTTTGTGATGAATTAGCTGTAAACGATACCGAACGCCAAATTGCATTTAAGCGCCGCCTTCGTGCCATGGAGCGCGATGGCCAATTGTATTTTAATAAGTTTAAATGTTACGCCCTAATTGACGAAGCCGGTTTAACCAAAGGCAAAGTAATTGGCCACAGAGACGGTTTTGGCTTTTTAGAAGTTGAAGGCGAGAGCAAAGATTGGTTTATAGCCAAGCATCAAATGAACATGGTGCTGCACGGCGACATCGTACTTGCTAAAGGCACAAAACGTGGCTCAGGCTCAAAATGTGATGCCCGCATAATTAAAGTACTTACCAACGAGCGCGCACCTATTGTAGGGCGTTACTTTGTTGAGCATGGTATTGCAGTTGTTGTAGCCGAAGACCCACGTATTACCCAAGATATTATTATTCTGCCAGGCAGTGAAAACGGCGCGCGCCATAACCAAATGGTGCAAGTGCAAATCACTCAAAACCCTAGCCGTAACATGAACGCGGTAGGTAAAATTATTGACGTACTGGGCGAGCATTTAGCGCCAGGTATGGAAATTGAAGTGGCACTGCGCAATCACGATATTCCTCATGTTTGGCCAGAAGAAGTGGAAGAACAAGTTGCTCATTTAGGTGAATTTGTTGATGAAGCCGACAAACAAGGCCGTGTAGATTTACGCGACCTGCCACTGGTCACCATAGATGGTGAAGACGCCCGCGACTTTGATGATGCCGTATATTGTGAGCGTAAAAAATCTGGCGGCTGGCGCTTATGGGTAGCCATTGCCGATGTATCGCATTATGTAGGTATGAACACGCCGCTAAATAAAGAAGCGATTGCTCGTGGTAACTCAGTGTATTTTCCTGAGCAAGTAATTCCAATGCTGCCAAAAGTGTTGTCGAACGGTTTATGTTCGCTTAACCCTAAAGTAGACCGCCTTTGTATGGTGGCCGAAATGACGGTATCAGACGCAGGTAAGCTTTCGGGTTATAAGTTTTACGAAGCGGTGATGAACTCACATGCGCGTTTAACCTACACCAAAGTAAATGCCATTTTACAAGGCGATGAAAAACTGCGCGAAGAATACGCACCCGTTGTGCCACATTTAACTGACTTACAGCAAATGTATATGGCACTTAAATCGGCGCGCCAAACCCGTGGTGCTATTGAGTTTGAAACGCTCGAGACGCGTTTTGTATTTAACGCACACCGTAAAATAGAATCAATTGTGCCGGTTGTTCGTAACGACGCGCACAAACTGATTGAAGAATGTATGATTTTAGCCAATGTATCGGCGGCTAAACTATTAGAAAAACACGAAGCCAGTGCGCTTTACCGTGTGCACGATGAGCCAGATCAAGAAAAACTAGGTAACTTTACTCAGTTTTTAAGTGAACTTGGCATTCAAAGCACATTAAGCGATGAGCCAACACCGAAAGAAATTACCCAAGTGTTAGCCCGTTTAGGCGACCGCCCTGAGGCCGAGCTTATTCAAACCATGCTACTTCGTTCAATGAAGCAAGCGGTTTATCAGCCAGACAACATAGGCCACTTTGGCTTAGCGCTGCCTGCGTACGCACACTTTACCTCACCGATTCGCCGTTACCCTGATTTAGTGGTACACCGTGCAATTAAAGCGGTAATAAAAGCACAAGGTCAGCAAACATCGGGCGCATACGCGTACACCGATGATGAAGTAGACCAACTAGGCGAGCAGTGTTCAACCACCGAGCGCCGCGCAGACGACGCAACGCGTGAAGTTGCCGACTGGCTTAAATGTGAGTTTATGCAAGACCACGTGGGTGATGAGTTTAATGGGGTTATTTCATCCGTTACTAACTTTGGTTTATTTATACGCCTAGACGACTTACAAATTGATGGCCTGATCCATGTTACTAATTTAGGTGATGAATACTTCCATCATGATGGTGCAAAACACACCCTAATTGGCGAGCATACACATACCGTTTACCGCCTTGGCGATAAAGTAACGGTACAAGTTGCTTCGGTAAGTTTAGATGAGCGCCGTATAAATTTAACGCTAAGTGGTGATGTAGCTCAAGATAGATACGCGCGTCGCCGTGGCTCAGCTAAAGGAGCAGGGCGCGGTAAATCAAGCCATGCACCAGCAAGTGTAAGATCGCAGCTTAAAGCGGGTAAAATCCCTGGCAAAAACACATCAGGCGATGAAAAACCCAAAGCTGGTAAAAAACCAGCCAGTAAAAGCAAAGGCAAACCAGCGGGTAAGTCTGGCGCAAAGCCAGCCGGTAAAAAAGCCGCTGAAACCACCGCTAAGAAAAAACCGAAAAAAAAGGCAGTTAAAAAGCCTAAAAGACCAGGCAAAAATGCCCGTAAACGTAATAGCCCAGGAGCAAACAATACGTGAGTAATGAATTAATTTTTGGCTTTCACTCTGTTGAAGCAATTTTAGCAAAAGAGCCAGAGCGTTTTTTAGAAATTTATGCCCTAAAAGGTCGTGATGATAAGCGCTTATCCCCGATTATTAATGAAGCACGTAAATTTGGTATTTCTGTACAATTTATGCAGCGAAAAGCGCTAGATAACAAAGCAAACGATGAGCAGCACCAAGGCATTATTGCCAATGTAAAAGCTGCGCGTGTTTACAACGAAAAAGATTTAGATGAGATCATTGCTCGCGAAGACACGCCGTTTTTATTAGTACTTGATGGCATAACCGATCCGCATAATTTAGGTGCCTGCCTACGTAGCGCAGATGCAGCAGGTGTACACGCTATAATTGTACCTAAAGATAAGTCGGCCAAGCTTAACGGCACAGCACGTAAAGTAGCCTGTGGCGCAGCCGAAACTGTACCGCTTATTCAGGTAACAAACCTGGCGCGCACGCTTCGCGAAATTAAAGACGCAGGCGTATGGGTTGTGGGCACCGCTGGCGAAACAGACACCCACGTGTTTGATGCAAACCTTACTGGGCCAATGGCAATAGTAATGGGAGCAGAGGGCGAGGGCATGCGCCGTTTAACGCGTGAGCATTGCGACGTGTTAGTTAAAATTCCGATGGCAGGCAGTGTTTCTAGCTTAAATGTATCGGTAGCCACCGGTATTTGTTTATTTGAAGTGCTACGCCAACGTAACGTAAATAACTAATATCCAGTTGCTTAATTAATATTTTTATTATTAGGCAGCAAGCGTGCCGATAGACAAAATTCGTTATTTAATCGTTTAAATGAGGGTTTTAGTTAGCGCCAGGTTTAGCTTACAAAAAGCCGAGGTTATTTTAACCTCGGCGTTTTTTATGTAGCGTAGTTGGTAATTTTACAGGTTAAGCAAATCGCCAACGCGCACTAATAGCCTAAACGTAATGCGATAAACTCAGCGAGTTTGTCTACTGCGTGCTCCGACTCCCCACCGCTTTTTATTAAGCTAATACCTATGCTACCAAGAGCTGGTAAATATTTACTTTGCGCCTGAAAATTAAGATCGCTTGGCACCGTACTTTTAGCCAGTACAGTAATACCTAAGCCTTCTTTTATGGCGGCTATTAATCCGGTTAAATCGGCATTACTGTAAACAATACGGTATTTGATATTGGCACTTTTAAGTGCATCTGTAGCGCGGCGCCTATAAATACAGCCCTCGGGCGCGGTGACTAAGGTTACTACCTCATTTTTTGCCTGTGCTAGGTCGCCCACCCATACTAGCTCGTCTTGCATAAAAATAGGGAACTTGTCTGAATTAAGGCGCTCGTTAAGCGCTAAAACAAGATCAAATTGATCTTGCCTTGAGGCCGACAGCAAATGTTTACTTAAGCGCGATTTAACCTCCAGCGATACCTCAGGATAAAGCGAGACAAAATCACCAATAATAGAGGGCAAAATACGTGCTGCAAATTCGCTAGGAATACCCAAGCGCACTTTACCGGTTATGCTTTCTGAGGTGAACTGCTGCAAAATAGCATCGTTATACTGCATCATTTGTTTTGCCATAGGCAAAAGTAGCTCACCGTACTGATTAAGCACCTGGCGCTGGCCCTGCTTTTTAAATAATTTATAACCGAGTAAATCTTCAAGGCGTTTAATTTGCAAGCTTACCGCAGGTTGCGATAATCCCAGTAGGTCGCCGGCTTTTGCAAATCCACCTACCTCAACAACCATTACAAAGGTACGCAAACTGTCGGTTGATATGTTTTTCATATTTAAAATTACAATTTATATAGCTACATATATAAGTATTATTTATCAATTGATAAATAATTACAATTTGTTGTTGTCACAGTGGCGCAATATACTTTTGGTATCAAAAATACACAGGTGTTTGTTATGACTTTTAACCCAATAATGTTTGCCCGCCACAGCAATGCTGCAAGTGCAGTTACCAATGCCGTGCAAGCAAATAACAACCTCGTTGTAATGGATTTTAGTGGCAGTGAAACCAGTGTATTTTTAAGCACTATTTTAGGGTTAGATCTCACAAAGCTTACAGCCAGCGGCTTAGGCCTAAAAGGCACGCTTGATGGTGATTTAAATTCTGATTACAGCTTTGCCGTTTATTACTTTAGCGAAACTGCATTTAGATTTGTATTACCGCACAGCGCAAGCTTGCAATTACAAGCACTGATAAACGAGCAGCAACTTCGTTTTGATATTGATTATGTACTACGTAGCGACCTTGCAACTCTTGCGCTGTGTGGAGCAAACGCATTTGATACCTTAATTAGCGCGTTTAAATTAACGCCAGGGCTGCGTTTATCTAACCCACAACTATGCTATGGCGCGCAAAGCGGCGAAGTATTTATTACCGCCATAGATAAAAACGACGAACAGCACTTTGTGTTAGTAGCCAAGCAACAAGAACTACAAAAATGGCAACAGCACTTACAAGCACAAGGTTTTGCCCTAATGCAAAACGAAGCTGCCTAATACATAAAATAACCGGTAAACATAACCGTGTTTGCCTGTTTAGTTAAATCTATTTAAGCCACGCCCGCACAGGGTTAATTTAAAAGTGAAGGAATGTTATGACTTCTAAAACTGTACTACATGCTAAGCACCTTGAAGCAGGCGCAAAAATGGTTGATTTTCATGGCTGGGAAATGCCAATCAACTACGGCTCACAAATAGAAGAACACAATGCAGTGCGTACCGATGCAGGTATGTTTGACGTATCACACATGACTATTGTTGATATTGAAGGCGAACAAGCAAAAGCATTTTTACGTAAGTTAGTAGCAAACGACGTAGCAAAATTAACCGTACCAGGTAAAGCGCTTTACACGGGCATGCTTAACGAGCAAGGCGGCGTAATAGACGATCTAATTATTTACTACTTTAGCGAAACGTTTTATCGCTTAGTGGTAAATTCTGCCACCCGCGAAAAAGATTTAGCTCACTTAGCTAAAGTATCTGCCGACTTTACAGTAACCGTAACTGAGCGCCCAGAGTTTGCAATGATTGCAGTACAAGGCCCTAACGCAAAAGCAAAAACAGCCACACTTTTAAATGCTGAGCAACAAGCAGCCGTTGAAGGCATGAAGCCATTTTTTGGCGTACAAGTGGGTGATTTATTTATTGCCACAACGGGTTATACTGGCGAAGACGGTTACGAAATTGTAGTACCGAACGAGCAAGCAGCCGATTTATGGCAACAACTGCTAGATGCAGGTGTAGCGCCAGCCGGTTTAGGTGCACGCGACACGCTACGTTTAGAAGCAGGTATGAACCTTTACGGCCTAGATATGGACGAAAGCGTATCGCCACTTGCAGCTAACATGGCATGGACCATTGCATGGGAACCAGAAGATCGTGACTTTATTGGTCGTGACGTACTTGTTAAGCAACGCGCCGAAAAAAGCACCCATAAACTTGTTGGTTTAGTGCTTGAAGAAAAAGGCGTATTGCGTAGCGGCTCAAAAGTAATTGTTGAAGGTGGTGAAGGGGTAATTACCTCAGGTACTTTCTCACCAACACTTGGTTTTAGTGTAGCCCTTGCACGTGTACCGCGTTCAACAGGGGATACAGCCCAAGTAGAAATGCGCAAAAAATTAGTTAACGTTAAAGTAGTAAAGCCTAGCTTTGTACGTAACGGCAAATCAATCATTTAAAAATTTGGTTATACCAATCACAATAATTATTGTGATTGGTATCCTCCCAATATAAACCAAAGGAACAAAATAATGAGCAATATCCCTAGCGATTTAAAATACGCCTCTTCTCACGAGTGGGTTCGCAACGAAGGTGACGGTACATTTACTGTGGGTATTTCTGAGCACGCGCAAGAGCTGCTTGGCGACATGGTATTTGTAGAACTACCAGAAGTAGGCGATGCAGTAGATGCAGGCGAAGACTGTGCAGTAGCAGAGTCGGTTAAAGCTGCATCAGACATTTACGCACCAGTTGGCGGCGAAATTGTAGCGATTAACGAAGAGCTAGAAGACGCACCAGAAACGGTTAACAACGACCCATACGGTGACGGCTGGTTATTCCGCATTAAAGCAGCTGACGAGTCAGAGCTTGAAAACCTACTTAGCGCAGAAGACTACGCTAACACAATCGACGAAGAGTAATACTCTAAGTAGATGACAAAAGCCCCATTAACAGTTTTTGGGGCTTTTATGATTTAACGGCCTACTTCCCATACACAGTACGTTATTAAATCATCACATATTTTAATCAATACTAATTACCCGTTAGTATTTAGGATCATAGGAATCTAGACGCATGTCAAACGCCAAATCTCTTGAACAGTTAGAGCAAAAGCAAGATTTTATTCGCCGCCACATTGGGCCAAGCCCAGCACAAGTAAGCGATATGCTAAGTGCTTTAGAAGTATCAAGTGTGCAAGAGCTGATCGACCAAACTGTACCTGCAAGCATTCGCTTAGCGCAGCCATTAACAGTTGGCGAAAGCCGTACTGAAGTTGAAACACTAAGCTACTTAAAATCGGTAGCAAGCAAAAATAAAGTTTTCAAATCGTACATTGGCCAAGGCTACCACCCAACGCACGTACCGCACGTAATTTTACGTAACGTACTAGAAAACCCAGGTTGGTATACTGCGTACACGCCGTACCAGCCAGAAATTGCGCAAGGGCGTTTAGAGTCGCTATTAAATTTTCAAACTATGACCCTAGATTTAACAGGCCTAGATTTAGCAAGTGCCTCGTTACTTGACGAGTCAACCGCTGCTGCCGAGGCAATGGGCCTTGCAAAACGCGTATCTAAAGCTAAAAAAGCCAATGCCTTTTTTATTGCCGACGACGTACACACACAAACTATTGACGTAGTAAGCACCCGTGCTGAGCAGTTTGGTTTTGAAATAATTGTAGGTAAAGCAGAAGATGCCGTTAACCACGACATTTTTGGCGCACTTTTCCAATACCCAACTACATCAGGTGAAGTAGTCGATATAACCGACCTAATTGCCGGCGTACAAAGCAAAAAGGCCATTGCCTGTGTTGCTGCCGACATTATGAGCTTATTACTACTAAAAGCACCGGGTAAATTGGGTGCCGACGTAGTACTTGGTTCGGCTCAGCGTTTTGGTGTACCTATGGGTTACGGCGGCCCTCACGCTGCATTTTTTGCAACGCGTGACGCATACAAACGCTCATTACCAGGGCGTATTATTGGTGTATCTAAAGACCGTTTAGGTAACGACGCACTACGTATGGCAATGCAAACGCGCGAACAACACATTCGCCGCGACAAAGCCAACTCAAACATTTGTACAGCGCAGGTACTACTTGCCAACATGGCCGCGTTTTACGCGGTGTACCACGGCCCACAAGGCTTAAAAACTATCGCGCAGCGTATACATCGCTTTGCTGATATTTTAGCAACTGGCCTAAAAGCTAAAGGTATTGCACTTAAACACAGCACCTGGTTTGATACGCTAACAGTAGTGAGCGACAGCAAAGATGACGTAATAGCGCGTGCTCTTGCCAAAGGCGTTAACTTTGCCACAAACCACAACGGCGAATACTCTATTTCGGTTTCAGAAACCACCACACGCGCCGATGTAGCTGAGCTATTTGATATTGTACTAGGTGAAGGCCATGGCCTAAGCGTAGATAGTATTACAGCCGATATTGAAGCAAACGGTAGCGACTCTATTCCAGCTAGTTTAGTACGTGATGACGAAGTATTAACGCATCCAAACTTTAACAGCTACCACAGCGAAACAGACATGCTTCGCTACATTAAGCGACTAGAAAACAAAGATTTAGCGCTTAATCACTCAATGATCTCGTTAGGTTCATGTACCATGAAACTAAACGCGACCGCTGAGATGATCCCAATTACATGGCCTGAATTTGCAAACTTGCACCCATTCTGCCCGCTCGATCAGGCCGAAGGTTACCAAATAATGATTAACGAGCTGCACGACTGGCTAGTTAACATTACTGGGTACGATGCAGTTTCACTTCAGCCAAACTCTGGCGCACAAGGTGAATACGCAGGCTTAATTGCTATTCGTAAATACCACGAGTCACGCGGCGATGCGCACCGTAACGTATGTTTAATTCCAAGCTCAGCGCACGGTACTAACCCTGCATCTGCGCAAATGGCCAGCATGAAAATTGTAGTGGTTGATTGCGATAAAAACGGTAACGTAGACATGGCCGATCTAAAAGCGAAAGCCGAAGAAGTGTCTGAAAACTTATCGTGTATTATGATCACATACCCATCTACACACGGCGTTTACGAAGAAACCATTCGCGAAATTTGTGACATTGTGCACGAGCACGGTGGCCAAGTTTACATGGACGGCGCAAACATGAACGCGCAAGTAGGCGTAACAAGCCCAGGCTTTATTGGCTCAGACGTATCGCACTTAAACTTGCACAAAACGTTTTGTATTCCGCACGGTGGCGGCGGCCCAGGTGTAGGCCCAATTGGTGTTAAATCGCACCTTGCGCCATTTATGCCAAACCACAGCGTAATTAACGTACCGGGCACAAACATTAACAACGGTGCAGTATCAGCAGCGCCTTACGGCTCAGCCGCTATTTTACCTATTTCATGGGCTTACATTACCATGATGGGCTCAGAGGGCTTAAAACAAGCCACTGAAATGGCGATCGTTAATGCTAACTACTTAACACACGAGTTAAGCCAGCACTTCCCAATTTTATACCGTGGCCGTAACAACCGCGTTGCGCACGAATGTATTGTTGACCTACGCCCACTTAAAGAGCAATCAGGCATTACTGAAATGGACGTAGCTAAGCGCTTGCAAGATTACGGCTTCCATTCACCAACCATGTCGTTCCCAGTAGCGGGCACGTTAATGATTGAGCCAACTGAATCTGAGTCAAAAGGCGAGATAGACCGCTTTATCGAAGCAATGGTGTCAATCAAAGGTGAAATCGACAAAGTAATCTCTGGCGAATGGTCAATTGAAAACAACCCACTTGTGTTTGCACCGCATACACAAGCTGACGTACTTGGTAACGAATGGGACCGCGCGTACGACCGTTTTTACGCTGCATTCCCAGTGCCTTCGGTAGCTAAAGACAAGTTTTGGCCAACCGTTACACGAATAGATGACGTGTACGGCGACCGTAACTTAGTATGTTCATGCCCAGCGGTAGAGACATATCGCGACTAAGAGTTGAGACTAACTTTTGAACTTTAATGGGTAGTAAGTTCCATTATAGTTTGAAAATTTATCAAAATTATAAAAGCCGTTGCAGCAATGCAACGGTTTTTTTGTGTTTAAGCGCTTTAGATACACAGCTTACTGTCGTTTTGGTGAAGCCCAAATAGCAGGGTAGTTATTAAATAAGTTAATAACTGAAGATGGTAAGATCAAACTACAACTTGAAAGATTGCCTAATAATTTCATGTGTGAAGTCTTGATTTGATCCTTTTCTCCTAATATTGCGACGTTGTCTATTATTAAAGTGTTCAGCTCAATTAAGCCAGTTCGAAATTTCAATTTATATTATTTTACCAATGAGCAGCTGAAAAATTAATTGCATATTATTTAATACTCGATAAAATATTTTAATATCGACAAGGACTGTGGGTAATCTTCATAATAAATTACACATTCTTCCTCCAAAAACAATCATATTTCAAAAGGTTACTGTGTCAGTCATTGACAGAATTCAAAGCTTCAGCGCGAAAATTCAGCCCTTTTTTGATCAATTTGGTGCGCACAAAGTACATCTATCTCCTGAAGTATTCGGGTGTTTAAAAAATAACGGTGAGCCTGTTGGCAATCAATTGATTTTACGTAGTCTTAGCTTCTCAGATGGTAAGCCTCGTAGAGATTTTGTTTATACAGATCCAGATGGCAGTTTTAGGTTTCCTGAAAAAACGATTCGTTCTGATGAACCCAGCGTACCATTCAAAGAAATATTTACTAACCAATACATTACCACCACCATTAATAGAAAAAAATTTATTATTTGGCGAGCGACATTAATAGGGAAAAATCCTATTAATGAATTTACCAGTAAATTAAGTTCTCTTAACGCTGATATAACTAATGAGGCTATTTTATTTAGCTTTTCTAGTAGTCGAGAAGAAATGAGTTTAGAGGGGACTTCAATTTGTCGTTGGGATAAAGATTTTGAAGTTATTGATGTTGATGAACACCTAAATCTTACTAGTGATAAAGTTAAATAAAATAAAGAAAATTATTATGATGCAAGTTTTAACTCCTTCATTAGTAGCTAGGTTTGCTGCAATATCATATTCAACTGACACAACTGATGGTGACGAGGGCTCCGCTTATTATGGAGCTTTGTCTAGACACTTTGATTTTGATAGCGATTCAGTAAAAGGCATAAGCGGCTCTATTCTAGAAAGAGTACTTCGTCATCGTACTCCGTTTGGTTGTATTGCTAAAGGGAAAACGAACGCGTATAAGGGGCAGTATGTACTAGCGCTTAGAGGCACAGCAAAAATGCGCGATTGTATTACTGATTTACACTGTGGTATTTCCACTGGTCCCAATAACCAAAGTGTACACGCAGGATTCAATCAAACATTTAACTCGCTTAAATCACAGTTAGAGCAGTATTTTTCTAATAATCCTACTGCTCCCGTTCATGTTGTTGGCCATAGTTTAGGTGGTGCATTAGCTAATTTAGCTGCTAACTGGTTGAAGCAACGCTTCAAAGTACCTGTTAAACTCTATACTTTCGGGGCTCCGCGAGTCGGACTATTGAATTTTTCAATTCATACACAAAATGTTTTACAAGGGGTTTACCGCTGTATACATGCTGGTGATCCTGTACCAATGGTGCCTGTATGGCCTTTTGTACATACTACTTATGAATATATTTTAAATTCATCCCCTTCAATATCACCAGGTGCGCATAGTATGTCTGATCCAACACCGGGGTATTTGAATACGGCATCAAAATATAGAACTTTTGAAGATATACAAAAGGGATTTGAACTACGCCACCAAGAAGCCACACGTCTTGAATTTGAAAAACGTCATCAAGCTAGTTTCACTGCCCTTTGGGCTAGGAAAATAGGTGCAGCACTTCTTGATTTTTTAAATAAGATAGGTGCGCTTAGCGCACTACAAGTTAGTGTTACAGGCTTGTTAACTGTTTACGATGCCATTGCGTCTTATTTAGCTAACGAAGTTGAAACCTCGCGAGCTTATGCTGCAGAGGTAAAAGGTATAGTAGGTCATATGTATGTTTTCTGTGGTTTACCAGCAAGTAAACTTATAGATTTTAGTTACCGTGGCATCCGTACTATTTTAAAAAAAATGCTTATTAAACTTTCTCAGCTGGCTAAATTTTCAATTGAATTAGCAAGTCATACAGCTCATTTGATGGTTTAAATAAAAACCGAGAAGGCTGTAAATAGAAAAGAAGACAAGATTTTTTGTTATTTTAATTGCAAATAAGGGCAATTTTATTGCCCTTATTTAATCGTCAGGGCCTTTTAAGGTAAACACTAAATGTTTACGCATATCTTTTAAAATCACGCCTTTTTTAAGCATTGCGGCGCTTAAGCGTTTTTGCCATTTTAATAAATCAGGCTCTGCGGCTGCTAAAGCTTGTTCGTTTTCGAACTGAAAACAAAGCAGTAGTGAACTTGGAAATAAGTGATATTCCACATCAAACCAGCATTGCACCATACCAGGGATTTCTTCGCGCCCTTGTGCTTCTAGTTTATCGGCAACGTTAAGCACAAGTGCTTGTTGTTTTACTTGCACTGCAGAGAGTTTTTTCATTATTCAAATCCAAATTAGCGGCTAATACATACAGCCAGAATGCGGGCATTATACGCAAGCTTGTAGCTATGCAACAACAGTAGGTTGGTTTGAGCGAAGCGAAACCCAACGCATAGCCAATGTAATAGCCACAGCTAAAGATAAGTACAATGCTATTTATTGTAGGCGCTTAGCTTGCTAGCGCGTTGGCCGAAAGCACAAACTTTTTGGTTTTACATGTAGAGGGAGTTTGTTTTATTTTTTTAAGCAAGAAAACGTACCTAAATTACTATTACCCCTTCCAAAAATAACGATTTTCACACCGAAAATAAAAGCGACACTATTTTGCTAAAAGCTAAAAGCTAAAAGCTAAAAGCTAAAAGTGCTCATATAGTAAACACTTTCGCCCTATGTTTTAATATTAAAAAAGGGAGGGCGTTATGCGTAAAAATCGATTTTTATTTAATAAACACGTTGTGGCAATGGCTGCGCTAGGGGCTTTAGCTGCGCCGTTACCTGTATTGAGTAACGAGCCTGGGGTATTAGTTGAGCAGCTTTGTGCTAGTTGCCATAGTTTAAACAACCTTGAGCGCAGTGCGGGTTATAGCCAAGCGGATTGGCAAACACTCATAAGTTATATGGTAGATACAGGCGAGGGCACTGCGCTTAGTAAAGATATTAGCGCGTATTTGGCCAAGCATTACCCTGTTAATAATAAGCGTGAGTCAACGGTGGTTAAAGGCGATTTAAAACTTAGCTTTAAATACTGGCAAGTGCCTACGCTTGGGCAGCGCGCTCGCGACCCTGTGCAAGGTGAAAACGGGCTTATTTGGTGGGTTGGCCAGTGGGGCAATATTTTAGGTAGGTTAAACCCTAAAACCGGTGAAATGAAAGAGTACACTTTGCCAAGTGGTACGTATGCGCACAGTGTATCGCTTGATAAAAACCAAACCCCTTGGTTTTTAGGTAATAAAAATGGCACGGTTGGGTATTTAGATTTAAAAACCGAAAAATTTAAAGTGTATAAAATGCCTGATAAAAACGCCCGTGACCCGCATACAGGCGTATTTGATGATGCGGGTATATTTTGGTTTACCCTGCAGCACAGCAACATGATTGGCAGGCTAAACCCTAAAAGCGGTGATATTAAGCTGGCTACTTTACCCACTAAAGGCTCGCGGCCTTATGGTATAAAGCTTGATTCTAGCGGGACGCCGTGGGTGTCGTGTAATGGCAGTAACTGTTTGGTTAAAGTTGATAAAAACACCATGGAGCTTAGCGAAATAAAACTCCCAGGTGCTAAAACACATACTAGGCGCCTTGCTATTACGCCTGATGATATGGTGTTTTATGTAAACTCAGGCATGGGTAAACTTGGCCGCTATAACCCCAAAAACGGTAAAATAACACAGTGGGATAATCCCAGCGGCGAAAACAGCCACCCGTATGCCATTGAATATGCTGATAATGCTATTTGGTTTAATGAGTCGGCTAAGCGCCCCGAAACGCTGGTTAGGTTTGATTTAAAAACTCAAACCATGCAAAGCTGGCAAATTCCCAGTAAAGAAGGGGTTTACTCTGGCTTAATTAGGCACATGCGTATGGGCAATAACGGCTTAATTATTCATCAAACGGCTACTAATCAATTAGCCGAAATTACTTGGTCTAAGTAATTGAGTTGATTAACGCGTTATATAAAAGCGCTAAGCGTTAGTGTATTTATTTATGTGGTAGGAGTTTTTTACAACGGTTAGCAATATTTACTGTGTAAATGAAAGCAGTAGTTTGGGGTTGTTGTTTAACTTATTGATTAATAGCAATAATTTAAGTGGTTTAGGTTTTGCTTAGTAATAGCTGTATTTTTTAAATAAATAAAGGAGTTATTATGAGCACGGTTATTACTGGGTTATTTGAAAGCGCATCACAAGCAACACTGGCTATTTATAGATTAGAAGCATTAGGTATTAATGAAGCTGATATAAGCATTGTTGCCAATGACTCATACGCAAAGGAAGACTTTGCCTTAGACGAGGGAACCAAAGCGGCTGAAGGTGGCATTGTTGGTGCAGCGTCTGGTGGTATTATTGCTGCAATTGTTGGCGGTTTTACTGCCGTAGGTACCGTGGCAACCGGTGGTACAGGTTTATTAGTAGCAGGTCCATTAGTGGCTGCATTTGCCGCGGGCGGTGCTGGTGCTGCCGTTGGCGGAAGTTTAGGCGCTGCTATTGGTGCGTTTATTCCTGAGCACGAAGTTAAATTTTACGAAGACGCCATTGAAAAAGGCTCTATATTAATTGGTGTTAAGTACAACAGCGATAACAAAAGCGCGATTGAAGAAATACTTAAAAATGCAGGCGCAAGTAGTGTGTCTACCGCGTAAAGCTAATTAGTTTAAAGTAATAAAAAAGGTGAAACTTAGTTTCACCTTTTTTTATGCTTTTTTACGTTGTACTTTAGTGGCTATTGGCTTACTTAGATTTACGTTTGTCGAGCACATAATGTACGGCCATTCTTGCCACGCCTGCACCAATGCCTGATACCACCGCCCATGTAACGGCTTCTTTAAGATCTGTATGCTCGCTTGGCTTGTCTTTTGGGGCGGGCTCGTTGGTTACCTTTTCCCACGATTTTTGTAAACTTTTTCTGGTTAGCATGCCAGCTGATGCGGCGGCTAGGCCTATACCTAGTGTTTTAATTAGTTGCTTGTTACTCATAATTCCCTCGATTGTTTAATAGCGATAGGGTCATCTATAACCCGTTTAATAACACTAGTATGTTCAGCAATTAGTATACCGATAGCGCAGCAGGCTTGGTGAGCATGGTTTATTTTAGCGTGTGCATAGGCGCGTATTTTGATTAAACGCGCTGTGCTATTGGCTTAGCGCGGTATTAGTAAATGCGCTATTAAGCGTTTAAGCTGCTTTTTTACCCGTTTTGAGCGGTACTTAGTATTAGGCGGGTGGGCGTGTTAAGCCTGTAAAGTTGTCATTTCTTTTGTAAATTTGCCCTAGTTTTTGTGCAGCGTTTAAGCAAAAACACGCAGTAAATTTTAAGTATGTGTAGTGGTTAATTATCTAGTCTTGTTTATTTTATTTTTAATCAATGCGTTACGTTTAGCGCAGGTGAAATTTTTTGCCTACAGTGAGCTTGGTATAGAGATTGTACCTAATAACTGAGCAGTCGCGTTATTTACAAAACAGATACTACATAAGGAGAGCACGATGAATTGTTTACACTTTGATTCAACCGCTAAAAAAAGCGTAACACGTATTTTTAAACCAGCTTGCGCCATATTATTTACCGCTGCAATGCTACAAAATAGCGCATTGGCGAATGTAGATGTTGATATGCATGCAGTAAGTAAGTCGGGGCAAGGTGAGTTACTTGGCACCGTTACACTGACAGAAAATGAGCACGGGGTGGTATTTACCCCAGCGCTTAAAGGCTTAACGCCTGGGCAGCATGGCTTTCATGTTCATCAATATGCTAGCTGCGAGCCAAAGCAAAAAAACGGTAAAGTTGTACCGGCCGGTGCTGCTGGTGGGCACTTTGATCCTAACAGCGCTAAACACCACGATGAACCGTGGAGTAATGGCCACCTAGGCGATTTACCTGCGTTATTTGTAAATGAGCGCGGCGAAGCTAAATCGCCTGTTTTAGCGCCAAGGCTCAAGCTTGAGCAGCTTAAACAACACGCAGTGATGATCCACAAAGGGGGCGATAATTATGCCGACGAACCCAAGAAATTAGGTGGTGGCGGTAAACGTGTTGCGTGCGGCGTAATTAAGTAATACGGAAATTATTATGCCTTATCAAAACACAAACGAGTTACCGGATTCGGTAAAAAGTAACTTACCTAAACATGCCCAAGAGATATATCAAGAGGCGTTTAATAGCGCGTGGGATACCTACGAGGACCCAAGCGATAGAAAAAACGACGACGACCGCGAAACCACAGCGCATAAAGTGGCTTGGTCTGCGGTTAAAAATAGCTACAGTAAAAATGATAATGGCAATTGGGTTAAGTCGAGTAATTAGTTACTGGTAAAAGTAAAATACCAATGCATAAAAAAGCCGCTACAAAAGTTGTAGCGGCTTTTTTATAGCACAATTAGGCTACTCGCTTTTGTGTTTGCGGCGTTTATAAAAGGCAAAACCACCCACTACACAGGCTAATATAACCGCCATAATAATAGTAAATGCCCACGGCCCAAAATTAGCAATGGCAGGAAGTGCAAGGGCTGTAACAATACCGCCGCCAACCACGGGCTCATAAAGTGGTTGTTTGTAACTAAAGGGGCGAATATGCTCGCTTGGGTTTGAGGTAGCCTGTTTTAGCATTAACAGCCCAACCGCCGTAGTGCCCATAGATTGCCCAAGCTCGCCAATTCCTCTCACTTTCCAATCTTTTGGGAAAAACCACCCACCAAAGAAAAAGTAAATAGCCGCGCTATAGGCAACCCCCACCGCGCCTAAAATTAAAATACTTTGCCAATATTTAGCAAGTACCGATAAGTTAAGCGCACCCAGTGCGGCAATTATTAGTAAATCGAGGGAGAGGTTAGAAAGCAGATTTATTTGATAGTGACTAATTAAGTTACCCATGCCTGATTTATTAAGCACTATTTGCACCACTAAACCCACCATCATCGCAATGGGGAATAAAGGCATGTACTCAAGTATTTTTACCGATGAATCGGCAAAAAGGTTTTTTTCGGCTACTTGTAAGCCACTAAGAATAAGCCAAGCAACAATTACAACCGTGCCTAAAATAGCAAAGTGCAGGCCAAATGGGCGGTCTTTTACTTCTACTTTTTCGTCGTGGCTAATTTCAAGTTCTTGGTCGCCCCCATCGGTGCGGTTAGACATAATAGTCCCTAATATGATGGCGCTTATAAGGCCTATTGTTGCTATACCTAACCCCAAGTCCATACCTTTTGCAAAATCGATACTTTCAAAAGTGGATTGCAGGCCAGCTACGGTGCCATGCCCGCCCTGAAATCCCACCGCAATGAGTGCGCCGGCAACTTCGTTGGTATCAAATAAAGGGGCAAGTACTAATAATGCCGTGATCATACCCACCACATATTGGCCTATGGCAATGCTGTAGCCAAAGCTTAAATTGGGTAGGCTTTGGTTTAGCGATTGTTTAATTGTAGGTATTTTTTTACCTAAAAATAAACCTGCAAACACCACTACAATTAAATACCCTGGTAGCTCCTTCCATATGCTTGTGACCTTTTCATCTATCCATAAATTAGTGCCTTGGAGCGACAAATTAATATGCTCACCGAGTAATTGTGGCCCTAATAAAAGAGCCAATACGCCAGCAATTAACGATGAGGGCACAATTAAGCCCCTTAAAAGTGTGTACTTAATTAAATTACCTAGCGTTAAAAAAAAGGCCAGTAGTAGTAACGACTTAAAAAATATAGCTATATCCATAACTGATTTAACCTATGTTTTATGCTCCTTTAAACTACTCACTAATAAAAAGAACTATACATGTTTGAGTGCTAAATACGCTAAGTAGCAATATATATTCCAGCGATTTTTAAATTTTAAGTGATTGATAATTCTATTTTAAATATTTAATGCTGAATTGAGTGCAACGGCTTTACAGAGTGTTTGTATAATTTTCAAACTAAAGTGTTAGGTAAATACACAGAGAGTGCGCTAAACACTCGTGTGAGTTTCGCTTAAATGTGCGTTACTATTTGGCAAAATTAAGTTTGTTTAAACCCATTGGGATTACGTTGAATTATTTAGCTCACCTTTACTTAGCAAAGCCTACAGCCGATTCACACTTTGGCAATTTATTAGGTGATTTTGGTGGACGCAGGCACGCAGAATACCTGCCCAATAGCGTTAAAAGCGCGCTAGAAAACCATTACTTAGTTGATAAATTTACCGACTCACACGCTTTAGTAAAAACCACTAAACAGTACTTTTCGCCCGAGCGAAAGCGCTTTGCAGGCGTAGCGATTGACGTGCTGTTTGATCACTTTTTAATTAGGCATTGGCAGCAATTTAATAAACACCCTTTAAATGATTTTAAACGCAGCAGCTACGCACTTTTAAATGAGCGCATAGCAGTTATGCCACCGCGCATGCAGCATGTTGTAACCAGCATGACTACAAACGATTGGTTTAAAGAATACGAAACTATAGAAGGGGTAGGGCTTGCGCTTGATAACATAGCCAAACGCATTCGTTTTACTAATAACTTTACCGGTTCCGCTGAGGATATAGCGCAAAACTACCATGAGTTAGAATCGGTATTTTTAGCATTTTTCCCTGAGTTAATTGAACATGTTAATGAACACGCCTTAGAAAGGGCATATTAAAAACAATGCTTAAATGTGTTTAATATTGAACGTGCATTATTACGTGTACTGCTAGTTTATTTTTTAAATTTCGCGGCTCTATTATTGCCATTTGTATAGCTTAAAGGATTAACTAAATATGGGTTTTTCTACGATTTTGGTCACGTTATTAGGCCAGCTTTGGTATTTTATACCGCTGTTTATTTGTATTGGGGTTTTTAAAACACCTTGGTTTAAAGGAGCGATGGGAGAGTGGCAAGTTAATGTGCTAATTAAACTGTTTTTAAATAAGGCAGATTACACGTTAATTAAAAATGTGACACTGCCTACTTTTGAAAACGGCATTGAAAATGGCACTACGCAAATTGATCATATTATTGTGTCTGAGTTTGGTGTGTTTGTGGTGGAAACTAAAAACATGAAAGGTTGGATTTTTGGTTCAGCGAATCAAAAAATATGGACACAAAAAATTTTTAAACACTCATCAAAATTTCAAAACCCACTGCATCAAAACTACAAGCATTTAAAAACACTTGAGTCGTGTTTAAACATAAACAGTCACGCATTATTTTCGGTTATTATTTTTATTGGCGACAGCACATTTAAAACTAAACTACCTGAAAATGTTAGGTTTGCACGCGGCGGTATTGAGTACATTAAAAGTAAAACCGAGCGAGTACTTAGTGCTAATACTAAAAACGATATAGTAAATACAATTGAAAGCGGAAAATTAAAACCAAGTTTTAAAACAAATCGCCAACATGTAAGCCATGTAAAAACGCTTATTGAACAAAAGCAGGCGCTAAAAAAAGAACGCTCAGAAACTCAGGTATGCTCACGTTGCGGTGAGAAAATGGTACTACGTAAAGCAAAGAAAGGTACTAATATAGGAAATACGTTCTTTGGCTGTAGTGCATTTCCTAAATGTAGAAATAGTGTTGAGATTTAAAAGGAAGTAGATTTTATGCCTGATGTAACGGCACTGTTTTATATAGCTATTATGGCTTTTTATTTATTACACAAAAACGAAGAAGCCAAAATATTAGTTCCCGTTATTGGCTTTGCAGCAATCCCCCTTTTTAGTAACGATTACTGGCAATGGTTTCAGCTTAGTGCGGCACTGAGTGTTGTGGTTATAGTGATTGAAAAAGAGAAAGCAGGGTATACCGGCGGCGGTGCTGTTTCGGCATTTGCTGCATTTTTTATCGGCGCTTTATTAGTTAGTATTTTTATACACGCGACTTCGTCTGCGGTTACTAGTTTAAACTCTACAAACTTTAATTTTAAACATCCACTAAGTTACGCGTGGCCTAGGGAGGTTGTAATTTTATATGCGTCTGCGTTTATAGCTGCATTGCTTGGGATATTGTTTAACGTTCGTATGCTTGTAGCTTTTTATGGCGCAGTAATTATTGCGTGTTTACTTGCTGTTTTACCTCACTTTTGTGGCTCTTTTTTATATGGCTTAGCATTAAGTGTAATTATTATTGTAGTTACTTTTGCCGTGGCATTTATTAAAAAGGCACAAGAAGAAGCACGCTTTATATTTGCTTATATTGGTGTAGGGTTAATACAAGTGAGCTGTTTGGTTAAGTACTTTAGCTAACTATTTTTTGAACGACTGCTCAAGTTGTGGTTTAATTGTAGCTACTACTTTTAGGAGCGTTTTATGATCAAATTTTATTTTCACCATACACCTAACCCAATGAAGGTTGCTTTGTTTTTAGAAGAAACAGGGCTGCCGTTTGAACTTGTGCCACTTGATACTTTAAAAGGTGAGCAACACACACCTGAGTTTAAAGCCATCAATCCTAATGCAAAAGCACCAGCCATTGTTGATGGTGAAACTCGTGTGTTTGATTCGAACGCTATATTAATGTACCTAAGTGAAAAACACGGTAAGTTAGCAGGTAAGCCAGAGAATCGCGCCGAAATGCTTTCATGGTTAATGTTTATTGCATCTGGCCTTGGGCCGTATTCGGGGCAAAGTGTACACTTTAGACACATGGCGCCTGAAGGGCTTGATTACGCCGTTAACCGCTACTTGCGTGAAGCGCAGCGCCATTACGAAGTGCTTGATGCACACCTTGAAGGTCGCGACTTTATTGTGGGTGGTGAATACACCATTGCTGATGTATCTGCTTGGGGTTGGATTGATAAAGCGCCAGTAGTACTTGGTGAAGAAGGCCTAGCACCATACCCTAATTTAAAACGTTGGTTTGAAAGCATTGATAGCCGCCCAGCGGTTGCGCGTGCACGCAAAATTGGCACCGATGTCGCCTTTAAAAAAGAGTTTGATGAAGAAGCCAAACGTGCGTTTTTCCCATCTAACTACCCGAAGAGCTAACGCTTAAAAGTAAAAAAGGGCAATTAATATTGCCCTTTTTTTATGTATATTAATTGCTTAGCTTTATTATAATGCCACTAAGCTTTGCGTGAGCATTGCTTTAATTTGTTTAACTATGTTGGCTTCTGTTTCGGGTTCAAATTGTTGAATACGCGGGGTATGGATATGCCCAGTAGGAATGCTTGAATTTAGCGCGTCACGCAGTCGAATACTACGATACGATATTTCGTTAGACAAATAACCACCCCCGCCGCCATTTACCGCAACACTGTTTTTAAGCGCGCCGTACGAGCCCGCTTTAAAGGTTTTATTAAGTGTAGTTACTTCGAGGTTGTCGATTACTTTATATGGGCCTTTGGCGTTTTGCATGGCGCTTACTGGTAGGCTAAATTTTACAAATTCATTACCAGGCAGTGGGCGGCCATTTAACTTGGGAATAACAGGGCTTGTTTGCGTACCGCCGTAGACAATATTGGCGTTATCTGGCGCGGTTACGCTGCGGCGTTTACCAGGAAAGTGCTCTAAATCAAACTCGGTTCTGCCCATGCTAACCGTTACAACCATGTCGACGTTATTAAGTGCGTAGTAGGGGGCAAGGAGTGATTCTATTATACCTTGGTCAAAGTCTTCGTAGCGTACTGGTACCATAACCGTGTTAATTTCGGCGCTAACGCCATTGTAATTAATAACTTGGCCGTCGAGTAACAATGCGGCGACCCCAGATGGGTTACTTTGGTTGATATTTTTGTCGAGTAAAAAAGGGTCAAATCCGGTAAGTATAATTTTTTTATCACTACCTGATGAAAAAGCTAAATCGGTGCGGCCTCGGCTGCCCTCTTCAAGCATGCTTAGCAGCGTATTTATTTGCGCGTCAGATAGCTCAACGTTAGCTGCGGTTGTACGTATTATTTTGCTTGAAAGCAAGCGCGCCCAGTAAAGTGCTCGGTCGTCGTAATTGTTAGTTTTAATGATGCGTTGCTTAGCGCTTTCCCACAGCTCAAAACTATAGGTTTGAATGAGCTGCTTTGCCTCTTTAAAGTTATTGAGTGCTTTAAACTGTTGCTCAAAGGTGGTTACTTCTTTATTAAAGGCGTTTAACACAGTGGGCATAGCTGTTTGTGCTTTGCTGATGCGTTGTTCTTCAACGGTGAGTGGATTACTTAAAGCTGCGAATGAAGAGGCAATTAAGCTGGTTGCTAGTAATACTTTGATCATGATACTCCTAATTAAGCCGTTGTTATTTGAGTAACTTACTATCCTACTATTAAACAGTGAGGGCAATTATTTAAAGTTGAATTAACTGATATCTGGTACGGATGGAATGTTACATTATTACATTTTGATGAATTTAGCAAAGCGCCGCACTTCTAGCGGGTTATTTCCTTTACTATAGATTTAATAAAAAACACGGGAATAAAATAATGGTTTCTAGAAGAGAGTTTTTATTTAGTGCAGGCTCGCTTGCGTTTATCGGCTTATCGCGCAGCGCAATGGGTAACGCTGCTTTACCTGAAGTAACGACTAAGTTGCCAGCTTATGGCCCATTAATAGCCGACCCTCAGGCCTTATTAGATTTACCTAAAGGCTTTAGTTATCGGGTTATATCGGCACTTGGCGATAAAATGGATGATGGTTTAGACGTACCCGACCGTGCCGATGGCATGGGTTGTATTGCATTAGATAACGAACGCGTAGCCCTTATACGTAACCATGAGCTACAACCTAAACACATTAATAAAGCATCTGATTTAATTAGTAACCACAAAACCCCCTTAGCCTATGATTCATTTAAAAATGGTGTAGCTTTGCCTGGGGGCACTAGCCATATTATTTATAACTTAAAAGAGCAAAAACGCGAACAAGAGTATTTATCGCTGTGTGGCACAATAAGAAACTGCTCAGGCGGTGTAACGCCGTGGGGTAGTTGGCTAACCTGCGAAGAAACCGTTATGGATAAAAGCGATGGCTTGTCTCAATCTCACGGTTACATTTTTGAGGTACCAGCCAGCGCCAAAGGCTTAATTAAGCCTGAGCCATTATATGATATGGGCCGGTTTAATCATGAAGCCGCCGCAATAGACCCACAAACCGGTATTGTTTATTTAACTGAAGATAGAGGCGATAGTTTGTTTTATCGGTTTATTCCTCATCATCGCGATAAGTTAAATAAAGGCGGCATATTGCAAGCTATGGTAATTAAAAACCAGCCTCAGTTTGATAGCCGAAATTGGGATTCACCGGCCATGCCATTACACAGCGACCTTTTAGTTGAATGGATAACGCTCACAGATCCTAAAAGCCCAAATGATGACCTACGTAAGCAAGGTTATAAAAAAGGTGCAGCCTTATTCGCACGAGGAGAGGGAATACATTGGGGTAAAAATGAGCTTTATTTTTGCTGTACTAATGGGGGCAAAAAGCAGTTAGGTCAGGTAATGAAGTACACACCTTCAAAAAACGAAGGCACTGAGTTAGAGCAAAATGAGCCTGGTAAAATACAACTATTTGTAGAAAGTACAAACGAGTCGTTATACAACTTTGGTGATAATTTAACGGTAGCACCTAACGGGCATTTAATTGTATGTGAGGATCAATACACAGACACGGTGAATAACCATTTACGCGGGGTGACACCCAAAGGAGAGGTGTATAACTTTGCTAAATTGCATGCGCAAACAGAGCTTGCTGGGGCGTGTTTTTCACCTGACGGGCAAACCTTGTTTGTAAACGTATACATGCCAACTAAAACGTTGGCTATTACTGGTCCTTGGGATAGTTTTAAGCTTTAAAGTGGTAAAAAATACAAACGCTTAGTATAGGTATACTAAGCGTTTGTATTTTAACAATCCTTGTAGGTTTACCAAATCCGTTAGCAAGCTTTAATCATCCTTGGTGCATTTACTACATCCTCTATGTAATAAGCAACGAGTCCTTGTAGTTTGCACTTCATCCTGTACCTACTTTTGTAACGTGTCCTTGTATCTTTATTAGTCCTTTAACTCTTATTAACATTCCTTGTATGGCAAAGTGGGTAATAAATTAATGATTTAGTTTACCTGCAGACGATTCAATGTGTGCACGTACAAACCATTGAAACTGCTCTAAGTCACCTAGCTGGCTGGTGATCATATCCTCTGATACTGGGTCTAATTCAGACAGCGTGCCAATGGCTTTGCGGTGGTCGGCGTTTACGCCGCTGTATACTTTGTCTAATGCACCTAAATGCTCTACTACAAAGGCTTTACCTAATGAGTATTCTTCCCATGTGCGGCGATCTACAATTGACTTAGGTGTACCTTGTGGCGTACCGCCTAATGTAGCAATACGCTCTGCGATGGTGTCGGTCATTTCGCGAATAGCATCGACTTGTGGGTCTAACATTTCATGCACACCAATAAAGCTTGGGCCTACTACATTCCAGTGAATATGCTTTAAAGTAAGTTGTAAGTCTAAAAGCGCTACGAGTCGGTTATCGAGTGTTTCAATTGTTTTTTTTGCTGATTCGTTATCCATACCTGGGGCTGTAAATTCAATTGGGTGTTGTGAGTTACTCATAATGTCTCCCGTTGTGTAATTTGTTGTATGTAGCCATTGCTACCATTTAACTTGCAATACATGAAGCAAAGCCTATGCCTACCAAGTTTATTTGTTTAAATTGTTGATATTTAATGCTTTATTTTTGATTGGGTACGTAAGGTTAAAAAGGGAGAGACGTAGAATATGAATTTTATGCACTTATTTTTGTAAATTGTGCACAGTAGTAAAAAAGCTGTGGCTGTTTATCGATTGAGTTGAAATTTGTTTATGCTCAATAAGGCATAGTCTGTGTAATACAGCTAACTAAAGTACCTAGCCTTACAATTCATGCCGTTATTAAATTGCCTTTAAAAGCCCATCTTAATATTGCACGCGCTACAACCTCTAAATAAAACCCAGTAAATAAGCTATGCAAGGGTATACAAAATATAAAGGTGCTTATTTATTACCTGCGTAATGATTAATTCAGGTGTTTTATAAAGGGCTAACGCTGCTCTTTTAAAGCCGCGCTATTGGGCTTTACTGCTTAGATTTTAAAAATCAGCCTTTGTACTTATTTAATCTCTTTAGTTGGTGAATGCTCACTGATATACTCCCGCCGCATTTTAATTGGGGTTATGTAAATAAATCATGAATTTTTTAAAAACACTGTTTACAATATCTATACTGCTTTTGTCTCACTCAGCACTAGCAGAAAATTGGAGCGTCACACAGCTTCACACAAATTTTGGCGATGCCTTAAATCCCTTCACCGGGGAGTCGTCATTTACACGCACCTACACCATAGAGCATGCCTCAGAGCATGACTTAGGTGATAACTACTTTTTTATCGACTTTTTAAACGACAGCCTTAGTGATGGTTTTCAAGATACGGGTATATATGGCGAGTGGTACACAACGCTTAGCTTATCAAAAGCCTTTGATACCTCAGTGCGTTACGGTGCAATAAAAGACACAGGTTTAGTGTTTGGTATAAACGCCGGTGAAGAGGGGTTAATGAAATACACCCCAGGCATCAAGCTCAGTTGGGATGCCCCAGGCTTTGATTTTTTAACAACTACTTTTGCAGGTTACATTGATGCCAACGGCGGCGTGCAAAAAGATCAGCTAGCCAAGCAAGACAACAGTATTTTTATAGACCTTGCATGGGGTGCACCTTTTACACTAGCTAGCCAAGCATTTTATTTTACCGGCCACGTAGAATATATTTCTGGGCGTGATGACGAACTAGGCAATAAAGTTAATGAGTGGTTGCTTGCTCAACCCGCTGTGCATTGGGATGTAGGGCAAAACTTTAATTTAAACCCGCAACAGTTAATGGTAGGGGTGGAGTGGCGCTATTGGTACAACAAGTTAGGGACTAATAAAATAGAAAACCAGCCCTTTTTACATGCTATTTGGGTATTTTAAGCACAGCTTGCTTTGCTAGGTTGATAAAAAATAGCGCCTTTTGGCGCTATTTTTAGTCAGTGTGGTTGGAACTTTAAGTGGTTGGTTGTTACTCGTAACCGCGAGGTTTTTTGGTTTTAATAACTGCAATATAAGCATGCCAACTGGCGTAACTAAGCAAAGGCATAATTACAATAAAGCCCGTGGCGCCGGTAGCAAAACCAACAGCTACCAATACAAATATACAAATTGACCATACCACCATAGCGGCAAAGTTAGTTTTTACAGCGTTCATAGAGCTTATTACAGCGGTCATAATATCTACTCGGCGCTCCATCATTATTTGTGGAGCAAAAGCAGAAAGCGAAAATACAGTCACCAGTAATACCCCTCCTATTATGCTGCCTAACGTTAAAAACGCCGATAACTCTTCAAAGGTGGGATTGGCGTGGCTAGGATACAAAGCATGCACAAGTGCGGCTAAACGCATCCAAGCAATCATGATAACCATTAGCATTATTGCAAAGCCCCATTCGCCTACTGGGTTTCTAAACATCGACTTTATAGAGTGGCTAAGTGTGGGTTTATGGCCTTTTTCAAGCTCCCATGCTACATCGTAAAGGCCTGCCGCAAAGGCTGGGCCTATCAATGCAAACGCCACGGTTGCAGGCAGTATTACTAAATATGTACCTGTAAACATTGCCCAGTAAACAATAGCAACAGGAATAAGGGTAAATATTACCCCGTAAATAAGGCTCAATATGGGCGCACGGGTCATGTCTTTAAATGCCAGTGCTAGCCAGTGAAAAGCCGCAAATGTGTTTACCTTATTGCATTCAATGCAGCGGGCAAATTCAGAGTGTTTATTAATCGTGTTTGTTGTTGGCATAACAACGCTCCTTAACAAGGTGTCTCTTAAAGGTTTAGAACACATTGGCTTTATTTACAAATTGAACAATATATACGCAATAAAAAATATTTTCGGTCAGTTTATATACTGATTTGATTTTATAACTGTTATTGGTGATAAAAATGAAAGGCAAATACAGCGAATAAGTAAAAATTCGTAATTTAGTTAATAAAAAGTTAATATTAAGTGTTTAATATGCTTTTATATTTACAACCAGTCTAATAGGAACAATAAAATGGACGAGATAATAAATAATATTGATGTAAATCAGTATTTGCCGGCAGCAGTAATGTGGGCAACAAATATTCTAATGGCAATTGTCATATTACTAATAGGCTTATGGCTTGCGGGTAAAGTGCGTAATATGATTATTAGTTTATGCCATAAATACACTCACTTTGATGACACGCTGTTTCGCTTTTTAGGCAGTATGGCGCGCTATGTTATTTTAGCGTTTGTATTTATTGCCGTGTTAAACCGCTTTGGTGTGCAAACAGCTTCAATAATTGCGCTATTAGGTGCGGCAGGTTTAGCTATTGGGTTAGCGCTGCAAGGTGCTATGTCTAACTTAGCTGCAGGTGTAATGTTACTTATATTTAGACCTTACAAAGTAAACGACTTTATTGAAGCCGCAGGGCGCTTTGGTAAAGTTACCGAGGTTGATATGTTTACAACTATTTTGCAAACGTTCGATAATCAGCAAGTTATTATCCCAAATAGCCAAATATGGGGAGCGCAAATTATTAATCATTCGCATCATCCTATTCGTGGCGTAGATATGCACTTTGGTGTGGCATACGATGAAAACACCGACGCTGTTCGCAAAGTTATTGATAGCGTACTTGAGGCTCATCCACACATACTAAAAGACCCAGCTCCTTTTGTTGAAGTAGAAACACTAAACAATAGCTCGGTAGACTTTTTAGTAAGACCTTTTTGTAAAGGCGAGCACTACTTCGAAATTTTATACACGGTGCCAGAGCTGATTAAAAAAGCCCTTGATGAAAACAATATCGAAATTCCATTCCCACATCGTAAAGTTATTTTAGTTAACGAGAATAAAGATTAAGGCTTAAGCCTAAGAGCACTTTATAAGTGCTCTTTTTTTGTCTGAAAAAGTTACACGCCTGTGTAATTTTTTCTTTTATAAATTACCTCAAATACTACTTTTTTGTCTGTACAGCCCTTTTTTACTAGGTTGGATGGCTGGTCTTTATTTTGCATTTGCATAGTCGCTTTTAGTTTTAAAGCTCATAAAAACTATCGACCCATTAAATCAAATTGTATGAAGGACTAAACATGGCTGAATCATTTAAATACTCAGGCAATAAAGGGCATGGTGGCGAATTACACCAAAAGGCTTCTGATGAATACCCAACGATGACCACCGCGCAAGGGTGCCCTGTTAGCGACGATCAAAACTCATTACGTGCAGGCAAGCGCGGCCCAGGTTTATTAGAAGATCATGTAATGCGCGAAAAGCTGTTTCACTTTGATCACGAGCGCATTCCAGAGCGTGTGGTACATGCCAGAGGCTACGGTGCTCATGGTTATTTTGAAACCTACGATACGCTTGAAGATTTAACCTGTGCTGATATTTTTCAGCGCAAAGGTGAAAAAACACCGGTATTTGCACGGTTCTCAACTGTGGCAGGGAATAAAGGGTCCCCCGATTTAGCACGTGATGTTCGCGGGTTTGCTGTTAAATTTTACACCCAAGAAGGAAACTGGGATTTAGTGGGTAACAACATACCTGTATTTTTTATTCAGGATGCGATGAAGTTTCCTGATTTAATTCACTCAGCTAAGGCTGAACCAGACCGTGGTTTTCCACAAGCGCAAACCGCGCACGATAACTTTTGGGACTTTGTAAGTTTATCGCCTGAGTCAATTCATATGATTATGTGGGCCATGTCAGATAGAGCCATACCGCGCTCTTTACGCTTTATGGAAGGCTTTGGTGTTCATACCTTTAAATTTATTAATGCAAATGGCGATGAAAAATTTGTTAAGTTTCATTGGAAACCAAAAGCAGGTATGCAGTCAGTAGTGTGGAACGAAGCACTTAAACTTAATGGTGCAGACCCTGATTTTCATCGCAGAGATATGTGGGAATCTATTGGTAAAGGCGACTTCCCAGAGTGGGAGCTGGGTGTACAAGTGTTTGATCAGCAATTTGCTGATGAATTTGAATTTGATGTTTTTGATGCCACCAAGCTTATACCTGAAGAGCAAGTACCAGTAAAAATTGTGGGCCGCATGGTGCTTGACCGTGTAGTTGATAACTTTTTTGCCGAAACAGAGCAAGTGGCTTTTTGTACACAAAACATTGTACCTGGGCTTGATTTTACACCCGACCCATTACTACAAGGGCGTAACTTTTCGTATTTAGATACTCAAACCAAACGCTTAGGCGGTCCTAACTTTACGCATATTCCGGTTAATGCGCCTAAATGCCCAATGCGTCATTTTCAACAAGATGGCCACATGGCAATGCATAACCCTAAAGGGCGTGCTAACTACGAGCCAAACTCGTGGAGCGGCGATGAGCATAACCCCCGCGAATGCCCAGTGCATGGCTTTAAAAGCTCAAGCGAGCCAGAAGTAAGCGGTGGAGATAAGCTGCGTTATCGCTCAGAAACATTTAGCGATCACTACAGCCAAGCGCGCCAATTTTACTTAAGCCAAACAGAAGTAGAGCAAGCGCACATTCAATATGCGTTTGTATTTGAGCTTTCAAAAGTAGAGCATGTGCCGATTCGTGAGCGTGTGGTTTCGCACTTATTAAATGTAGATAACACATTAGCGCAAGAAGTTGCAAAAGGCCTGCGCCTGCAAGATATGCCAGAGCCGGCTGAAGCTGCTATGCCAACGCGTAACGATTTACCTGTATCGGATGCGCTAAGTATTTTAAAAAATGCGCCAGATACCTTTAAAGGTCGTAAGTTAGGTATTTTAGTGAGCGATGGCTTTGATGCTGATATTTTTAGTTCGGTTACAAATGCCTTAGACGCTGAAGGTGCTAACTACGAAATTGTGGCCGCACAAGTAGGTGGTGCGTGTTGTAGTAAAGGTAAGCATGTAGCAGCGGATCAAGTAATCAATGGCGGCCCTTCGGTGCTTTACGATGCGGTGATGGTACTTGCAACGCAAGAGGGCGCTAAGAAGCTTGCTGGTATTCCTGAGGCAAAAGACTTTGTGAGCGATGCGTTCGCGCACATGAAATACATAGGCTACACAAAAGATGCCATGGCATTATTTGAAGCCGCAGGGCTTGATGGTAAAGCCGACGATGGTTGGATAGATTTAAACATGCACTCTGCAGATAAATTTATTGAAACATTGCGCAATTTAAGATTTTGGCAGCGTTAGAACAAAACGCTTTAGCAAATAAAAACCACACCCTGTAAAGGGTGTGGTTTTTTTATGGCTAACTGGTTATGGTATTAACTCTTAAACAGTAACTAATTGGATTTATTATGAAGCTTAAAGGCGCTTGTCACTGTGGCAAAGTAACGTTTAGTGTGAGCTCTAAACACCCTTATCCTTATAACTTATGTTACTGCTCTATTTGTCGTAAAACGGCCGGCAGTGGCGGGTTTGTTATAAATTTGAACGCACAATACAGCACGCTTGAGGTTACAGGGCGTGAACATATTACTATTTATCATGCCAAAGTGGGTGATAAAACCAGCCCCGCTGAGCGCCATTTTTGTAAGCACTGCAGCAGTAACTTGTGGTTATATGATTCGCGATGGCCTGAGCAAGTTCATCCCTTTGCTGGCGCAATAGACAGCGAATTACCCATACCGCCAGAGCGCACCCACTTAATGCTTGCCAGTAAGGCCAATTGGGTCACCCCGCATATCCAAAAGAATGATAAACAATTTGATGAATACCCCGATGAAAGCATTGCAGCGTGGCACCAACGCTTAAACTTAGAGCAATAATACGCTGGCTAAAGTGCACTGCATCGTACTTAAAAGGGCATAACTCCCAGTTAACTGGGTAAAATTTTAATGATTAACAGTGCACTGTGAGGCGTTACTTTGTGTACAGTAAT
This sequence comes from Pseudoalteromonas sp. S2893, assembly GCF_005887105.1. Classification (NCBI taxonomy): domain Bacteria; kingdom Pseudomonadati; phylum Pseudomonadota; class Gammaproteobacteria; order Alteromonadales; family Pseudoalteromonadaceae; genus Pseudoalteromonas; species Pseudoalteromonas sp. S2893. The sequence continues at coordinate 42,150 of NZ_PNCY01000010.1, read as the reverse complement.
GAAAGTCGGTGTAGTAGTGAGATTGCGCAGGCTTTTTATTATATAAAATGTAGTCGTGCATTAGCTTGGTGCTCAAGCGGCCCATTTCAAAAGGGTTTTGCCCTATGTTAGCCGAAGATAGACCCCTGCTTAACACATTGAGCTGTATTTCTTCTGTATCGGCAGAAACAATAATAATGTCTTTATCGGCAATACGTTGCTTAAAAGGCGCTAAGGCATTTACGTAATGAGGGTTAAATTGTGCAAACCCCGCCACAGCTAAAAAAATGGGTGGGTTGTCCATTTTTAATAAATGCATTAACTGCTTTAGTGACTCTTCGCGCTTACCTAAACTAAATAAGGGGCAGCGACTATGTTCGCGCCAGCCGTTTTTACCTGATAGGTGCGCTGTCGCTTGATCAGACAAGGCATACCTAACCCCAGCAATACGCTTGTTTAAATTAGGGGTAGTATGGTGCCCTGACTGCATGCAAAGCGTATTATTTGCTTTGTTGGTCAATTTTTTTACTTGCTCGCCTAAGGCAACGCCAAAGTCGAAGTTGTTACTGCCTACGTAGGCTAGGCGGTACTGTTGGTGTTTTTCTAGCAGGTCAGAATCAAACGTTATAACAGGAATGTTTTTGCTTTTAAGCGCCATTAATGAACGAGTGACCAAATGCTGAGAGTCGGTTGTTGCTACAATTAACCCATCTATTTTTTGATCAACTAACCTATTAATGACCATAGATTGGCTACGAATGTCTTGAAAGTCTTTTGGTCCATCGTACTTGCATTCTATTTCAGGGTGCTCATTACTAAAGTGCAAACAGCCTTTAAAGGCTTGCTGATAAAAGGTGTCGTTTTTTGTTTTACCTACAATGGCAATCACAACTTTAGCCACGCTTTGGTGGGCGAATAAAGCACACCAGCTTAAAACTAAATACTTCAGAACTTTATACTTTTTAGCGGCTAAGCTAATTTTAGCTAACATTATAAAAGTCCTAAGCAAATAAAAGTAAGATATATATTACAGCTAGTATAGTTATTGACCACAAATTGGCTAATTTAATTATAGTGACTTAAATGAGTTAACACGTTGAAAGAAGTGTTTTTAACCTATAGGCTAAATACATACACCCATAAAAAATAATGGAGAGCGTTATGACTGTTTCAGCAATTCCCAAAGGGTTTAGTTCGATAACACCGTACTTAATTATAGAAGGTGCTCAGCAAGCTATTTGTTTTTATCGTGATGCATTTAATGCGCAGCTAGTAATGCAAATGCCGCTGCCAGAGGGCGGTATAGCCCATGCTGAAATTATAATTGGCGACTCCCACATTATGATTTCGGACTCATGCCCGGACGAGTCATTTAAAAGCCCCAATGCACTTGGTGGCACACCGGTAAGTTTAATGCTTTACGTAGAAGATGTAGACAGCGTATTTAAAAAGGCAATTGAACTTGGCGCTACAGAAGTACGCCCAGTGCACGACCAGTTTTACGGTGATAGAGCCGGCACCCTACAAGACCCATTCGGGCATATTTGGACCATAGGCACCCATAAAGAAGATTTAAGTGAGCAAGAAATTAACCAACGAATGGCCGACTTAATGTCAAAAGAGCAAGATGCATAAAGCAGCTTGCCCTGCGTTTGAGCTAAATTGTTTACCCTAAATTTATCGCTAAATATTTTATTTCGTCACCGTTTATTTGCGGTAAAAAATAAATATCTTGGTACTTAAAATATTGTTGATCGTTAATCGTGACAGCCTCTGCCGAAATAGGGAGGGTGTCGTAGGTTTGCCCTAAATCATAATTTTTAGCACTGCCTACCTTAATAGCCTGATTAACCACTATTTTAGGCTCATCAACTACTCTATAACCATTATTATCTGCCACGTAATATACATTTTGATAGGTATAGTAAGTGGTATTATGGCGTTTAAAGTGTGAATAATGCCTTGGTAGTGAGTGTATTCTTAAGCCTCTTGGTGGCTTAACTACGTGGTAGCCTCTTTTTGCTTTTCTGTAGTAAATACCATCACTAAATGTAAACGTAATGCCATTAAATCTGATTGAAGCACTATTGCGCGGTAAATGATTAAAATAATGCCCAGGCCGGTAGGTCACTACGTTGTGGCGATTATGTTTAAAATAATTACGAGTGCGTTGCTGCTGTTTGTAATGGGCAACTTTGCGCTTTTGCTCTTTGCGGTGCTCGCGTTTGGCTTGTTTGCGCTCTTTACGGTCGTTTTTTTTATATTCTATACGCTGTTTTTTGTCATCGCGGCGCTCATCTCGTTTGTATTCGATGCGTTTTGCGCGCTCATTATTAAAACTTTTTGCGTGTTCTCGCTCATTGGGTGCTGCATATGCAGCGCCAGATACTGCACTTATGGCAAGTAGAGCAGGGAGTAATTGAGTCAGTTTCATACTAGTGCCTCGTGTATGTTGTTACATAACTGGGTTCAATACTAGCGCTTTAAACTGAATGGTAACTGACATGTAACCGATAACAGGGGCGTGTTTACAGCTTTTTACTAACGTTTACTGTTCTTGACACAAGCCAACGTTTTCTTACATTTTTGACGATTTTAGGAACTTTTATAGGCTATAAGTTGCGTAACTAATTGTTACAGCAAGTGCTTTTAACACTTGCCGTAATTTATAATTAGCCTGAATTATTGGATAATAAATCTATCTCGAGCAGCTATTTTCAGTGCTAACCGCGTTTAAATTACTTGCAATAGGCAAGCTATTGACGCGTAAATTTACCTTATTTTCACTTAAAATCTCTGGCTAGAGACAATAAACTTAAATATCATTATGGTTCAATATGTTAGTAAATCTCTAACCAGAGTTCAGGTTAATTAGCGTTTAGGTTTTTCAGGTAGGGCTGTTTTTAGTTGCTCCGGTGTTACGTTAAGTGCCTTTGCTACAACCGTTAAATCGGCATTAGGGCCGCCGGCTTTTTGCATTGCTTGCATAAGCGCTTCTTCGCTAACGCCTAGTTTGTTAGCTGCCTCAGCAAACCCCGGTGGCGACATGCCGCCGTTAGGGCCACCCGCTTTTGGACCGCCTCCACCAGGTGGTTCATGGCGAGTTATTTTAGTGCCTTCAGGTGGCTTAGCCCCTACACCCGCTTGTGCTGTGGTCGTAAAATTATTTTGTGCAACCACGCCTTTTAAGCACTTAGGTAAGTTAGGGAATGTATTACTTGCATGGTAGTGGTAAGTGACTATGCCGCTTTCGCCTGCGGGGCCTGTGTGGCCATTACAGCTATCAAGCTCGCTTGGGGATGTACCATCAATCTCTTGGCTTCCGTAAATTGGGTAGCCATCAAAGCCATAACCAAATAGGGCGCTTGGCTTTTGCGCTAAATTATTACAGTTGGCGTTTACATGTTCGTGTTTATATACGCTGTCTATATCACTGGCGGTGCCGTGGTAGTGGTACCAACCGCCCGGGTCAATATGACCTGCGCAGGTATCAAGCGCGGGTAAATGCCCTGTATGTTGCACACTTGGCGCATCCGAAAAAATAGGCACACCCGCAAGCGCTATACCCACTTTAGATACAGTGCCCAACGCTGTTGATTGTTCAGACATAACAGGGTGCAGTGGTAAAAGGGCGGTAATTTCCACGCTTTTATCTACCGATACATTAATACATGCATGATCAACGGTTGGGCGAATGGTCGCGTTATCAACAATATGCACTTTGCCGTCTTCATCGTAAAAGGTAAAACCTTGCTCGTTAAGCATGGTTAAAAATGCTTTATCTAACCTATATAGCCCCGCATCGGTGCCATCCCAATCCCAAATTCCGCCTACGTCGTCGAGTGTTTCTGGGCAAAAAGGGCCGACTTCAATGTTGTCGGGCTGATATTTTAAAACCACTTGAGCACACTGGGTTTGTAAGCCGTTTTCAAGCGTACACTCTACAGTTTGTGGCAGCTTTACCATGGCTTTAATATTAAAATCATCGGTATTAATAAGCGTGTTTTTAGCGCTTTTAGCTTCTGGGGAGGCAGGTGTACTTTCGCTTTTTATCTGCTCGCCACATGCAGTTAAAAGTACCGTGGCACTAAGCAGGCAAAATGCGAGCTTAGTCTTTGTAGTGTTAACACTAGGCGCTTTTAAACGACTTCGTTTAATTGTTCTCATACTTACCCCAAAACGATTTATATACGTAGGTTTTAGTATGGCAATAAATTGTGCAAATAAAATGAAAGTTTCATTTAATCTAATTAATAAGCCGAGCTCTTAACCATTAATGTTTATTAGATAAAGCACTCTGAGAAAAGCATGCTCAGGCCAATAATAGCCGCATGGCATCCACGAACCAATAACAGCCCAAATCATAAGTGGTTGATAGAGCAATTACAAAACCTATAACAGCAAACTTTAATGCAAGTATTAATATAAGTATTAAAGCAAATACTGTTACCATAATTAACAGTAGGTATTAAAGATTGTCGTCAGCTAATTACAGTGTCCTACAATTGTGTTTTAAGTACGGTAAAGGAATTATAAAGCTAAATGTTTAAGTTATTTATTGGTGTTTTTTACTCTCTACTTTGTTTTAGTACTTTTGCTAATGCAGTAAAAGAAGATGTTGGAAAAATACTAAGTGGACATTTAACGAGTAGTCAAAGTCGTGAGCTTATGGATAAGTTAGAGCGCAATTTACCTTATTCTTCAGTGCTCGATACTGCTCGTGTTAAAACTGTAAAGTGTTGGTTTTATGACCCCCAAAATGACAAAAATCATATAGCATTAAATGATTTACTGACAGATGCAAATCAAGCAATCAAAAAAGCTAACTCGCCTAAATTAAAACTCGATTTAGAAACATGCCACGCATTTCATTTATACCAACAAGGCAAAGTAAGTACAGCCACTTCAATGGCTAAAAATGTTATTAGTGCCACCTCTAAAAATCCAGAGCTTTATTATCAACATGCAACAGCTAACTTAATATTAGGGATAATTTTTCGTTCACAAGGTTCGTACCAGCAAGCTTTTTTGGCATTTCAACAAGCTTATAATTCCTATGAGCAAGGCGGCTTTTCTTACGACAAAGCGCTTATACTTAAAGAGATAGGGCTTATCCACGCCGATCTTCACAACTTTTCGCTCGCTGAAGAGCAATTGCAAAGAGCGATTAATGAGCTGACAAATTATAATGAGCAAGAGTGGTACATAGCCACAGATAGCCTAGCCCAAGCTCATGAAGCTCAAGGTAATTATCAAAAAGCGATACTGTTGTACAACAGTATACTCCCAGCGGTTACTAAGTATGAAGACGATGAAGGGAATGCTTACCTACTTTTTAAAATCGCACAAATAAATATTCAATTAAATGAGCTGCAAGCGGCTAAGCAATACTTAAATAAAGCCAGGGGTTTAACACTAAATAGTGAGTGGATTAAATTTATTCAATCAATAACAACAGCTGAGTGGTTAATTAAAAAGGGCCGCCTAGATGAGGCGGAACTGCTTTATTTAGACTTTGAGCAAAATAGTTCTCAAGTATGGTCAGTTGACTCTTTAACACGTTTTTTAGAATTTAAGCGTGAACTAGCAATGCAAAAAAATAACTATCAGCAAGAAGCCTTAGCTCAAAGAGAGTTATTAAAAATCGCAGATAGAAAAGTGCAAGAAATTGCAGATAATACATTACTATCTCAACGTTTAGCGTTTGACTCGGAACAGCAAAAACGAGAAATAACAAGACTGAAAGAATCGTCAGAGGTAAAAGAGCAGTTATTAAATTTAGCTGATGAAAAAGCGTTTTGGCAAATTGCATCTTTGCTGTTTTCTATTGGGCTAATATTGATTTTAGCTTACATAACTTATAAACAAACTCAGCATAAACAGCGATTTAAAACACTTGCATTAAAAGACGAATTAACAGGTATCGCTAATCGTAGAGCAATATTTGAATTTAAATATAATGCGATTAAAAAGAGTGAGTTTTTAGGGAGTGCGTGTTCACTAATTGTTATTGATATAGACCACTTTAAGCAAGTAAACGACACTTACGGACATGATATTGGTGATGAAGTTATTATTTCTACTGTTAAATTTATAGAAAAAAACATTCGTCAAACAGATTGTGCAGGTAGGGTTGGCGGAGAAGAATTTTTAGTTGTTTTACCTAATACTCCTCTTAGTTTTGCACATGAGGTGGCCCAGCGTATACGTGAAAATATTGAAAATGTTACTCATACCTCACTCCATATAAAATCAACAGTAAGTATTGGTGTAGTACAAGTTAAACCAGGTGAAGCCCCAAAAGATGCATCCCGACGAGCTGATGAACAATTATACGCAGCTAAAAATGCAGGCCGTAATAAAGTAATGGTTTAATAACTCAATAATTATTGAGTTATTAAACGGCTAGAATTTTTTATTTATTATTAAAAAATATACAGGTCTAATTACTAATGAGATGGTAGTAATACCAATTATTATCAAAAATAACAGTAAACTAATTCGTTTAATATCAATATTATCAAATTTATCTTTAGTTACTAGAATGTAAATCGTTCAGTTGATTGTTGCTAACAACATTTAACGTTTGCTGATTTATACAAAATAACAAAGGGTAACGCTATGAAATACGAAGGGTTTACTACATTCAATACCATTGCAAATAATGGAATTTTAACGGTTACTTTTGACTACGCACCGGTAAATGTTCAAGGTTTACCAATGCTTGCAGATTTAACAATGTTGGCACAAAAGTTAGAAGCCGATAAACAAATTAAAGTAGTGGTGTTTCAATCGGCCCATCCAGAAATATTTGTTTCGCATGCCGATACCGACTTTTTAAAGGATATGTCTGATAAGGCTGTTCCACGTAACGAAGTAAAACTGCTCGACCTACAGGTTGTGTTAGAGCGCATTAGTAAATTACCGCAAGCAACCATTGCAAAAATAGAAGGCTTTGCCCGAGGAGGCGGCCATGAGTTTGCGCTCGCATGCGACATGCGCTTTGCAGCTCGTGGTAAAGCTAAGTTTATGCAAATGGAAGTGGGTATGGGGATTTTACCTTGTGGCGGTGGTGCATCGCGTATGGCACGTCAAACTGGTTTAGGCCGAGCGCTTGAAATAGTACTAAGCGCCGATGACTTTGACGCAGACCAAGCCGAATTTTACGGCACCGTTAACCGCGCACTAAACCCAGACGAAATAGGCCCATACGTTGATAAACTTGCAAAGCGCATTGCGCTTTGGCCAAGCGAATCGATTAATGCCACTAAACAAGCAGTGTATGAGTCAATCGACTTACCTATTCAAGAAGCGCTTCGCGCTGAAGCTTATTGGTTATACCAAGCGACAAGCCAAACACCTGCGTTAAGGCGTTTTAAATACGCCGATGAGCAAGGTGCCGAGTACAGCATGGAAAACCAACGTAATTGGCCCGACATGGTGGTTTCAATTCAAGACGTTAAATAACGGTTTTAACTAAGGCGCAGTGCATGGCAGTGCGCCCTAATTTATTTAACTTCAGCTGTAGGCTTTGATTTTACAGTGCAATAGGCGATAAACCATGAAAAAAATACTCATTATTTTTGCTCACCCAGCGGCTGCTCGCTCAAATATAAATAAAGGGTTGCGCAGCGCAGTAGAAGACCTTGAAGGCGTTACTGTTAACGACTTATACGCACATTACCCCGATCTGATGATTGACGTGCAGCGCGAGCAAGCTTTATGCGAAGCACACGACATTATTGTTTTTCAACATCCTTTTTATTGGTACTCAAGCCCAGCCATTATTAAACAGTGGTTTGACCTAGTACTTGAACACAATTGGGCGTATGGCTCAAAAGGTGATGCATTAAAAAATAAATTGGCGCTACAGGCCATTACAACCGGGGGCGATGCCGATACCTATACGCCCAAGGGCATAAATAAATTTACCATAGAGCAACTCACTTCGCCTTTTAAAGCCACTGTTAATTTATGCAAAATGCAATGCTTACCGCCGTTTGTAATTAGTGGCGTACACCGTGGTTTAGCACCAGAGCAGGTACATAATTATGCTCAGCAATATCGCCGCGCTATTTTAGCACTGCGAGATAGCAAGCTAGATGCAGCGCAGTTGGCGGACAGTGAATTTTTAAACTCTGATTTAAATAAACTTATCAGGAGGGACTAGCTATGGAAGGTTTTTTACTTCAAGTATTTATATTTTTAGCCGCTGCGGCCATTGCGGTACCTATAGCAAAAAAATTAGGCTTAGGCTCAGTGCTGGGTTATTTAATTGCCGGTATTATTATTGGGCCTTTTGGCGCTTCGTTAATTGGTGATGTAGAAGCCATTATGCACTTTACTGAATTTGGCGTAGTGATGATGCTATTTTTAGTTGGGCTTGAACTTAAACCGTCCTTACTTTGGCAGTTAAAGCTGCCTATTTTAGGTATTGGTGGCTCGCAGGTAATTGCTACAAGCATTATTATTACTGCTATTGCGCTAATATTTTTACCGTGGCAGCAAGCATTGGCGGTTGGTTTAATCGTGTCGTTATCGTCTACGGCTATTGTGCTACAAACCCTTCAAGAAAAAGGCCAAATGAATACAGAAGCAGGGCGCAGTGTGTTTGCTGTATTGTTGTTTCAAGATTTAGCGGTTATTCCTATGCTTGCAGCACTGCCGTTACTGGCAACATTTGCTATAGCGGGCGGCTCGCACCACAGCTCTGTGCTATTTGATATAACAACACTGCCTAATTATTTGCGAGTGATACTGACTCTTGCGGCTATTTTTGCGGTATTTTTAATAGGTAAATTTGCCAGCCAACCTATATTTAGAGCCATAGCAAAAACCGGTATTCGCGAAGTGTTTGTTGCTGCTGCGCTTGCTTTGGTTATTGGTACCTCTTTGTTAATGCTTGCGGTAGGGCTATCGCCGGCGCTTGGGGCATTTTTAGCTGGTGTGGTACTTGCCGACAGCGAATTTAGACACGAGCTTGAAAGCGACATAGAACCCTTTAAAGGCTTGCTACTGGGTATATTTTTTATCTCCATTGGGGCGAGTTTAAACTTTACGTTAATTGGCGATAATCTATTACTAATCCTTGGTTTAACAACAGGCTTAATTGCCATAAAGTGGTTGGTATTAGTAATTGTTGGCAAGTTATTTAAAATTAGCTCGGGAGCGCGCTCGTTATTTGCCATTGCCTTAGCGCAAGGTGGGGAGTTTGCGTTTGTGTTATTTCAGTTTGCAAAAAATAACGGTGTATTAGCCAATAACGTCATTGACCCGCTTATATCGGCGGTGGCTATTTCAATGTTTTTAGCGCCGTTGTTATTTATTTTTCATGATAAGTTTTTAGCACAAAACCAAGCAATACCAGCACAAAGCTCAGAACCCGATACGATAGCACAACAAAATCATCGTGTTATTTTGGCAGGCTTTGGCCGTTTAGGCACAGACCTTGGCCGCTTTTTAATATCTTCAGGTATTAAACCCGTTATTTTAGATAACGATGCTAACAACGTTAACTTACTCAGAAAACTTGGCTTTGAAGTTTATTATGGCGATGCCACGCGTTTAGATTTACTTCATGCAGCAGGAGCAGCATCGGCAGAGCTACTGGTAATTACCATGAGCAATACCGAACAAGCCAAACATTTGGCTGAGCTGGCTAAAAAGCATTTTCCGTGGCTTAAAATAGTAATTAGTGCATACAACCGCGAAGCCGAGTTTAAACTCATGGATAGCGGCCTTAATAGCATTCACCGAGAAACAGTTGGTAGCGCACTAGAAATGGGGCAAGCCGCTTTAGAAGCGTTAGGAGTAGAGCCCTATGAGGCTTACCGGTTACAACGTTTGTTTAAACAAAAAGATGCTCATGTAATGCCTGAGCTTTATAAAAATCGCAACGAGCAAGAAAGTTATATATCGGCGTATAAGCAGCATCATCAGCATCTTGAGCAAGTAATGAGTATAGATAGCGAAAACCTAAGAGCGACCGATAACGCCTGGAAAGCTAAAAACCCAACGTAGCGGTACGTTTATATTAGCTATTATCAAATTATTGAATAAAGTAACTCTGCTAAAATGGGTATTATAAAAATAAAGGTTAGTTGCTACTATTTTTACATGCCCAAGGGGTTACCTATTAAAACAACGGAGAACAATTATGTTAGGCGAAAATCACTCAGTAGCAAACGAATTCCCACAGTACACAGACACACTCACATCGCTTATTAAAAGTGATGCAGAATTTGCACAGCAAGTTGAAAAATACAACGCACTGGATACACAAATTCGCGAGTTAGAACTCGAAAATGCGCCAATTGATGACGAAGCAATGCATCAGTTAAAGCATGATCGCGCAGTACTAAAAGACATAATCTATAAGCGTTTAAACAGTAAATAACGGTTTTATTTAACACTTTAAAATTAAAGCTTAAAACGCAAAAAGCACAAACCTAGGTTTGTGCTTTTATATTTTACGGTTAAATAATTATATTTTTTCCCAGTAGGGTTCGTCACCAAAGTAGCCGCTAAAGTAGTCTATAAAGGCCCTTACTTTTGGCGCTAATAAACGCGAACTTGGGTAAACACTCCAAATAGCGGTGTCGGATGCAAGTGGGTAGTCTTGTAAAATTTGTACCAGCTCACCACTTTGTAGTTTTTTATAGGCACACCAGCTCGACATTAACGTAATACCTAGGCCTTGCACGCACGCATCGCGCACCGCTTCACCGTTGTCAGCTTGTAATACGTTATTGGTTTTAATGTTTTGTGTGCCCTCGGGTGTAATAAACGACCACGTAGTTAAACCATGTAAATTAACGCAAGTATGATTTTTTAAATCTTGCGGTGTTGTTGGGGCGCCGTGTTTTGCAAGGTAATTAGGTGATGCGCAAATTAAGCGTTTATCGCGGGCAACCTTTCGGGCTATAAGGGTTGAGTCGTTTAGGGCTGCGTCGCGTATTGCTATATCAAAACCACCGCCGACCATATCAATAATGCTATCGCTTAAGCGTAAATCAATTGTCAGGTCGGGGTATTGCTCAATAAATCCAGCCAATGCAGGAATAATATGCATACGCCCGAACGAAGCAGGGGCGGTAATGCGCAATTTTCCTTGTGGAGTTACACTGCCTATACCTACCGAGGCGCGTGCCATTTCAACATTGGCAAGCACTTCCTCGGCGTGGGGTAAAAAAGCCTGCCCCTCTTCGGTTAGCGATACTTTACGCGTTGTACGATGAATAAGTTTAACGCCGAGCGTTTCTTCAAGCTTATTCATTTGGGCACTAGAAACCGCAGCCGACAAACCTAACTCCTTGCCAGCTAAGCTAATATTGTGTGTTGTTGCGATTCTGACAAACAGATTTAAATGGGCAATGTTCATTATCAAATTTTTCAATAAACTGATTATTTAAACAACTATATTATCAATACTTAGTTGTGTAAATATACTAGCAGCTTATTCATTGTGACTTTTCCTGTGGCGCTTACTATAAGCGCCTTTTTTTTCGGTATTTTTCTCGTTTAAATTTTTAAGTTTAGAGTGAGCCTGCCTTATGAGCCGTAATACATCATTACTTTTAAAGTATTTATTTAAGCAAACTTGGCCTATGTTGGTTGGCTTGTTTTCTATTATGGGAAGCCAGCTGGTAGACAGTATTTTTATTGCTAAGCTAGGCGCTGAGCCGCTCGCTGTAGTTGCCTTTAGTATTGCTATTTTTCAGGTAATTGTGGGAGTACAAGTAGGCTTAGGTATTGCGGCAACTGCGACCATTTCTACTGCACTTGGGGAAAATAAAGTTAACTATGCACGCTACTTAGGTAGTTTAATCGTACTTATTGGCACCGTAATTGTAACGCTATTGTGCTTGGCGTTGTGGCTTTTTCAGCAGCCTATAATTTTAGCGCTGGGTGCAACGCCTTCGTTATTTAATTTAACCGAGCTTTACTGGCTACCTTGGCTAATAAGCTGCTGGCTTGGAGCGCTTCTTTATTTTGGTTACAGCATTTGCCGTGCCCATAACGAAACCTTATTGCCTGGGCGAATTATGGTGCTAACCAGTGTGTTAAATATAGCGCTCGATCCATTGTTTATGTTTACCTTTGATATGGGGTTAGCGGGTGCTGCATGGGCAAGCTGTGTTGCTTTTTCAATAGGCTTAGTAGTGGTGTTTTACACGCTTATTAAACGAGAACTTGTAACCTTTGACGTTTTAAAAAACCGCACCGAGCAGGCAATAAAAGCCATTGCCAAAATGATGGCGCCGGCTTTACTTTCACAGTTTATTCCGCCTATTTCAGCCATGATAGTAACGGCATTGATTGCCGCGTATGGTGGGTTTGCTGTAGCAGCTTGGGGGCTTGCAAACCGTATTGAATATATTGCGATTATTTTAATTTTAGCGCTTACCATGGCGCTGCCCCCCATTGTTGGAAATTTAAAAGGGCGGGGCGAGCTTAGGCAAATATTAAGCGTAGTAAAACTTGCGTGCGGTTTTGTAATTGGCATACAAATTTTATTAGCGGTTATTATGCTAGGTGTGGCTAACCCGCTTGCAAATGCGCTTAGCAATAATAGTGAAATAGTAGCTAACCTAACAGATTACTTTGCATTTGTGCCCCTGAGCTACGCGGCTTTGGGTGTATGTATGATCACGGTATCGGTATGTAACGCGCTGGGGTTTGCGACCACGGCCTTATTTATCTCTATATTACGGCTATTTTTGTGTTTCTTACCACTACTTTGGTTAGGCTCGTATTTTTACGGTTTAACAGGGTTATTTATCGGTATGGCATGCGGTAATACCTTATCGGGTATTGTGGGTTGGCAGCTTTTTAAGCAGCAATATAAGCGGTTAACAACACACGTTAGCGTGCGCTCAAACACTGTTTAATTATCAATATATTAAAGAAAGTTATTCCACTTAAATTGCAATTATCAAAATAGTTAAATGCAATTAGTATGCACCTCATTGAATCATTGCTTAATCTAGAGCAGCTAAATTTGCTGTGTTTAGGTCAAGCAATTGCAATAAAAATAGAGCTGCTTGAGGTGAATAACATGAAACTTTATAAATTATTTTTAATAGCTATAACGCTATACGCAGGCGCTGCAACGGCTGCACAAGATTACTTTTCGATGAGCTATATTCAAGGCGAAGGAGACGTGCGAGGGATTAAGGTGGCTTATCAATATGCCTTAGATTATCAAATAGAAGGCTTTGAAGAGCTAGAGATTTACCTAGAAGCCAATGCCAACTTTTTTGAATACGATGACCCAAAACGCTACGACGCTAATTTAGGCTTATCGCTTTCGCCTGTTATTTTTTATCCTATTGGCAGTATTGCTGGGAACCGCGTTTTTGCCGAGTTTGGTATTGGTTTAAGCTTATTAGATGACACCAAATTTGCGGGTAAAAACATAAGCACACATTACCAGTTTGAAGACCGCCTAGGCATTGCCATGAAATTTGGTGAGGCTGAGCAACATAGCGTGTCGCTTAAGTATTTTCATTATTCAAACGCTGGTATTAAAAAGCCCAACCCAGGCCTCGATTTTATATCGCTTAGCTACTCACGCGCACTTTAACTAAAAGCAAAAGCCCTAAATTTAGGGCTTTTATGTTTTATTTAGTGGCTATATATTTTCGCCAACTACCGTACTCGCTAATATCTTTACCCGATTGTGCATGGCTTTGCGCAATAAAACCGGTAACTAGGCTTTTATCGGCAAGTGTTACTTGGCCTATACCGAGCGGGTCGCTAATACCTTGTACAAAACTTGCAAAGTGTTGAGTGGGCATTCGCCATACTTCTAGTTCAAAGTCGTTAGCATCTCGCTGTGTTTTAAACAGTGCAGGGCGCTCTATGTTGCCCTCAACAGCAAACATTTTATAGCTCTTAGCGCTACGTGTTTTAGTAATTAGCTGAGCATTACGCTCAATTAGCTGGCTGTTTAGTGGCATACCTGATAAATGCGCGCCACATACTGCAATATCAATAAAGCCCGTATTTTTAGAAGTATCCAGCTCGGTGCTAATGAAAGGGTGTTTAGTTGCCCCTAATGGCAATGCATTGTGCTGCATTATTTTATCGGCATAGCTAAGTAGTTTTTGATCTTTCATTGCAAAGCTAAATAACGTAATACCAAAAGGCATACTCTCGGCTGTAAAACTAGTAGGTACGGCTACTGCAGCATAATCTAACAAGTTCATAAAGTTGGTGTAATAACCAAGCTGAGAATTAAGCTCAATAGGGTTTTCGCGAATTTCATCTCGTGTAAAGTGCCTGCCTGCGGTTGGCGTAACAACAAAGTCAGCTTGCTCAACTAATAAATCAGCTTGCTGCTTAAAAGCTTGTAGTTTGTATAACGCGCTAAAACAATCAATAGCCAGAGGTTTAATACCGCCACTTATAATAGTGCGGGTAACATCTAACAGTGCTTGTGGGTTATTTTCCATTAAATCTTGAGTGGCTAAATAGCGCTCACTTACCCAAGGACCTTCGTAAAGCAGTGTTGCAGCTTCAAATAAAGGACTAAAGTCGAGCTCCTTTTTAACCCCGCCCATTTTTTGTAATTCGTTAACTGCTTTTGCAAATTCACTTTTGTAACCTTCGTCACCAAAAAATTTCAGCTGCTCAGGAAGTGGTACAGCAAAGCTAAATGCGCTATTTACCAATACTGGTTGCTGGTTAGCTGGCGGGTTTTTACGTGAGTAGCAATCATTGGGGTCGTATTTAGCAGCTACCTGAAGCACTTTATTAGCATCGATTGCATTTAACGCAAATATACTCATGCAATCAATACTCTTACATGCCGGTACCATGCCGCTATTCGATAGCAACCCTTTACTCGGTTTTACACCCACTAGATTATTAAAACATGCGGGTACTCGACCAGAGCCTGCGGTGTCTGTGCCTAATGCAAAGCTTACAATACCAGAGGCTGTGGCAACGGCTGAGCCACTGCTTGATCCACCCGAAATATAATCAGGATTAAACGCGTTTGGTGTTTCACCAAAAGGAGAGCGCGTACCCACTAAGCCTGTGGCAAATTGATCAAGGTTAGTTTTACCAATAGGGATGGCGCCTGCTGCAATGAGTTGCTCTACTACAAAGGCTGAACTTTTAGGTGTATAGGTAAATTCAGGGCAGGCTGCGGTAGTGGGAATACCGGCTAAATCTATATTATCTTTTATAGCAAAAGGAACCCCATAAAGAGGATGCGTTTTTAACGATTTAGATTCTAAGGCTTTTAAATAGGGCGCGAGCTCTTGCGCCGAAAGTACATGTAGCCATACGGCTTCTTGTTGTTTTGCTTGTTCAGTTAAATGGCTAATCAGAGTGGCCGGCGATAACTCACCACTACTGTACGCGTTATGTAATTGGCTAATTGATAAGTTAATTTGTGACATTCCATTACCCCTGTAAAATCATTAAAGCTTGGCCTGCATGAACTTGCTGGCCTTCTTTTACTAAAACCTGTACTACCTTTGCACTTTCGCTGGTGGTTAAATCAATTTCCATTTTCATAGACTCTAAAATCACCATAGACGCGTTAGCGTCAACTGCTTGGTTTTGCTCGGCATTTATTTTCCACACACTGCCTGCGGCCGTGGCCTCCATTAAGTACTGCCCAGGCGCGAGTTTAATTTGTTCACCTTGCTCGGTTTCGCTTTCTTCAAATTTATAATTTAATTGGCCTGTACGTTTCCACTGTTCCATTTCTTCGGCAAAAGCTTGCTCACGCTGCTGGGTAAATGTATTTATATTTTTTTGGTTTTGTTGCCACTGCTTTTGTAGTTCAGGCATAGAGACAACAGCTTGTTCTATTTTTGGTTGCCATTTACCTAACACAAAGTCTTCTCTAGTTTGCATTAGCTCTTCATGGCTTACAGGGTAGTATTTTATTTGATCAAAAAAGCGTAATAACCAAGGTTTGTTAAACACATCAGTTTTACGATAGCGGTTCCACATTTGTACTGTGCGTCCCACAAACTGATAGCCACCTGGGCCTTCCATGCCATAAATACACATGTAAGCTCCACCAATCCCCACGGAGTTTTCGGCGGTCCACGTGCGAGCAGGGTTATATTTTGTTGTAACCAAGCGATGGCAATGATCAAGCGGCGTAGCTACAGGTGCACCTAAGTAAACATCGCCTAAGCCCAGCACTAAGTAGTTTGCGTTAAAAACAATGTTTTTTACTTCCTCAATGCTATTTAAGCCATTAATACGCTTTATAAATTCAAGGTTAGAAGGGCACCAAGGCGCATCTTTTCTAACTGATTGATGGTACTTATCAATTGCTTCTTGGCAGGCTTTGTCGTTCCAACTTAGTGGTAAATGTACAACACGCGATTCAAAGCTCAGCTGACGAGTGTCACCCAAGTTTAGGTCGAGCTGTTTAATGGTGTTTACCAAACTCTGTACTGCAATAGATTGATTATCGTAATGTATTTGCAAAGAGCGGATACCAGGTGTGAGCTCTAGCACCCCATTTAACCGCTCTTTTTGTAATGCCTCAAGAAGTGCTTGTACGCGGGCGCGTAGGTTTAAATCTAAAATAAGCTCGCCGTATTCAGCAAGTAAAAACTTATCGCCTGCTTGGCGAAACACTAAATCGGGCTCGCCATCATCGGTTACTAAGGTATCTATTATTGGGGAGCTTGGCTCACAGGTTTGATAATTACACTCAACACGCTCTAGGCTGGCTAATTGCGAGTTTTGTGCTGTTTCGATAAGTTGTGCATTAATGTTATCAACCACTTCAAAACGCAGTGAATCACCCGCTTTTAGTTGGCCGAGCTTCCATAAATCGGCACTAATTACGGTAAAAGGGCAAACAAACCCGCCTAAGCTCGGGCCATCGGGGCCTAAAATTACCGGCATGTCGCCTGTAAAGTCGACTGTGCCAAACGCATAGGCATTATCGTGAATATTAGAAGGATGCAGGCCTGCTTCGCCGCCGGTTTCGCGTGCCCAATCTGGCTTAGGACCTATTAAACGAATACCTGTACGGCTTGAGTTGTAGTGAATTTTCCACTGATGCGCGTGTATGGTTTTAATGTCATCTTTAGTAAAAAAGTCTGGCGCACCATGGGGGCCGTACATTACTCGCAACGTCCAATCGTTTGTAACAGGAGTAACAACGTGCTCGTTTAAGCTGGCTAACGGTTGTGCTTGTATAAATGTTGGTAACGATAAAAAGTCGCCCATGCGCAGGGCTCTGCCGCAGTGTCCACCAAATTGCCCTAACGTAAACGTACTTTTGCTACCTAAATAATCAGGGCACTGAATACCGCCGCTAAATGCTAAATAAGCACGGGCGCCAGCTTGCGTTACGTTGCCAGTTTTTAGTACTTGCCCCGCTTTAATATTAATTATTTGGTTACATTGCTGGGCTTTCTCGTCAAGCCACAGCTCAATAGGTGCACCGGTAATAGCTACTTGGCAGTCTTGGTAAAACTTAAGGCTTGGCCCTTGTAATGTAATTTCTAAACCGGCTGCGTCAGCTGGGTTATTTAATAAGCGGTTAGCAAGTTTAAATGAGTAAAAATCAAAAGGGCCTGAGGGCGGCACACCAATATCCCAATAACCAGTACGGGCAGGGTAGTCCTGAATGGTGGTCATAGTGCCTGCTTTTAGTACTTCGAATCCTGCAAAATGAGCTTTAAAATCATTTAAAGTACGGGTAAAAATACAGCCTTGTACAAACTCCTGATGCGCTAAAATTTGTTGCACGTAACTTATATTGGTTGTTACACCATATACTTTTGAATTATTAAGAGCAGAGTTTAGTTGCTCAATGGCTTGCTCGCGGGTATCTGCATGAACAATCACTTTAGCCAGCATAGGATCAAAAAAAGGTGAAACGGTTAATCCGGCTTCTATCCAGCTATCTACACGTACATTATCCGTGGGCCACTGTACTTGGGTGAGTAACCCCGCTGAAGGTTGAAAGTTTTTAGCTGGGTTTTCGGCGTAAATACGCGCCTGAATAGCATGCCCTGTAGGTTTAATACTATCTAAAGCGGATAAATCTAACGCTGTATTTTTTATTGATTCGCTATAGGCTATTTTTAGCATCCAGCTTACTAAGTCTACGTTATAACACGCCTCTGTAACGCCATGCTCAACCTGTAAGCGGGTGTTTACTTCTAAAAAGTAAAAACGGTCGTGGTCGTTATCGTAAATAAATTCAACGGTTCCTGCGTTCAAATAGTCAATTGACGCCATTAAGTTTTTAGCTGTGTCTAGCATTGCTTGACGTGTGCTTGCTGGCAGGTTTGGTGCCGGTGTTTCTTCAACTACTTTTTGATTACGACGTTGGCTTGAGCAATCTCGCTCGCCAAGTGTCACTACTTCACCAAAGCCGTTACCTAATACTTGCACTTCGATGTGGCGGGCTTTTTCTACAAATTTTTCAACAAATACACCGTCGTTTGAAAAGTTTTGTGCGCCTAAATGTTTTACGTTTACAAAAGCTTTTTCTAACTCGCTTTGAGAGTCGCAGCGCTGCATGCCAATACCGCCACCACCCGCGGTGCTTTTAAGCATAACTGGATAACCAATTTTTGCTGAAAAAGCAGTTAACTCGTCTAAGTCGCTAATTAAACCACTACCAGGGACTAGCGGTACATTTGCTTGCTCGGCTATATCACGCGCTTGGTGTTTAAGCCCAAACTCAATCATTTGCTTAGCGCGAGGGCCAATAAAGCTAATGCCATGTTGTTTTAGTTTTTCTGAAAAATCGGCATTTTCGCTTAAAAAGCCATAACCTGGGTGTATTGCTTGTGCACCGGTTTGCTTGGCTATATCAATAATTTTTTGCTGGTTGAGGTAGGTCTCGCTTGCGCCGCCTTCACCTAAGCTGTAAGCCTCATCGGCTTCGCGTACGTGTAATGACTCTTTGTCGGCTTGCGAATATAAGGCAATACTTTTAATGCCAAGCTTTTTAAGGGTACGAATAATTCTGCAGGCTATAGCGCCTCGGTTAGCTATTAGAACGGTATTAAACATAATTTTTACTCGTTTTCGCGGGTCGTCCCGCAGCAAATTTGTAAAAGTGATTGGGTCGTCCCAAACACATGCCTTGCGGCTAATTAATTAAATAGTTGATATAAGTTATTGCCAAATAAGCACTTCAACGGGGGTTGGGTTATAAGCGTTACAGGGATTATTAAGCTGTGGGCAATTGGAAATAAGCACAATGCAATCCATCAGCGCTTCAAGCTCTACGTATTTTCCTGCGCCACTTATGCCATCGGCAAAGGTTAGTTTTCCGTCGTTGGTTACAGGTACATTCATAAAAAAATTAATATTGTGGGTTATGTCTTTTTTACTTAAACCAAGCTCTGGTTGTTCGTTGATTGCTAATAACCAGCTATCGCGGCATGCATGCATGGTTTTTTTATCAAGAGAGTATCGCACTGTATTACTTTCACACGAACACGCCCCACCAACGGTATCGTGTCGACCACATGTATCGGCAACAATTTTAAGCATAGGATTACATTCATCTGATAGTAGTACGGTACCTGTTGTTAAATACACATTACCTTGTTCACGAATTGTATCGGTAGCGCTGTAACGCTCACTTGGTTTGTTCGCATTATAAAAAAGCGTATCGGCGGCTTGGTTACCTTCTAAGTCTAAAATGCGTATGGTTTCGCCTTTTTTGACCACATGTAAGTAATAGTCGCCGGCATCAACAACTTGGCGATTAATAGCGTCTTGTTCTAGTAGTTGGCTTGTGGTGATCATTATTAAACTCCTTCTAACCCTAAGTGATAAATTCGGTTGTTTTCGTAGCCGCGCTGGTTTTCGCTACAGCTGTTTTTACATTCATCGTCATCGCTTACAGGTTCTGATGGCAGTATTTGATACTCAATTTCAAATTGCGGATATTCGCTGGCGCTATCAAGCGGGTGAGGGCAGGTGTGAAACAGCACTAACGTGTCCATTTCAAAGCGTAGTTCTATATAATCGCCGGCTTTTGAATGCCCACTTTGATAGTTTAAGTCGCCGCTATCACTGGCAATTACTTTGCTAAATAGATTCAGGTTAGCGGCCAGGTCTTGTTTAGTTAGTCCGTATTTAGCCGCTTCAACTAAAAATGCATCTAAGCCATTTTGCTTGAAGTTATTACGTTCGTTTTGGTAGTCGCGCTTGCCCCATTTTTTTTCAACTGATTGAGCGTTACTGTTGCCGCTTAAGGTATCGTGCCAACCGAGCGTGTCGTCGGTAATCGCGCAAAAAACACGTGCCATATCTGAATATAAACAATGGCCTTGGGTTAATTTAAAGGTGTGTTGGCACTTTAGAGTGTCGGGGGCGTTGTAGCGCTCGAGTAAATTTTCGGGGTTGTAAAACAACATCCCTACATTTGCGCCACCAGTTTTATCAATTAACCGTAAGCTAGTACCGCGACGCATACGCATAGACCAGTGTTTACCTGAGGTTAAAGTATCTTGATACAAAATCATGCAGTGACTTCCTTTTTTGTAAATTGCTGAGCAAGTGAGTGGTTTTGAGCTTTGGTTTCGCTATTAAGCGGTAAATCGTAAGTAATTTGTGCTCCATACGCGTTAGGTGCTTGTGGGTCATGGCGTACTTTGTCAAATACCCATAAACGAGAACCCAGCTCAAAGCCTTCTTGAATGTCATGAGTAACCATAAATATGGTGAGGTTGTTTTCTTTCCATACTTTACGAATAAGCTGGTGCATGTCTTTTCGAATACCGGGGTCTAGTGCACCAAAGGGCTCATCGAGTAAGAGTATTTTTGGGGATTTCATTAATGCTTGGGCAATAGCCAAGCGCTGCTGCATGCCGCCCGATAATTCGTGTGGGTATTTATTAATAGCATGAGATAAACCTACTGCTTCCATAAATTTAAGCGCTTTTTGTTTTATCTCGCGTTTTTGTTTGCCAAAGCAGCGTCCTAAAAAACGACTGGCAGAAAACTCATCGGCAATCATTACGTTTTGCAAAGCAGTTAAATGCGAGAATACAGAGTACTTTTGAAATACAATGCCGCGCTCTTCACTTGGCTCGCTAGAAATAGGTTTGCCGTCTAAAAGTATTTCGCCTCGTGTTGCTTGCTCACTGCCCAATATCATTTTAAGCAGGGTGGTTTTACCGCACCCAGAAGCGCCCACCATAGAAACAAATTCACCTTGCTCTACGTTAAGCTGTAAACGCTCTAATATTTGTACATCAGCAAACGATTTCCACACTTTGTTTATTTGTAATAGGCTCATTTTCCAGCCTCCTGATGGTGATACCAAGGGAAGCAAAGTGATGATAATTTACGTAAGCTAAAGTCCATCAAAAAGGCAAGCGTAGTGATCCAAATTACATAAGGTAAAATGACATCCATCGACATATAGCGCCTTACTAAAAAGATGCGATAGCCCAGGCCTTCTTGCGCGGCGATGGCTTCAGCGGCAATTAAAAATAGCCATGCAGTGCCAAGCGATAAACGCACAGCAGCAATTAAGCGCGGCATTATTTGTGGTAAAACAACACGTATAGCAACCAGCCATGTGGAGGCGCCCAAGGTTTGGGCTTTTATTAAAATTTCGCTGGGCAATTGGCGAACATGGCCCTGAATATCGCGAATAATGACAGGGGCAGTGCCAATAATTATGAGCATTACTTTTGCAAGCTCTCCTAGGCCAAAACTAATAAATAAAATGGGTAAAATGGCCATTGGCGGTATAAGCGAAACAATAGTAATGAGCGGGGAAAAACCGGCTCTAAACGGCGGCAGCAGGCCCGATAACATGCCGATTAATAAACCTAGCCCCGCGCTAATTGTGATACCTAAACAAATACGATACACACTCGCAGCGGTGTCTTTCCAAAACAGGTAGTCGCCACTGCGTTTATCAGGGGTAAATGCAAAGCGCTCGACGGCATCGGCAATTTGCGTAAAGCTTGGCAGCAGTTTATCGTAAGGGTTAGCCTCAAGACGTTCGTTAGAAGCGCTAAAGTAAAGTAGCAACAAAATTACAAACGGCAAAAAAGCCAAAAATCCTTTCAGTGACCGCGAGGGTGCTAAGTTCATTAATTTTTTCATAGTGGGTTCGCTTTATAAGCTGTTGTTAACGGCCATTTCCATAAAGCTAGGGTCAAAACGCAGCTTTATATTTTGCGGGTTACCGACTACGCCACTCGGTGTTTCAATACCTATAAAGCCAGCGTCAGGTGCGCCATCTCCTAATAGGCCATGCTTAAATGAAAACTCAGCAACGTATTTCATGGTTTTGCTAAGGTGAGGGCTTTGCGTAAATTCCACCGCTTCTTTGGCTTTATAAAACATTTTGGTGCTGGCAAGTTGAGCTTGATAGCCGGCTAAATCAGTACCTGATGCTTCGGCCATGTGTGAAAGCGCATTTTGATCAGCACTCATTTTTTCCATGATCTCGTACCATGCGCCTACTAAGGCTTTACCTAGTTTTGGGTTTTCTTTTAAGGTTTGAGTGTTTACTACTAAAAGGTCGATGATTTCGCCAGGGATGTTTGATGAGTCGAATACTTTGCTAGCACTAGGTTGTTTTTCTATTTCAGAAAGTAGTGGGTTCCATGTAACAACAGAAGTTACATCTTCAGTTGTATAAGCGGCGACTAAGTCGGCATCTGAGGTATTAACTACATTTACGTCACGCTCTGTTAAGCCAATCGAGTCTAAACCGCGTGCTAATAAATAATGAGATACGCTTAGCTCAACGAGGTTAATTGTTTGGCCTTTAATTTGTTTTAAATCGGTTTTATCTTTCAAAACGATACCGTCGTTACCATTTGAAAAGTCGCCAACAATAAGCGCGGTACTATCTACAAAGCTAGCTGCCGGAATTGTTAACGCATCCATGTTGGTCATGGTGCATGCATCAAACTGGCCTGAGGTATATTGGTTAATCGATTCGATGTAATCGTTAATTTGTACTACATCAATTTCAATATCGTATTTATCGGCCCATTTTTTTACTATGCCTGAGCTGTCGCCATACTCCCATGGCATCCAGCCTACATAGATTGACCAACAAACAGAAAATTTATCTTTAGCGAGCGCATTTGAACTGCAGATTAAAGCGAGGACTAACGTAAGTGTTTTTATCGTTTTCATTTCGTATTCTCCAAGTTTTACACGGTTTTTGGGCGCAGGAGTTCCAAGCTAATTGAACCTCCCGGGCTTTTGTCCCGCCGTGTAACCCTTGCATACGCAAATATAAAAACTAAACACCTTTGGTGATTACTTGTTATATAGCTAGGTTGGCAACTCTCGGACCAGTCGTTCATTTTACTTCGTTAAGTACACATGAACCGGAACCCTAGTCGCCTGTTTAGCATTAAATTGTGCTGGTTCAAAAATCCTTGAACCCCTACACTTTTTAATAAGCATGAAGCTAGCCAATATTTAAATGTTGGTTTAAGTTAATGAAATTAAAGCGCTAAATTTATTTTTGTGTTTTTTTAAATTATAAAAGCGATGTGGAATGTTTTAATTTGGTGCGATATTTAAGTGCATTGAAATATATTGGTGCAATGGCACTGCTGAAAAAATTTACTCAGCAGTGCTTGTTATAATATGCGTAAAAATGCCACTAGGTCGGCTTGTTCTTGCTTGGTTAAATTAAGCTTTATAAGCAGGTCGGTGGTTTTAGGGAAGTGTGGGTCGTTTAGTTGGTTTTTTCGTGGTCTGGGCCTTACTCCTCTATGGTTATATAAGGCGACAATGCCGGCTAAATCGTCAAATAAGCCGTTATGCATCCACGGAAATGTTTGCATTAACCCTAATAGCGATGGGGTTCTAAATTGGCCAATATGCTCAGGGTTGTGGGTGGCATCGTAGCGGCCTTTATCTTCAAAACGGCGGCCGTAATAATGCAGCCCTGTGCCATGGAATTGGTTGTCGCTGAGTAGTGCGCCGTTATGGCAAGTCATGCATTTAGCTTTAGTTCTAAATAGGTGCAGGCCATTTAACTCACTATCACTTAGACTACTAACTGCTTGTTGTGGATTTTTATTAAGCTGTGTTAAAAAAGTTTTATAGCGGCTATTTGGCGCTGCTAATGTGCGTTCAAACGCAACTAAGGCTTTTGCCATTTGCTCGGTGGTTAACGTGTTGCTATTAAAAGCGCTTTGATTAAATGCACGGTAACTCTTATCTTTATTTACTCGGGCTAAAGCTATTTTTGGATCTAAGTCCATTTCAATCGGGTTTTCTATTGGCATAAGTGCTTGCTGCTCAGCGGTGCTTGCGCGTCCATCCCAAAAAAAATGTTGCCATTGATCAATACCAAAAATAGCGGGGGTGTTACGTGTGCCTACTTGCTCGTCAATGCCTATGGCAGTTGTACGGCCATCATGAAAGCCTTTGTCGCGTTCATGGCAGGTAGCGCAGCTAACGGTATTATTACGTGAAAGCTGCACATCATGAAAAAGCTTATCGCCTAGTGCAACATGCTCCGGTTTAGGCGATGCTACAGGCAAAAGCGACATGGGCTCAACGTTTCTTCCGTCACTAGTTTGAATAGCAGGCCAATGAGCTTGGCCTTTGCTATAAAGTGAGCGTAAATCGTTACTACTTGTTGATTTGGCGTTTAAGCTAAATGAGCACAGTAAAAAAATGCTTAATAACCTAATCATAGTTATAGCTAACTCCTACCCAAAACATACGCCCGGGCTCAATACCTGATGCTCCTTCGTTTACTGTGTAAGTGCGGGCATTTAATAAATTAGAAATATCCGCTCTTATGTCAATAGATTGGGTTTTTGTGAGGTTATGGCTATAGCGTAAACTGAGCCCTAGCATGGTTCTGGCGCGTATTTCTTGCTCTTCGTATACATCAACTAAGCTTGATTCTACAGGACAACTTGTACAGCTTTGCTCAAGCCCAATACTTTCGCTAGCCCCGGTACTTACCGCGCTGGTGTAGCTGTCACTGTAGGTAACATTTAAGCCTGTACTAAATGAGCTGTTCCAATCAACATTCCAGCCAAGCGCACCTGTCACTGGGGTGCCAAAGTTGGTGCGTATTTGCTCTAGCTGCCCAAGCGTTACAAGCTCGCCTTCGCCTTGTGCATTGAGATAATAAACGAGTTCATCAAGGGGGGTATTTTCTGCGCTAGCGCTGTATTCGTCGTTTGAAATTTTGTTTTCAGCGTAGGAGGCATTGGCCCATAAAGAGTGTTTACCAAACTGTGCACTCCACGAGATAGAGTAGCGCTCTGAGCTGCCATCACCCTCGTTAGTCATATAAATGTATTTATAGCCATCACTAGCTGCTTCTTCATCGGTAACCTGAGAAAATTGCTGATGCTTTTTACGTTTTACATATTTGAGCGATATATTGCCTGCTTTTTCAAATGAATGCGCAATGCCTAATGCGAGTTCGTCATCGTAGGGGGTATTTACATCATCAAAGCGGTATTTAAACGCGCCGGTGTAGTTAGACGGTAGCCACCCTTGAAGGTAGCCGTTTTCAATTGGGCGGTACTCTCGGTATGAAAAACGCTGCTGCTCTTTTACTTTATAACCAATAATGGCTGAGTCGTAATAGCGGTTAACCCCTGCGCTAATAATAGTGCGGTTGTTGTTAAATACATCGTAACCAAGGGATAGACGTGGCGCAATATTGTGATTAGCTAAAAAGTCATCGTATTCGTAGCGCATACCTAAATTTAAGCTTAATTGCCCTAAGGTGATGCTATCTGTTGCATAAAACGAGGCGCGATTTAACGCTACATTTATATACTCTGCTGGGGTTACTAAGCGGCCATTAAAATACTGCGCGGTGGCTGTTACATTGTTGCTGTACGCTGTTATGTGATCTTGGTTGTTAAAATCAATTTCGCCCCCTAGCTGCGCTGCAAGTTCGTCAATAGATATAGTGGTTTCAAGCGCTTGGCAGTCAAGTGTGTAACCACTGCAATTAAGTGGTGTACTAGCGCTAGACCATATAATAGGGGAGTCGTAGCTGTAGCTATTTTGTATGCGTTCGCGCTCTACTTCTTGGCGAATAAGCTCTATACCGGCCTTAATATTATGCTCAGTACCTGCTAATTCAAATGAATTGAAATTTAGCGTGTTTTTCCAGCTGGTGGTGTATTGGGTGTTATCTAAAGCGCCATAGCCTCCTTGGCGAGAGTAGCGCGTTTGCGCATCGCCTTGGTCGGCATATTGTCCCCAATCTTTGCCTTTAGCTTGCAGCCAGTTATAAAAGTGCGCAGGGCCTTCTCGGCTGCTATCACTCATACTAAAATTAAGGTTGCTGCGCCAGGTTGCAAAATCAAAGTGCTGGGTAAGTGATGCGACCGCGCCTACAGCGCCGCCTTCTAAATGGAAGTCGCTGTCTTTGGCGTCGGTTATAAAGTCATCTACTTCGTAAGGTGAATACATTAGAGTTAAATCTAATGCGTCTACCCAGCCATTGCGATAACCATATTTAACAATGGCATTTATGTTTTTACGGCTTTGCGTTTTGACTTCCCCTAACGACAAATCGCTGATGTCGCTGGTTAAGTAACTAACACTCATCATTACGCCATGGCGCTTATTAATTTGTTTATTAGCACGCAGGTTATAGCTGATTTTTTCATACTTGGGCGTTTCAAGTGTGCTTTGATCAACATTTTGCTGAGAGCTGTCTTGATCGGCTTCTATAAAGTGATAACTCCCCCAGCTACTTTGATTACCCCGCACACCAAAGCTAAAACTGTCATTGGTAAATACGCTTTTGGTTTTACTATCAACAATGCCACCCGAAAAGCCACCAAACTCAGCCGGAATGTTATGGTCGTACACTGTGATTGATTCAACTACATCGGAGTTTACATTCATGCTTTGCACGCCGCCCGATACATCGTTTGATGAAGAGCTTAAGCGGCTACTACTACCCGGGTCTATGCGGTTATTGTAGTTTAGTCCATCTAACGAAAAGCCAGTTTGCCATGGCTGCGCGCCTGAGATTGATATTTCTGGTGCGCTGATTTCTGCCAAACTACCAATAGAGTAAGCCTCGTTGCTTAGCTGTACACCAGGGAGCAATGCAATAAGCTCGTTTATATCGCCGTTGCCTTTAGGTGTGGCATTTATAAAGTCACGATTTAAGTAAGAACGCCCAATAACTTCGGGTACTTCTATGCCTATGTACTGGCCTTTTACTTCAATGTGCTCAAGTGCTTCACAACGCTCTTTTTGCTCATTTTTAAGGTCGTTACATGGCTGTGTTTTTGGTTCGGTCTGCTGTTGCTGCTCTGCGGCGTATACACCCTGAGAAAGCAAAAGCAGACACGCGAGGGTAGTCGGTGTCTGCATTTATTACGGCTCTTAGTTAAATACCTAGTGGGGTAGTGTCTTCGCTATCAATTACGCCATCGTTATCGGCGTCTTGGTCGGCAATTAATCCAGCTAAGGCTATATCTTCATCGCTGGTGTTAGGTAAAAAGAAGTTAGGTAAGCCGTCGTGGTCAGTATCTACGCTGGCAATAGCTATGCCTTTAAAGTCATCACGAGAGGCGACTAAGTTGGTCATGCCTATGTAAAGCTCAAGCTGATCGGCTTCGCCATTAACGCCATTATTTATTAAGCTTTGTGCTTTAGTGGTATCGTTAATTAGCGTAAAACTGTTTACTAAATCTTCCATGTTGTCGGCAATAATTGTATCGACAAAGTTTAAAATAAGAGGCTCAAGCGTATTTAAAAGCGTGCTAGCTTGTGTTTTTGCATTGCTATAGTTTGCTGAAAAATCGCTAATATTCGCCGCGTTAGTGCCCATACTTGAAAGCATAGAATAACGTTCAAATTCACCTGTTTGAGCTTCTTCTAAGCCAATTACTTCGGCTTTAACAGCGGCTAAAATAGTTTCTAGCTGATCGCTTGTTAATGCATTTAGCTCAGGGGTTATTTCAGTAATAGCATCATTTAAAGTGGTACTTGCCAGTGATGTTTGGTTTGCATTAACTAAGTAACCTAAGGTTTCTAAGCGGGCTTCAAACCTATCTTCGGTATCTTCATCTAGGGCAATGTAGCTAAGTAGTTGATTGTGTACACCAGCTACTTGCTCCGATAAGCCGCCTTTAATAAGCGATACTATTACTTGATTATGAGCTGTAATTGATGAGGTATTACTTAGCGTACGTATATCGCCTGCATTGAGCGTATTAAGCATGGTTAAGCACTTATTAGCGGCATTTACTGTATCACCACCGACTTGCGCAGTTAAATCAACTAACAATTTACAGCCCTTGGAACCGGTTAAAAGCGTGGTTGATGATTCTTTGCTTATGTAGTCATTCGAGGCTATAAAGTCGCCAGCATAGGTAAATACTTGCTGTGCTAGGTCGTTTCTGCCAGCTTCACTTAAAATTAGGCCTGTGCCAGGGACGTTATCAAGCGATGTTAGCGCTCTAAAAAATTCGTTGTAATCACCATTTTCTGTAAAAAAGCTGCGAGCTTGAGCTGCGGCACTCGTTATATCTTCACCACCAAGCAGGCGATTAGCTATATTAAAACCATACACTTGCTCTTGCGCGTTGTTTATATCGGTTTCGCTGTCTGATAGCGTTATTGCTGGATTTTCGTCGCTTTGGTAAAGGCCTTCAATTAAGCCTGCTAAAAATTGAATAGGGTAAGTGTAGTTATCTAAAGTAGCGGCGCTATAAGGCGATGCAGAGTAAGCGTAGTTACTATCAAAACCCGTTGAACCATACATGGCAAGTACTTGGTTAGTATAGTCTTTTGCCGCTTCAAATTCGCCAGCTCTATAAAGGTATTGCGCAGCCCATGCACCATGTAGCGTTTTGTATTGCTCGTATGGTTGGCCTTCGTATTCGCCGCTACGTACTAGCCTGTAACCTGTTTTTACTGCAAGTTGCGCGTAGTTATTAGCAAGCAATTTGGCTTGCGTTAAATCGCTTTCATCTAGGCTTTTCGCATAGCTTTGTAGGGCGTCATCTATTGATAAGCGTACGCCATTTAAAAAGTAGCCATAGCTTGAGGTGTATTCGTCTTCGCGTACTTGCTCTGCGTATAATGAAATTGTATTTAACAAATTACTTGCTTGCGAAACTTGATCAGCAGCTAAATAGCTTTTTACTAAAGAATAAAGCGCTGATGCGTCTGATGAGGCAATGTTATCAAAGCCTTTATCAGCTAAGTATTGGTTGTAGGCCGCCACCGCTTGGTCACGGTAATCGTTTGCTTGTTCTGTTTGGCCTATTTCGTCTAGTGCTTGTGCCACATCTTTTAGTGCTGAAGAACGCGCTGTTTGCTCGTTTATAAGCGCTAAATAGTCGTTAGCAGTATCTAAAAATCCTGCACGTGCATAGGCCGCAGCTTGGGTTGCGTATACCTCATATCGAGAAAGTTCATCGGCAATATTTGCGCTCAACTCGTCGGCTTGTTTTAAGTGCGACAGACTAGAACTGTAATAATAATTAAGTTTATCTTCGTTAGTTACATAAGACGGGCTTAGTGAAATAATTGCAGTTAACGGCTCGCTAATTAGGCCATCTGTGTAGCTAATTTCAAATTGCTCATCAATGCTGCTTAGAGATTGAGCCTCATAGGTAAATTCACCCGTGGTGCTATTTATGCTCATTACGCCATTACTCGGTGGTGTTATTAAGCTAATAGTTACGGTGTCGCCATCTAAGTCTTGTGTAGTAATAACCCCTTGAGTGGTGGTTGAAGAGGTAACAAATACATTAGTAGTTAGTAGCTGCGGGGCATCATTAACATTTTCTACGCTAAAACGTATCACTACATTTGCCGTTAAGCTGCCATCGCTTGCGCTAATGGTTGCTGTGTCTTCTCCAAAATAATTACTAAATGGTGTGTAGGTAAATTCACCGTTTGCTTCAACTGCTATGATGCCATTGCTTGGTGCATTAGCAAGCGTATAGCTTAAGGCGTCATCGTCGGTGGCTGTTACTTGGCCTGAAAAAGTGGTGTCTTCGTTTACAGTAAAACTTAAATTAGGTTGAGAAAACTGTGGAGCAGTATTACCCGAGCCACCGCCACAACCTGCCAACGCAAGCGCGCATAATATTGGGGTAAATTTAATTAGCTTGTTCATTATTGTTAATATTAAAAGTTAATGATGTTGCGAATGATAACGCATATCAATTAGATTTTAAAGCGTGTAAAGTATTTGTCATATTAATAGTGAGTATCCACAAAGTACTTATAAGGCAGCTAAAACACAAAACCCTGCTATTAACAGGGCTTTATTGTGAGTAAAAATGAGATTAGTAAAGAGGAGGATGGTTGTTAGTTTAAGTCGCTAATAATAAGCAGCGGAAAGTTTTTAACTGAACGAGGTTGCCAATTATTATAGCTAATATTGCTAATTCCAAAATAGTTAAGCACCTTAGGTGAGTACGTCCAGCCACGTGCTCGTTGCTTTATGGCGGCGCTGCGTAAACTGGGTTTTAGCCCTACCGTGAGTAGGTCGTGATTTACATTTAGCTTTGTGTAAAAGGCTTTTTCGCGCAAGCTTGCTTTAGCAATTACCTCATCGTAATGGGCGCGTAATGCCTGCCACTTTTTGCTTTTTTGTGGCTCTTTTAAGTGCTTTACCATGGCATCAATATCACTATCTAACCATTTAGCTGAGGCTGCATCCCCATGCCAGCCAATAATCGTATTGGGCTCAATTGTAGTAGGGTGCCCAGCAAGCAACACATAATTAGCACACGACGAAAAGCAAAACTGCTTTATGTTTACCGTTAGCTTATGCGCCAAAATTAACTCGGCTAAGTCCATCCCTAAATCTATGTTTCCGCCGCCGCTGGTAATCGTAAATGTATTAATTGTAGGGTTAGTTTTTAAAAGCTCAGCTGCCGTATTGTTATTTTGTTTGTTGATTTGGCCACTGTATATAATGGTTTTATCACTTAAGGTTACTTGAGCCTGCAATAACGTGGGGAGTATTAAAAAAAGGGTAAAAATTAATTTATGCATATGAGTTTTAAGTGAGTATTTTTGCCAAAGGCTACGTAATTTGGCTAAACGAGGCAAATACTAATTTGTCTAAAGTAAGTTAACCCCTTTTAACCCATCCTTAACCCTTGCCCTAATACACTGTGTGTAATGATGTAAATTAGGCACAGTTAAATGGTTTATTTTAAAAAGCGCTCATTGGTTTTATTGCTTGCACTTAGCTGCACGCTTGCTGCGTGTAGTAGCCAGCCAAGCTATACAGGTAATAGCACCGAGCAATCGCTAAAGCAGCATGCAAATTGGCAATACACACAAGATGATGCAACCGAGGTAAGTTATATCACTGATTTAGTGAATATAGCGGGGCTTGATTCGCTTATTAACCAAGCCGTTGCAAATAACCCTTCGTTTAACCAGGTGCATGTGGCGCTAAAACTTGCTTATGCGCAGCGCGATGTTACCGCAGCAAGCCAGTGGTTTAGTGTAGATGCCGATTTTGACGCTCAGCGCAATGAAACAACTGGCACACAGTACAGCTCATCGCTAGGGGTTAGCTGGGAGGCCGACGTATGGCAAAAAATTGCTGATAACGTAGCCGCGCAAGACATGACCATAGCTAGTAATCAGGCCACTTACCAAGGCGCTAAAGACACCTTAGTAGCCAGCGTGATGCGCACGTATTTAAACATTATTTTGCAGCAAGATTTACTTAACATTGAGCAGCAGCGCTTAACGGTTTTAGAAAATAACGAGCAAAGCATTGTTGAGCGTTACCAATACGGCTTAGGTGATTTAGAAGCCCTTGATACCGCGCGTACAAATACCGCCTCTACCCGAGCCACTATTGCCGATTATCAAGAACAAATAGCGCAAGCTAAACGTGCTTTAGTATTATTAGTGGGCGTTGATAAACTTGAAAACTTACCTACTACCTCTGTTTTACCTGAGGTTATTGAGCCGCTAAGCGCGTTACCAGAGCAAGATTTAGCGCGTCGCCCCGATTTACAAAGTGCCTATTACAATATTCAATCTAAACGTTATTTAGTGGATGTAGCTTACAAAGATTTACTGCCAAGCATTACGCTTTCGGCATCGCTTAGCGATTTAGCAGCTACACCCAGCCAAGCATTATTAACCAGCCCAGTTTGGAACTTATTAGGCACTTTAAGTGCGCCATTGTTTCAAGGCGGGGCACTTCGAGCACAAGTTGATATTGCAAAATTAAATGCCGAACAGGCGTTTTGGGAATACCAAGACACGCTACTTAGCGCCGTAAACGAAGTAGAAAACGCACTAGGTCAAGAGCAATCATTAACACAGCAGCAGCTACAAATTAGTAAAGCACTTGCCAGTGCTAAGCGCAGTTATAGCAACTACCAAAGCAAATACCAGCAAGGTTTGGTTGATATTTTAGACCTACTCACTGTGCAGCAGCAGGTGTACGACCTACAAGCTCAGCTTAGCCAAATAAATTACACCCTTTTAACTAACCGTATAGATTTAGGCCTTGCCTTGGGCCTTGGAGTATCGTCATGAAAATTTCGCCAGTACCTGTTGTTGTAACTCTTGTTGCCATTGTTTGTATAGGGCTTGCTATTTCATATAACGGCCAAAAAATGGCGCAGCAAGCAAATGGCCCAAAGCCAGAGCCGGCTAAATCTGTGGCACCCAATGTATCGGTTATTAACGCTGTGCCAAGTACGTATCAAGCCTATGTTAGCGGCCACGGTGAGGCTAAAGCACACTGGGCGCTTAGCTTAAAAGCGCAAGTTAAGGGCGAAATAACCAATATGAGCGAGCAATTTGCTACCGGTAATGTAGTTAAAAAAGGCCAAGTGCTTGCACAAATAGATAACACCGAATACTTACAAGCAGTCGCGAGCGCTAAAGCCACATTAGCAGATGCCAAACTCGCCCTACAAGAAGAGCAAGACTTAGGAAACCAAGCAAAGCGTGAATGGCAGCGCTCGGGTGTAACGCAAGCACCAAGCTCGCCTTTAGTATTTAGAACGCTACAGCTAGAAGCCGCCCAAGCAACGGCCGATAACGCCCAATACGCACTACAAACTGCGCAGCGTGATGAAAAAAACACCCATATAAGTGCCCCGTTTGATGCTGTTATTTTATCGCGCGATGTAGATTTAGGCACTTACGTAAGCATCGGCGATACACTGGCTACATTAAACAGCACCGACAAAGTAGAAATTAGCGTACCGCTTTCATTAAGCCAATGGCAAAACCTGGCAAGTGATAAGTCGGGGGAGGTTATTTTAAGTGATGTAACAACACAGAATCAGTGGCAAGGTTACATTGCTCGTTTTGAGCAGCATCTTGACGATAGTTCACGCCAGCGCAGTGTAGTGGTTGCGCTAGACAAACCTTTTGAGCAAGCTACACCATTGCTACCAGGTACATTTTTAGCGGTACAAATTGCCGGCAAAGCGCTTAACAACGTAATTAAATTACCCGCCTCAGCAGTATCGCAAGAAGGCTTAATTTGGTACGTAAACGAGCAAAACATGCTAATGAGCATTCAAGCGCAAAAACTATTTGAGCGCGGTGATTACGTTTATATCTCTCCTATTGAAGGACACACTAATTTACGTGTGGTGGCTCGCCCACTCGTAAGCTACTTAAACGATATGTTAGTAAACCCAATTGTTGAGGAGATGCCATAATGAGCCCGCATCAAGCACCGCAACTACCTAATAATACTAACCCTTTGCACGGCATTATTAGCTGGTTTGCTAACAACTCAGTGGCCGCCAATTTATTACTCATTAGCGTAATAGTTATGGGCATAATGTCGCTTTCTACTTTGCGTAAAGAGGCGTTTCCAAGCCTTGAGCCAGATACTATTTCAGTATCGGTGGTTTACGACAGTGGCGATGCCTTACAAGCAGAAGAAGGCATCGCCCTAAAAGTAGAAGAAGCCCTTGAAACCGTACCGGGTATTAAGCGCATTACCTCTACATCTGATGCCAGCGGCAGCCATGTAAGCATTGAGAAAAAAACCGATTACTCGCTTGATGAGCTACTCACCGATGTTAAAAACCAAGTTGATGCCATAAATAACTTTCCGGCAGATGCCGAAGAGCCGGTGATCGACAAAGCGCGCAGGCAAGATCACGCATTAACCTTACAATTGTTTGGTGATGCCGACCGCCATACGTTGCAAAACCTAGGTGAAAAACTAAAAGCCGATTTATTAGCTAAATCGGGCATTAGCGATGTAGAGCAATCGGGCGTGCTTGACCCTATGATGTCGGTAGAAATCGACGAAGGCAAACTACAAGCCTACGGCTTAACTATTAGTGATGTAAGTGAGGTGATTAACAACGAATCATCGAGCCCGCTTTCTACTAGTTTGCGCGATAGCAATAAAATTATGCGCCTAAAAGCGGCAGAACAAGCTTACTGGCAGCGCGACTTTGCCAATATTGTGTTACGTACAACGCAATCAGGCACACAAATTAAATTAGGTGATGTAGCAACCGTTACCGACACATTCGCAGAAGATACCAACTCACTAAGTCGTTATAACCAACAAAATGCCGTAGGCATTGAAATTTTAATGGATGAAAATAGCGATATAACCACCATAGTTGAGCAAGCACAAAGCGTAATTGATACATGGCACGAGCGCGGCTTATTACCGCAAAATGTAGAGCTTGAAAGCTGGCACGACAAAAGCACTATGATCACCGAGCGCCTATCGCTGCTTACTAAAAATGCCGTAACCGGTATTATTATGGTGTTTGTTATTTTAGCGATATTTTTAAATGTACGCGTTGCGCTATGGGTTGCAGGTGGCTTGCCATTTGTATTTTTTGGCACACTGTACTTTATGACCGACAGCTACACCGCGCTGACCATAAATGAAATGACCACCTTTGGTTTTATTATGGCACTGGGGATCGTGGTCGACGATGCCGTGGTTGTGGGGGAGAGTATTTACACCACTCGCAAAAAACACGGCGACACCCTTAATAACACGATTTTAGGCACCATGAAGGTGGCTGTACCCACCATATTTGGCGTATTAACCACGGTAGCTGCGTTTGTTGCGCTTTCGAATGTATCTGGCAATTTAGGTAAAATTTACTCTCAGTTTGCGACCGTAGTGACGATTTGTTTACTGCTTTCGGTTGTTGAATCAAAACTTATTTTACCGTCGCATTTAGCCCACGTAAGCACTAAACGCCAGTTGAAATCGGGCCTTAGTGGCTTGTGGTCAAAGGTGCAGCACGGCGCCGACAGCGGCCTAACTTGGTTTAGCGATAAAGTGTACCGCCGCGTTATTGAATACTCGTTACGCTTTAGGTACGCCATTGTTGCTGCATTTGTGGCCTTTTTTATTCTGGTTGTTGGTATGCCTATGACCGGTGCAGTAAAAGTAGGTTTTTTCCCAAGTATTGCCGGCGACACCGTAACCGCAGAGCTTGTTATGCAAAACGATGCAGCGTATGGGCAAACTAATAAAAACTTGTTAGCGCTTGAGCAAAGTGCACTACAAGCCCAGCAAAATTTAATGGATAAGTTTGACTCGCAAGAGAGCGAAATAACGAGCTTACAATTAGTGAGCAGTAGCGATACTAGCGGTACGGTAAGTGTTGAGCTATTAAACGAGGGCGACTTTACAGCAAGCGAATTTGCACAAGAATGGCAGCGCCTTGCCGGTATGCCAGAGGGCAGCAAAAAACTACAAGTATTGGCTACACGTAAAATGGTCGATAACTTTAAAGTAGAATTAAAAGCCTGGGATGACGAAACCGTAATGGCCGCAGGCGCACTGTTTAAAGAGCGCTTACAAAATACTGCTGGTGTTAATGGCATAGACGATAATTTAAACCCAGGTCAGCCACAGCTTAAATTTACCTTAAACGCACAAGGGCGCGCCTTAGGTATGGATACGGCGAGCCTATCAGAGCAGGTTTTACAAGCTTTTGGTGGAGCAATTGTACAGCGTTACCAGCGCGATAAAGACGAAGTAAAAGTACGTGTGCGTTACCCAGAAAACGCCCGTAAAACACCAGCCGATATAATGCAATCGCGTATTAGGTTACCCGATGACACCGTAGTACCTTTGGTTAACGTAGCCAATATAAGTAGCGAATATCAGCAAGATGAAATAACCCGCATTGATGGCCTACGTGCAATTTACTTAAGCGCACAAGTAGATAAAAACATTGTGGCATCTAACGAATTAGTTGCTAACTTAAGCCGCGACTTAGTACCTGAGCTTAACGCGCAATTTCCTAACTTAAGTATTCACTTTGCCGGAGAAGCCGAAGAGCAAGACGAAACAACAGGCTCAATGGCCACTATGTTTATAGCCGCGTTATTAGTTATTTACGTATTGCTGGCGATTCCGCTTAAATCGTACATTCAACCTATGTTGATTATGGTGGCGATTCCCTTTGGTATTGTGGGGGCTATTTTAGGCCATTGGTGGAACGACTTAACCATCAGCATACTTTCTTTAAATGGTATTTTGGCGCTCAGTGGGGTGGTTGTAAACGACAGCCTATTATTGGTATCGCGCTTTAACGAGCTGGTAAAAGGTGAAGGCATGAGCACGCACGATGCCATTGTAGAGTCGTGTACAAGCCGCCTGCGCGCGGTAATGCTTACCTCAATTACAACCTATGCGGGCTTAGTGCCGTTATTAAGCGAAACCTCAATGCAGGCACAGTTTTTAATCCCTGCTGCGGCATCACTTGGTTATGGTATTTTGTTTGCCACGGTTATTACGTTAATCCTTATTCCGGCATTATTAATGATTCAAATAGACATTAAGCGCTTACTTGCCAATGTGTTAGACTTTTTAAGTGGTAAACGCACCCAAGGAGCTGCCTCTTAATGATAAACGTACTACTGGTTGAAGACGACATAGACCTGGCAACAACAATTGTTGATTACCTCGATATAGAAGACATTGAGTGTGACCATGCAAGCAACGGCGTTTTGGGCTTAAATTTACTGCAAATTAATGATTATCAAATGATTATTTTAGATGTAAACATGCCCAAAATGGACGGCTTAACAATGTGCAAAACATTGCGTGAACAAGGTAAAGATATTCCGGTATTAATGTTGACCGCACGCGATAGCCTCGATAATAAACTTGAGGGCTTTGCCGCCGGTAGCGACGACTATTTAGTAAAACCCTTCGCCATGAAAGAGTTAGTAGCGCGGGTACAAGTGCTGGCAAAGCGCAAAAGTGGTGAGGCAAAACGCCTCACCTTAGCTAATTTAAATTTAGATTTAGCAAAGCGCAGTGCCGATGTAGAGGGGCAAACATTAAAGTTATCGCCCATTGCATTTAAATTGCTAGAAACCTTAGTACGCCATGCGCCGCAGCCTGTTACGCGCAGTAGCATTATGCAAGCTATATGGGGCGAAGAGCAGCCCGACAGCAACAGTTTAAAAGTACATGTGCATCATTTACGTAAGCAATTAGAAGCCACCACACACCAAGTTACACTTGAAACCATTCCTAGTGTTGGCTTTGCAATAACAGCAAATGAAGGGCAACCACAATGAAAATAAGGCCTAGCTTAAGGCTCTACTTTTTTGCCAGTATGGTGGTGCTTAGCTCTGCTATGGCCATTGGCTTTTCGTTTTTAAGTGTAAATTACTTTATTGATGGGCTAGATAAAGGCTTAAACGGGGTTATGTTAAAGCTTTCGCAAACCACAGAAGTAAAGCCAGGGGAAACAAAAGAGCTGGTGGGCTTTAATATTGCAAGCCGCTGGGAAGACATGCCTGCGTCAATTCAGCAGCGTTTTAAAAAACCAACAGAGGTGGGGCTTTTACATAAAACAAAAGACAGGCCATCGATGTTTTCTATGCCGCAAAATTTATTTTTTGTGGTGTATTATCCAAACCCCGAAGGCGAGCCGCGTTATATATCGCGCATTATGCTCGAAAAAGACAAACCCCAATTGCTCGCTAATATAGAGCCCGAACAACGTATGCTATGGATTGCCATTACAGGCATTGCGGCCATTGTATTATTTGCGTTTTTTTTGTTTATGGTAATGAAAAAAATAGCCAAGCCAGTGGAGTCGTTAAGGGGCTGGGCTAAATCGTTAAACCAAACTAATCTGCAGCAAACACCGCCCGATTTTACATATAACGAACTAAACACTTTAGCCACATTAATACGCAGTAGCTTACTTTCGGCGAATGAAAGCGTAGAGCGCGAGCAGCGCTTTTTAAGCTATGCCAGCCACGAGCTGCGTACGCCAATTTCGGTTATTCGCAGTAACGTTGAGCTACTCAATCGGCTGAGCGAAAAAGCCCCGTTAAGTGATAAACAACAGCTTACACTTGAGCGTATAGAGCGCGCCGGTTTAACCATGAGCGATTTAACCGATACGTTATTATGGCTAAGCCGCAACGAAGATCAGCAAAGTAGTCCAGAACCTGTAAACCTTAGTGATAAAATAACGACCCTGAGTAACGAGCTTAATTACCTGCTTAATGCTAAGCACGTTGAGGTGGTTTTAAACACCCAGCAAGAGAGTGTTATTACCACCGATGCTACTGCGTGCCACATTGTACTGACTAATTTAATTCGTAATGCCTACCAACATACCCAATTTGGCGAAGTACACATTACGCAGCAAGGCAGCAAAGTGACTATTGTTAATTGTAGTAAGCAAGACGAGGCCCCTAAAGCGAGCTCGCCTTTAGCAAAACACGCCAGCATAGGGTACGGACTAGGCCTGCAATTAAGCGAAAAAATAATTAAACGCCACGGCTGGGTTTACGATGTAAACGACATGCCAGGGCGCTATGAAGTGGTGGTCGATTTTAGTTAGTTAATTGGTTAATTAGGTTTCAAGTATTAATAACCGCGCTAAGGCTTTTTTTAAAGTGTTAGCGCGGTTTTTTATGTGAAATTAAACATTTGATTGAATAGTATGCGATAGTGGAGTGTGAAACTGGGAATGGGAAATTGCTCTATAGTAATCAGGGCAATCCAGTACAAACTAGTTGCGATTATTGAATGTTTTATTTTAGGAGATGTATGCAGATACTTTTAGTTTTTATATTACTTTGCCCATTTTGGGTATGTAGTGCTGAAAACATATCGCTTGTTATTTCTGAAAATGTACTGAGCTCAGATGAAGCAAAAAAATTACACATTCATCGACTAGTTGATGGAAATAGTGAAAATTTGGACGATAGCTGGATAATACTAATGTATCCCGAAGTTGATCAGCAAGGCCAACCAATATCTGAGTTATGCATAAGTATTAATAGTGGTCCAAAGAAGTTAGCTTCGTTGTGTGCTGCTATAAACAAGTCTGAAATTAGCGGGTTTAATCGTTCTGATTTTGAAATAGGGGAAAGTGTTTCTGTTTCAGCTGATTTTACATATGGTGCGGCTAGTTATACTTTACAAAATGTTTTATTACTTGAAAGCGAAGACTATGAGTCATTCAAAGAGCGATATAACAAACGCGGCGACCCAGAGAATGATTAATAGTCATATATTTAGCAAACAATACAAAAAACGATACCAACATATTTAGTGTTGGATAACATGGAGTGTTTATTTTTATGTTCAAAATTATAATTATTTTAATATCAATTATTTCTTTTAATGCCTTGGCAGCAGAAGAAGTGAAGCTTGGAGTTGTAGGGAACGTTGGGGCGGATGGCTTTTTTAGCCCAAAAGTAATGTCATTTATTATTGAAAACATAAAGCCTAATTCACCCGCTGAAAAAGCAGGGATTGTTGCAGGGCAAAAAATTATTTCTATAGAAGGCTGTAAAATTCCGGGCTGCCCTGCCAGTAAAGCAAAAAATTAATGCGAAAGGAGTCAGGGGACATCTTACAGTTAGTTTTAGAAAATGAGGATGGTAGCCAAGTTCCTTTAGAGGTTCCTATGAATGCTTGGTAAGACTAATGAGCTTTAAGCGCCGTTAATTGTCGGACGGTGCTGCGCTTCCGACCTACGTTTTAAAACGGTTTAAAAGTCTATTAAAAAAGCGGCTTAACGTAGTAAACGTTAGCCGCTTTTTTGTGATTACTGATAGGATAATACTTGTAAATGATTACTCGGCTGCAGCTTGTTTGGTTTTTCTAAACATAAACTCAAGGGGAATGTGTAAGCGTTTTGCCCACGCGTTTTCGGTGTGATCTTCCCCCGGGAAATACTGGCTTTGCCATAGCTTTGCTGGGTATTGTTGCGCCATAAATAAATCATCAATTTGCGCTTGTAGCTTAGGGTACATGGCATCTAAACTGCTGTCGCCATAATCAAAATACACTTTTTGGTTACTCAGCTTTTCGATGTTGTTGGCAATGTAATTTTTAAACTCGGCAAATACTTCGTCGTCGTGGCTAAAAATACCCGGCCAGTGGGTCGACATACAAATAGCACCTGCAAATTCGTTAGGGTAATTAAGTAGTGTATACCACGATATAAGCCCACCCATGCTAGAGCCACCAATATAGCGGTGCCGCGCGCCTTTATTTACGTTGTAGTTAGACTCTATGTAAGGAATAACTTCTTTAACTAAAAAGCGTGAGTAGTTGTCTGAGTACACCTTAGAGGCAAATAATTTGTGGCCTGGGTATTTTTCTAACTGGTATAGGGCGTTTTGCTTTTGCTTGCTTAAGGCCTCAAACGGTTGCTGTGGGTAGTATTCGCTGTGGCGGTTTTCAACGGCGTTTGGAATGCCTACCACAATAAATGGGCGTACTTTGCCTTGCTCTATTAATGAGCCGGCTACTTCATCTACGCGCCATTCTTGCTTGTTCCATGTGCTATTGGCATCAAACAGCATGCGGCCATCGTGCATGTAAAGTACATCGTAGGTGGTGTTTTTGTTGTAACCTGGCGGTAGCCATACATTTAAAAAACGGTTTTTTACAAACTGTGATTCTATATTGTCGATCACCTCAATGTGGCCCTTGCTTACTTGCACTGTGGGCGTATTTGCATAGCTGGTATGCACTACAAATATTGATAAGCTAAACAGTAAAGCAACTAATTTCATGGTGGCGCCTTAGCATACAAAAAGTGCACTATCACAAGCTTGCGTTGTTAATTCAATGTGAATACGTATGCACTTGTATTTAAGCTATAAATGCATACACATACAATTTATAAATCGCTGCGCCAGCCCATGCCCGACTCTTCCATAAGGCGCTCGTATACGCCCTCAATATTAAGTGGCAGCCATGCTTTATATTGCTTTAAATCTGAAAATTCATCGAGCTTAACGTTTTGTTTTATTTGCTCTAGGCTTTGCCCTGCAAGTGCGCCTGCGGTTACTTGGCTGTAAAGCTTCTCTATATAGCGTAAGTAACGTGCTACATCGGCTTTATTACCCATATCGGCATGGCCGCCCACAAAGGTATTAAAGTCGTAATTTAATACCGCTTGGGTTGAATTAATCATACCTTGAATATCGTAGCTCCACAGTTTTTGCCATGGCATTCTGCCAATGACTATCCAATCGACTACAAATAGTGTTTTTTGTTTTTCGAACAGCATACTTACTGAGCCTCGGCCATCGTTAGGGCCGTGGTAGTTAAGTTTTAAGGTTGAGCCGCCAAGGGTAAGTATTAGTTCGTCATCAAAGGTAAGGTTAGGGGTAACCGTTTTTATTTTTGTGTTTTTAATATCTTGCGCGGTAAGTTTGTGCGCAACAAAGGTTGTGTGCTGGCTTTTAAATACCTCTGCGCCGTAAATATGGTCGCTGTGATTATGGCTATATACAACATATTTTACCGGTACGTTATAGCGAGTTTTAATTTGCTCCTTTAACCACGTGGCAGCTTTTTTATTAAGTGGGTCGGTAACTATTGCACCTTGTGGAGTGATTAAAAATACCGAGCGGTGTCTGTCGTCAATAAAGCGGTGGAGGCCATCGCCTAAATCTTCAATTTCGTAACTTTGCGCCATAAAACCTGTAAATAGTAGGCTGGTGGCAAGTAGTGTTTGTATTAAGCGAAGCATGCACAATCCTGTTTAATGTTCTAAGGGTCTGTTGACCTTTGCGGATTAAAATTTGTTCAAACTAGGGGCTATTTAATCGCGGCGCGAGGTTTGTAACCTAGTAGGCTAAGTAAAAGCCGAGCAAAGCTTCCGCGTCCTGCTCACGCCCTTTACCTACATCCATGTA
The DNA here is from genome assembly GCF_005887105.1 of Pseudoalteromonas sp. S2893. NCBI lineage: Bacteria > Pseudomonadati > Pseudomonadota > Gammaproteobacteria > Alteromonadales > Pseudoalteromonadaceae > Pseudoalteromonas > Pseudoalteromonas sp. S2893. The sequence goes on along the minus strand of NZ_PNCY01000010.1, from coordinate 72 downwards.
GGCAACAAAGAGTAAATAGCCCCTAGGAAGAACCCTTTGGGCAGCGCCTGTTTGGCATTAATGCTACGTTAT
>NZ_PNCY01000001.1:0-165587 GCF_005887105.1 Pseudoalteromonas sp. S2893 | reverse complement strand
TATTTTGTTAATGTTCTTTGAGTTTAAAGCGTTAAACTTTATCTCGCTAAGGCTGCGCATCTTACGCTTTCCTATTTTTTTGTCAACACTTAATTTTTTAAACTTGAAAGTTTTTAAAACTAAGTTTTACTCGACTCACTGATTGACTCTTGCCTCGCTAAGCGTTGCGCTCTGCCGTCTCAGTGGGGTCGCATTATAGGGAGAACGGATTTTTACGCAAGCGTTTTTTAATAAAAACTATAAATAAAAGCTCTTTCGTGCATTTTTCACTCTAAAGAGCCAAAAGCAGTACAAAAAACAAACCAAACCTATAAGCAAAGCCCAGTTTGTTTTAAATATAACGATGTATAAAACGCAAAAAGCACCTATAAGGTGCTTTTAAGTTAATTTATTAACTGCGCGTATTAATACAAAATACTATAAAGCTTTCTTCTGTATTTTGCTGCAAGTGCATCTCCATCTGGTAGAGAAGCGATAATTGCTAAAAAGCTTGCTTTAGCGTCATTAAAGTTAAGATCCTTTTTAAGTACGCTGAAGAGTGTTTCGAGTGCTTCTTCTTTTCGTCCTGCATCATTTAGCAATTGGCTTAGCTCTATTTTCAGGTCTAAGTCATTTGGGTACTTTTCTACTTGAGATTGCTTTTCTTTTATCTCTGGCGAGTCGGTAGCTTCTAGAGCCGCTTCGCATTTAGCTTTTATATTATGAAAATAAGCATCTTGCTCTTGGGCGTCAATTGTATCAATGAGTGCTTGCGCATCATCTAACTTGTGTATTTGAATGCATATATCGGCTAACACAAGCTTTATACGTGCGTTTGCACTGTCTATTTCATACGCTTGCTTTGCGTAATTAAATGCAGCATTTAGATCCGACTTTAATAATGCTTGTTTTGCTTGTTCAAGAAGTAGGTCCTGTTGCGCTGGTAAATGCTTACTCAGGACTTCGCGAATTTGCGTGTCTGTTTGTGCACCCGCTAATAAATCTACTGGAGCTGAATCTTTTAACAACACAAGTGTAGGTAAGGTTTGCAAGCCAACCTGCTGCGCTAATTGCGAGGCGAGTGCTTGTTCTGCGTCACAATCAAGATTAGCCACTACAATATGGTCTTTATATTGCGTAGCTAAATTTTCTAATATACCGATTTGGCTAATACACTCAGGACTTTGTGGTGAGTGGAAGTTAAGCAGCACCAACTTTTGTTGTGATGTTTCACCGAGTACTTGCTGAAGGTTTTGTGCGTTGATACTAACTATGTTGCTCATTGAATTAATTGCCATATTCATTTATTTAGGTTTTTATATGGAGACGAACATAATAAATACAAGTATTAAATACTTTCAAATAATGAGGGAAAACATGAAAATCACCTATCTAGCTGCAGCATTAATGATAGCAAGCCCACTTACTTTCGCTAAGTCACTAAGCTTAGATTTAACTAAGAGTATGCCAGCTATTGAAAAGTTTTACCTCGACTTACATCAATCTCCAGAGCTTTCATATCACGAACAAGAAACTGGCCAAAAAATAGCAGCGCAATTAACAAACCTTGGGTTTGACGTAACAGATAATGTGGGCGGCTATGGTGTGGTAGGGATTTATAAAAATGGCACCGGCCCTACAATAATGATTCGTACTGATACTGATGGCCTACCAATCACAGAGCAAACCGGTAAAGCTTACGCATCTAAAGTACAAGTGACCAACGAGCATGGGAATAAAGTAGGTGTAATGCATGGCTGTGGCCACGATATACATATGAGCTCGTTTATTGGTACTGCTGAGCAACTTATTGCCCATAAAAATAAGTGGCAAGGAACGTTAATGATGGTTGCGCAACCTGCAGAAGAAGTTGGCGGTGGAGCAAAAGCCATGTTAAGTGAAGGCTTATTTAGTAAATATGCTAAGCCTGATCATGTTATTGCGCTGCATGTTAGTGCCAGCGTGCCTGCGGGTAAGGTATCAATGAAAAATGAATACACCATGGCAAGTGTTGATTCGGTAGATATAACTATAAAAGGTAAAGGCGGGCACGGCGCCTACCCGCACACTACCGTAGACCCTGTAGTTATTGCGGCGCGTACGGTATTAGCATTACAAACAATCACAAGCCGCGAGCTTTCTCCACTTGAGCCTTCTGTTGTGACTGTGGGATCTATTCATGGTGGCTCAAAGCATAATGTGATTTCCGATGAAGTAAAACTACAGCTTACGCTTAGAAGCTACAACCCAGAGGTACGGACGGCGCAAATAGCAGCAATAAAACGTATAACAGCGGGTATTGCTCAAAGTGCTGGCCTTACTGAGTCACACTACCCTGTTGTTCACGTTCATGAAGATGAATCTATTCCATCTACTTACAATAACCCTCAGCAAACTAATATTGTTAGGAGTGCTATTGCTGATGCAATTGGCGAAACTAATGTACTTGAGACAAAAGCGGTTATGGCTGGTGAAGATTTTGGACTGTACGGTAGAACTGATGAAAACATTCCTATTACGTTATTTTGGTTAGGTGGAGTAAACCAGCAGCAATATACAAATGCGATGAAAAGTAACCAAACACTTCCTTCATTACACTCAAGTGAATTTGCGCCAGATTATAAAGTAGCATTACCGACCGGTATAAAAGCCATGAGTAACGCTGCAGTCGCGTTATTTAATAAAAAATAAGCATATTTGAGAGCTCAGCGATTAAGTGGTTGCTGAGCTCTTTTTATAATTTGATTTTTTAAATGGTGCTTTTTTACCACCCTTAGCAAAGCGCTTTTTAGGTGGCGTTTTAGGTAGCTTTGAAAATACATGGCTATCACAACTAGCTGCTTGCTGTACAAAACCTTCAAGCTCCACCAGCAGTGGTTGTAAAAATTGTTGGTAGCTCATTGCTTGTTGAGCAATGTTGCCTAAACTCGCCTCCCATTTAGCGGTCAAATCGGGGCTAGCTAAGCCCTCTGGTATAACACGAATAAGTGCCAAGCCTGTTTGCGTTGCTTTAATTGATTTACCTTCGCGCTTTAAAAAACGACGCCTAAATAATAATTCAATAATGCCTGCGCGGGTTGCCTCTGTTCCTAGCCCATCGGTCTCTTTGAGTATTTTTTTAATTTGTGAATCTTTTACATAACGACTAATGCCGGTCATGGCACTTAGCAATGTTGCATCAGTAAAATGAGACGGTGGCGTAGTGTGTTTTTCTACCACCTCACCTTTAGTGCAGTTAAGCGCCATGCCTTTTGTTAAATGAGGCAAGGTTGCTTCATCTTTTAGCTCGGCTTTGCCCATTAGTACCTTAAATCCTAGGCTTACATCTTGCTTTGCATTGGCTTTAAATAAACCTCCCGCAATCGTTACATCTACTTTAGTTTCGTTATAAATATAATCGGGGTAAAACTGAATTAAATAATGCCTACTAATAAGTTGATATACTTTTGCTTCATCAGCCGCCAAAGTCGCTGTTTTTAGTTGTTTGGCGGTAGGTACAATTGCATGGTGCGCAGCCACTTTTGCATCGTTAAAACATTTGCTGCGTTTTTTAGCGTCTGCCCCATTCACAAACTCAGTATTTTGACCGCCATTAGCTGCAATTGCTTTTAAAATTGCAGGCGCATCTAAATGATGCTCTTTAGGCAAATAACGATTATCAGAACGAGGGTAAGTAATTAACTTATGACGCTCATAAAGCGTTTGGCAAATATCGAGTACTTGCTGAGCTGCCATACCAAATGCCTTTGCAGCATCTATCTGCAGTGCCGATAAATTATAAGGCAGCGGCGCGCTTTGTTTTTTTTGTTTTTGTTCGAGCGCAGTGACTTCAGCTGGTTGATTGGCTATTCGCGAGGCGACGTTTTCGGCTAATGCATTATTTAAAACGCGGCCCTCTTCATCTTGGTACGGCTCGCAGGCTTTGCTTGGTACCCACTTGGCCACAAAGCTTTGCTGCTCAGGGGTTATTAAATGCGCCAACACTTCATAAAATGGTTTTGACACAAAGTTAGCTATTTCGTTATCCCGATTAACCACTAAACCTAAAATTGGGGTTTGTACGCGACCCACCGACAACACATTGCCAAAGCCTGCTTTTTGCCCCGCCAGCGTATAAGCACGCGTAAGGTTCATACCAAATAGCCAATCTGCACGTGAACGCGCAAGCGCCGACACACTAAGCGGAATAAATTCACGATTTGAACGCATAGTCGTAAGCGCTTTTTTTACCGCCGCTAAATTTAAATCACTTATAAGTAAACGTTGAATGCTTTGCTTTTTGGTTTTACTTATTTTGGCTTGCTCTATGACTTCATCAACCAACAATTGGCCTTCGCGATCGGGATCGCCCGCATGCACGAGTACTGATGCCTGCTTAATTAGCTTTTTTAAAATAGTTAATTGTTTACGCGTTTTCGTTTTTGCCTTGAGCTGCCATTGTTCTGGCACTATGGGAAGGTGTTCAAATTGCCACTTTTTAAAACGCGCATCATAATCATCAGGTTCAGCTTGCTCTAGTAAGTGCCCTATACACCACGAGACACAGTCACCATTAGCCACTTCTATATAACCATCGTGTTTTTTATGTGGTTTTGGCAATGCATCAGCAATAGCTCTGCCAAGTGATGGCTTTTCTGCGATATAGAGTTTCATGGGAGTTGCTCATTAACTGTTTATATGAACAGTAGTTTAGCACAGCTATTTAGAAGGTGGAGCGCTTTCTATTTTTGAGGGGGTATTACTTTTTTTAGCGAAAAGCATAATTAAAGGTAAATAACACACTATGACGGTGCCAATGTTGATAAAGGGCATTAACGTTTTGTAAATAATGGTGCTGTACGCTAAATCCCAAAGGTGACGGTCAACTAATCTGAATAATTGTAATATAGGTGCGCCAATAACCACTAACTGACCAATAACGCATTGCCATAAATAAACTTTATCTTTTATTCCCCAATAAGCTATTAACGCCATCCATATAATATCGGTAGCCGCCCATACTAAATAACGATAGATATAAATATCGTCAAACTCTCTCAAGCTAGAGGCTGTTATCCCCCCAAAGAAGAAAAAAGCGACGGTCAGTGATGCAAACCTAAAGGCTAAGTAATCTTTAAATATAAAAAATATTAAAAGAGCCGGGCTTAGCATAAAGACCCAGCTTTTACTTAAAATACTAACGAAATACAAAAACCAATCAGGCAAAATGTTTTACCTTATTTTTCTTTTGTATCGTCGTCGGTACCATCACCATTACCTGGCATATCACAATATTTAATTATAACTTTCACAGCACATCCATTACATATGTTAAGGAAATGTACTTTAAGCTAAAATAATGAACTTGCCAAGATACTTAGGCGATTAAGTACCTTAAAAAGAAACTTAATTAGAGAAATTAGCGCCCGCTACTAGCCTAGCGCACATCAATAGGGTCTGACTCTTTAGCCTTACCTTGTAAGATTGATATTTCTACTCGGCGATTTCGGCGTCTATCTTCGTTTGAATCATTCGGCACAAGTGGACGAGTATCAGCACGCCCTACTACCATCATACGGTTTTTATCAAACCCTTGTACCGTTTGTAATTCGCTTGCTACTGCTACAGCACGCTTTGACGATAAGTCCCAGTTATTAATATATAACTCGTTAGAAACCTGAAAATCATCGGTGTGACCCGATACCGTAATTTCACCAGGTACATCTTTTAATAACTCACCAATATCTTGAATTATGGGCTTAAACTTAGGTTGTAAAAAAGCACTGCCAGAGGGAAATGAGCCATTTTCACGGATACGAATAATGATTTGCTGCCCTAAAGATTCAAGCTCGATTGCACCGTCGATAATTTGTTTTTCGAGCTGTTGCGCTATTTTTTTTACTAACTCGTTAGTTTGTTCTTGATCGGCGGCTGAAGTTGCTTGCTCTGAAGATTGCTGCTGCGATGTACTACGTGACTCGCCACCACGTTTATCGCCACGTTGCTCTTGTCTACCACCAGCAGAGCTTTCATCACCCGCTTGAAACTCTAACATTTGCTGGGTCATTTCAACCGTTTGTTGCTGAATGGTTTCTATCGGGGTAGGTTCAGGCTTACCAGGGGTAAATTCCATAGCAATAACCGAGGTCCCTTTAGGGATATCTTTTACTTCTATTTTGTTTTGCACACCAAATGCAAACTTCATCGAGCCTGCTATTTGCTTAAATTTAAGTACATCCATTTCTGAAAACGCGAGCAAAAGTACAAAAAAGCACATTAAAAGCGACATTAAGTCGGCAAATGTTCCCATCCAAGCAGGCAAACCTGGGGGTGGGCATTTGCACTCTTGATCAGACATGGTTACTCCTCGGTATCTACTTTGCGCTTAGACTCAGCAAGGTAGTTTTTCAAAATACCTTCAATTACTTTCGGGTTTTGGCCGTCTTGAATACCTAAAATAGCATCCAGTATTAGACGCTGATTCATGGCCTCTTCGTCTTTACGAAGCTCCAGTTTTACCTGAATAGGAATAGCCACTACATTTGCTAAAAATGCACCATATAAAGTAGTTAATAATGCCACCGCCATTGCGGGGCCAATGGCTTTAGGGTCATCCATGTTAGATAACATAGCAACTAAGCCTATTAACGTTCCTATCATACCCATTGCTGGGGCTATATCGGCAAGTGACTTAAATAAACCGGCGCCCAGTTCGTGACGAGTTGTGGTTAAAGAAATGTCTTTTTGAAGCGTGGCACGAACTACATCAGCATCGTGACCATCAACAAGCATATCTACACCTTTGCGCATAAAAGGGTTTGGTATTTCGGCTTCTTCGAGGGCTAAAAACCCCCCTTTACGGGCTGAATCAGCAAGTTCAACTGCTTTTTCTATCAGCTCTTCTGGCGATTCGATTTTAAACATAAATGCTTTACCAACAACCTTACCTATGCCCAAAAACTGCGACAAGGTAAAGTTTGATAACACAATAAATAGTGAGCCACCAAATACAATTACACTAGAAGGCGCATCGGCAAACATCCCCATTTCACCGCTACTACTCATAAACATGGACATGACAATTAAACCAATTGCGCCAAGGATCCCAATTATGGTTGCTAAATCCACATTTCCTCCAAAGTATTATACTTTGTTATTCAAACTTTTATTATTAACTGCTTATCGGCAAGATACTGAAATACTTAAGCCATTTTTGAAAAAAGTGTAAAACACTGTGTTTGGCCTAATTTTAGATCAAGATACCCTACTCGCCTAGCGACTGATTAATTTTATTGTACACAGTGAGCACTAATACGCATCTTATACATGGTAAAAATACGATTTAAACTGATATAACTCAAAAAACAACGATCATCCTTTGACCTAGTTTAGCATTCCCCCTAAAATTGGCTCCTAAATTTATCATGCTGGCTGAAATTAAACATGGCGACTAAAAAACCTGAAAACCTAAGTTTTGAACAAGCACTCGAAGAACTATCAACCATTGTCGGTGAAATGGAACAAGGTGATTTATCGCTTGAGCAGTCGTTAAAGCAATTTGAGCGTGGTATAGCCTTAGCTAACGCCTCAACGGGTAAGTTACAACAAGCAGAACAAAAAGTGTCTATTTTGATGGGTAATGACGAAAAAGCAGCGCTTACTTCATTTAACAACGATATGGAATAACCGTGAGCATACAAGAAAAAATAGAATGTGCTCAACAAGATGTCGTAAAGACCCTGCAACAGTACTTTGATCAACCCCTTGATACCGCACACACAGTAAAAGAAGCCACCCAGTACGGCTTATTTAACGGTGGCAAGCGTTTACGCCCCTTTTTAGTCTACGCAAGTGGCGAAATGCTCGGAGCTAATAAGCAAGATTTAGATATTCTTGCTGCTGCTATTGAGTGTATTCATAGCTACTCGTTGGTGCACGATGATTTACCAGCCATGGATGATGACGACCTTCGCCGTGGACGCCCAACTTGCCATATAGAGTTTGACGATGCGCATGCAATTTTAGCAGGCGATGCACTACAAACATTAGCCTTTGAACTTATCTCGGCTCACAATTTCACCTGCAGCGCATCAACACAAGTAAAAATGATCAGCGCACTGGCTAAAGCATCGGGGCTTGAAGGCATGGTAGGCGGGCAAGGGCTAGATATTGCAGCCACAGATAAAGTGATTACAGTACAACAGCTTGAACGAATTCATAAATTAAAAACGGGTGCCTTAATCAACTGTGCCATTACATTGGGTGCATTATGTAGCGAAAAAGCAGACAAACAAACCTTAGAAAACTTACGTGTTTTTGGGTATGCTATAGGGCTGGCATTTCAAGTGCACGACGACATTTTAGATGTTGAAGGTGACACATTTACTTTAGGTAAGCCACAAGGCTCTGATTTAGCTGCTAATAAAGCAACTTATCCGGCCCTATTAGGTATGCAAGGTGCCAAGCAAATGGCGCAAAATTTAATAGAGCAAGCGCATCAAGCATTAAACAAAATAGATGCTGATACCTCTACTCTAGCGGCGCTGGCAAACTACCTGATTAAACGTGACCATTGAGTGTTACATATACGTATTGCCATTTAGCACTGACATTATTACTCAACAGCGGTAACAACTAATAAGTTAGCACCGGTGTTAGCGAAGGATAAAATAAATACCATGACACTTGATAGTAGCAAGTATCCATTACTTAACTTGGTTGACGAACCAGCCCACTTACGCGATATAGCGCAAGATAAACTCCCTGCGTTTAGCAACGAGTTACGAGACTATTTACTCAACTCTGTTTCGCAAAGTAGCGGCCATTTAGCGTCTGGTTTAGGAACTGTTGAACTTACCGTTGCTCTACATTATGTGTATAACACACCAGAAGATCGCCTTGTATGGGATGTAGGCCATCAAGCGTACCCGCATAAAATTTTAACGGGACGACGCGATTTAATGCATACAATTCGTCAAAAAGACGGATTACATCCATTCCCTTTTCGTGAAGAAAGCCAATACGATACCTTTAGCGTAGGCCATTCAAGTACCTCTATTTCGGCAGCACTTGGTATGTCTATTGCGGCTCAAAAAGAAGGCAAAGGCCGCAAAACTGTTGCCGTTATAGGCGATGGTGCCATTACAGCAGGTATGGCATTTGAAGCCATGAACCACTTAGGCGATGTAAAATCTGACATGTTAATCATTTTAAATGATAACGAAATGTCGATTTCTGAAAACGTCGGAGCGTTAACTAATCACTTTGCGCGTATTTTATCTGGCAGCTTTTACACAAACATTCGCGAAGGCAGTAAAAAGTTACTCTCTGGCGTGCCTCCTGTTAAAGAGCTTGCCAGTAAAGTAGAAGAGCACCTAAAAGGAATGGTTATTCCAGGTACCTTTTTTGAAGAACTAGGTCTTAATTACATTGGCCCAATTGATGGCCACGATGTAAATATGCTCGTAGATACACTGCGTAATATGCGTAATTTAAAAGGGCCTCAGCTTTTACATATAAAAACCCAAAAAGGAAAAGGCTATAAACCCGCAGAAGCTGATCCTATTGGCTATCACGGTGTGCCAAAGTTTGACCCTAATACATCAAGCTTACCTAAATCTAAACCTGGCGCCGCCACTTTCTCTAAGGTGTTTGGTGATTGGTTGTGTGATATGGCCGAGCAAGATAAAAAATTAATGGCTATTACGCCGGCAATGCGTGAAGGCTCAGGTATGGTGCGTTTTTCAAAAGAACACCCAGAGCAGTATTTTGATGTAGCCATAGCAGAGCAGCACGCTGTCACATTGGCCGCCGGTTTTGCCTGTGAAGGGTTAAAACCCGTTGTAGCTATTTACTCGAGCTTTTTACAACGTGCGTATGATCAACTTATCCATGATGTTGCACTGCAAAACTTACCTGTGCTTTTTGCTATAGACCGCGCTGGTATTGTAGGCGCCGACGGCGAAACACACCAAGGTGCGTACGACTTAAGCTTTATGCGCTGTATTCCAAACATGGTTATTATGGCCCCAAGTGATACTAACGAGTGCCGCCATATGCTTTATACCGGTTATAAGGCTAATTGCCCTGTAGCAGTTCGCTACCCTCGTGGTAGTGCCGGTACTGCTGATATTCAAAGCGAAATGACGCTACTGGAAATAGGCAAAGCCAATACCATTAAACAAGGCGCTAAAATTGCTATTTTATCCTTTGGTACTTTGCTTGAAAACGCGCAACTTGCTGCAAATGAGCTAGGTGCAACGCTAGTTAATATGCGCTTTATTAAGCCACTTGATACAAGTTTATTAGATGAGCTTAGCCAAACTCATGATGTAATAGTAACGCTTGAAGACAACGCTATTTGTGGTGGCGCAGGCTCAGCGGTTAATGAATATTTAGCAGCGCAAAAAGCCAACCTAAAAGTGCTTAACTTAGGTATTCCTGATGAATTTATTAAGCACGGCACACAAGCGCAAATGCACGATGAAATGGGTTTAGGCGAACAAGGCATTTTAAATTCAATAAAATCGTTTATCGCTTAATTATTTTTGCTAGCTAGTTTTTAAAGGGAGCCTGGTGGCTCCTTTTTTGTTTTTTATTTTTAAATATTTGCATCCAATGTGTATTTCTACGCGTTATCTCTATGAGGTTAACACAGTAAATAGTACGTACTGAGGAGTATAAACAGGCACGTTATTTACTTTCATTTGATGGAATATTAAAAGGTAAAAATGATGAAAAAAGCTAATTTAACTCACCTTCATGCACAAAACAGTTCACTTAAACGCCCCCTTTGTTTTTCAGCATTAGCGCTTGGGATAGTACTTGGTATTTCAGGGTGTAGCGGTGATGATGGAGAAAACGGTTTAGCCGGTACGCCGGGAGCAGATGGTCAAGATGGAAACGATGGCACAAACGGTAACCCCGGCTTTAGTGCAGCCACGTTTATTTTAGCTAATAACGGCGAGCAAAACGCAGGCACTGTTGATTTAATAAACCAGAACGCTGCCAAATTAAAAACCTTTAATACCACTGCAAATGAAGGCGTAGCCTTTGATAGCCTCGGTAATTTAATACAAGCAAGCGACAGCGAAAATGGTAGTATTAAAACTATATGCCAACTTGCAAATCGCGATGATGGTGCAAGCTTTAGCACTAATCAAGACCGTGAAATTACAGGCCCTGCAACTACACTGGTTAATCCTAAGGGCATAGCGATTGCAAAAAATAGCGGGCTGATATTTATAGCTGATTTTGGTGCCATGCAAATTACCACATTTGGCAGTGCTGCAGCGGGAGATGCCGCGCCGCTTGCTACCACTGTTACCGAAGCCGCCCCGTGGGATGTTGATTATGACCACGTAAACGACCGACTTTATGTAGCACTTACCAACGGTGATGTCGCGGTTTACGATGATTTTGTAAGCGGTGAATTTACCGCTATGCCAAATCGTACTATTACACCAAGCGATGCCGATGGTGTGCAAATATCGGTAAATATTCACGGCATTGTTTATGATGAAACCACCAATAAACTTATCTTATCGGATGTTGGTAGCGCATCAGATGCTACCGATGGCGCGCTTTTTGTTATTAATAATGCCTCAACTGCGCAAGGTAATACATCTGTTGCACGCAGTATTTCAGGCCCTGCGACTATGCTAGGCAACCCTGTAGATATTACCCTTGAGGGTAGCGATTTACGTGTGGCCGAAAAATCAAACGATGCAATTTTAGTGTTTAGTAATATATTTGCCGGTGAAAGTGGCGATATAGCGCCCGATTTAAGTACTGCGTCTACTAAGCCAGAGTCAATTACTAACACGCTAACTCAAAGCTCAATGGCTGATATATCAGATAGTACTGAGCCTAATATGGCGCTATTAGGCGTAGCCGTATCCAGTAATCCAAGCTCTGCGGGTGATACAACAGGCCAAATTAGCCGTTTAAATACAACATTAAGTAGCGAACTTGCAAGCTATAATGCAAGCCAAACGATAGAAAGCGTTAGCTTTGATAAAGCAGGTAATAGCTACGCAACATTCGATAATGCCAGTACAGGAATGGGCGGAATCGTCATCTCTACTAAAGTGGCTTATAACCGTGATGGCGAAACATTTAACGCCAGCCAAGATAGACTGATTTCAGGAAGCAATACAGGCCTTATTTCACCTAAAGGATTAGATATTGCCTCCGATAGTGGAATGATTTTTGTGGCTGAAAATAATGAAACCACGCCGAGCATTGCTATATTTTCAAGCTGTGCCACCGGCGATGTATCACCTCTTATGACCTTAACTTTTGCCAATAATGCACGCCCGTGGGATGTTGATTACGACAGTAACACTGACCGCGCTTTTGTTGCGCTAACTAATGGCACTGTAGCGGTATTTGATCAAGTTAAAAATAAGCTACTAAGTGGCGAGACCACAATAAGTACAGAAGATAGATTAATTACACCTGCCAATAATTCACAAGCACTAGCAGGACCTACCAATATTCATGGAATAGATTACGACTCATTAAGTGGTGCGTTAATACTTTCTGATGTAGGCAGCGCAGCCGTTGCTGACGATGGCAAAATTTATGTATTAAATAATACCGCAAATGCCTCGGGACTAGTTAATATAAGCGCGACGATTAGCGGGCCCAATACATTATTAGGAAACCCTGTTGATATTATGTATAGCGGAACCGATTTATACGTTGCCGAAAAGTCTAACAACGTAGTTATGCGCTTTAATAATATTTTAAGTACCGCAGGGGGAGATATAAGTGCCGATGCAAGTATGGCATTTAGTGCTCCTGAGTCAGTGGCTATTTTACCAGCGTGGCTAAACCAGTAATTAAATAGCGTTACCCTCACCATGCCTAGCCTACTTTTGTAGGTTGGGCATTATCGCATCCACACTTTAATATCTGCTAAGCCATTACTTTGTAAAATACCCAGCTGCTGATCTACATTCGAATTTTGCTCAAACTCAAACGCATCTAACTGTTTATCAAACGTAATATTTGCCACACCGTCACCACCGCGTTTTTTAACCTGATGAAGCGCTATATCGGCTAAGTTTATCGACGTTTCCCAGCTTATTACTTGCCCACCTAAAAGTGGCAGTGGGTAAAAAGACCATCCCAATGAAGCCGTAATATTGGTTGTTTTACCGTTTGGTAATTGAAACGAATTTAATGCGATTGCTTGGCATAAATCAGAGGCATAGCTGTCAATCATGTTGCACTTAAAATCGCGCAGCAATAATAAAAACTCATCCCCACTCCAGCGTGCTACATAGTCAGAGCCTTGGGTACGCGAATTAAGTAACGCTGCCATTTGTTGTAAGCAGCTATCTCCTGCTATTGGGCCATACGCATCGTTTATACGGCTAAAGTTATCAAAGTTGATAATAAGCAGTACAAGTGACTTACCTTGCGCTTGTAAAGACTGTGCATTACGTTGGAAGTGCTCAATATCTTTAGGGAGCTGATCAAACAAAAAGCGACGGCTACGTAGCCCTGTAAGCTCATCTGAGTGACTAACTAGTTTAAGCTGTGAGTTTACTTGGCCTAATTTATCGTTAGCTTGACGCAGCTCTAATGTACGCTCTGTTACTAGGGCTTCGAGTACTTCTTGCTTACGGCGCTCTTGCGCTCTAAATACCCAAAAAATAAAGTAAAACAGTAAAATAAACCCACTAACAATTAGCAATCTAAAGTAAATAGTTTCGTCAAAGCGCTGCGGTACTACAAATGCATACTCGACAGTTTGCGCTCTGTCCCAATCTTCGCCTTGGCGTTTTGCCTCAAGCTCAAATAAAAATGACCCCGCCGGTAAATTTGTATAAATGGCTTCTCGGCGTGCATTAGCATAGCGCCAATCACTATCTAACCCACTTAACTTATATCTAAACTCAATACTATTTGGCGCATAATAATCGATGGCGGTGTACTTTAACGTTATGTCGCGCTCATCAGTATCTAGTAAAGGCTTTTCGCCCAATGCTGCGGTAGTTAACGCGCGCAGAGGTGTGGTTAGTGTTTCTACTTTAGGCTTTAATACATTTAGGCCAAATAGCTCGGTATTTTTAGGTATTTCTACAATGCCTTGTAAGCTTGGATACCAAATTGAATAATCGGTCATGGCAACGGCATCGTGTCCTAAACCGTTACAACACTGGCTTGCTTTACCATCGAGTTGTCTATCAAAAGAGGAAATAACCTCTTCCACTTTTAAGCTCGACACCTCTGATTTAAATTGCGCTACTGGCATACGGTAAACACCTTTCATGGTACTTACCCATACACGCTTATAGGTTTCGTCATACTCTAGGCTAAAAATAGAGCCATAGGGTAAGCCGTTGGCTGCATCTAACTGTCGCCAATGCCCTTGTAAACTTCTGTAAAATAAGCCGTCATTAAGCGAGCCAATTAAAATACCTACACCATCTATATGTAATACGCTGGTGATGTATGCACTTTCGAGCGAAGTTTGGTCACCTATTTTTTCAATGCCACGGTCAGTAAAGTAATACGCCCCTTTACTGGTCCCTATTACACCAAAGTTTGCTTTATCGAGCACATACGTTATAAATTTACTGCCTAAAAAGGCATTGTATGCAAAGGGTGTTAACCCGCCATAACTTAGCCTATACAAGCCACGCCCTGTACCTATCCAAAAACCACCTTTGCTTGATGGGCTAATAGCGAATACCGGATTGTCGCGCAGCGCTCTGCCAGGAAAACTGTATAGTTTATCTTGCTCGTAAAAAAACAGCCCTCGTCCGGTCGCTATATATAAACGCGACCCATCAAACTGTAAGTCGTGTACTGTTGCACGGCCAAATTGCGCACTGGGTATTTTATTGACAAAGTTTTTATTTAAATCGAAATACCCAATACCACTTTTATTTGCCACCCATAAATTACCATCGGGCGCTTGGCTGATTGCCATAACGGCCTCTGTCATTTGCGATAAAGCAGAGTGGCGTTCTATACGCCCTTCGTGTGCAAGCCATAAGCCTTCGCTAAAACTTGCAAGCCAAATATTATTTTGGCTATCGCGGTAAATATCGGCAAACCAAATACTTTGATCTAGCTGACTTGGCTCAACCCATTGCCACTCACCCGACTTAGCTCTAAAAAGCAGTCTTCCATACGTAGAAACCCATAAGCCACCATTGGTGTCGCTCATAAATTTATACACAGCTGAGTTATTCGCATTCGGCAGCGGGAAAGGTCTTAGCTCATCGTCTAAATCTAAAAAGTAGGCACCCAGTTCAGAGGCTAAATATAAATTACCATTTAAAAAAGACAGATCATGAACAATGGTTTGTGCTAACCGCTCAGGCAACGACACCTTAGCTGTTAATTCCAACCTGAGTTTTGAAAAATCAGAGGCGCTTTTAGTTAAGCGTAGTAAATGACGGTCGTTGACAAGCCAAATCCCCTCTGGAGAAAGCGCCATTTGACTAACCGACCCCACTATTTGGGTGATCACAGTGGCATTTACAATAGGAACGAGTTCGTTCGCTTTATCACGTAAATCAACTTGGTTGCGGTCTACATAATAAAGCCCATTAGCTGCAATCCAAATGCTGCCCTTGGCATCTTCTAATATGTCTCTTACTGGGCCTTTAATATTAAATTCTTGTGCGGCAAGCGTTTGCGGGTTTATGACCACCAAGCCACTTTTAGTGCCCACCCACAGATAGCCATTGCTATCTATGAGCAGTTTATTAATACCATTGCTTGGCAAAAAAGGACTATTTTGTGTGTTGTAATTAGTGAACGTTGTGCCGTCAAAGCGGCTAAGGCCAAATTGCGTTCCGACCCACATATAGCCTTGCTGATCTTGCACAACACTTTTTAGCGATTGCGAGGGCAAGCCATCTTTGATATTCCATTGCTTAACAACGTAATCAGTAATAGAAGCCCAACTTGGCATGGCACACAACATAAGTACACATACCAGTAAAAATCGCATCATTTCGCTGCCACCTAGTTAAACAAATAAAACACAAAAATTAAAAGGGTAGTAAACCTGCTTTTATTAACGCTTGCAAACAAATAAGCGAAAAAATACCGGCAAGTACATCATCTGCCATTATACCCACGCCGCCGTCCATTCTCTTATCGAGCGTTTTGATCGGGCCTGGTTTGGCAATATCAAAAAATCTAAATAATAAAAAGCCTACAAGTAAGGTTTGCCAACTAAGCGCTGCGCCAATCATCGTGATGTAATAACCCGCAACTTCATCCCACACTATAGCTGGGTGGTCGTGCACACCTAAATCATCGGCGGTTTTGCCACACGCCCAAATACCAAAAATACTAATAACCACGGCAAACACGATTTGTAGCCAAAGCGGAAAATACATGGTCATAAAAATAAATGGTAAAGCAGCAAATGTACCAAAGGTGCCTGGCGCAACAGGCGCAAGGCCAGTGCCAAACCCTAGGCCAAATAACTGGTGCGGGCGCTTTAAATTAAACTGTTTTTTGCTAGTCAAACCTGCTCCTTGGCAAAGTGCTCAAAGCCCTGTTGCTCAAAATTAAATTTTTCACCGTGGTGTAAAAGCTCAATGTGCCCTTCGCCACTTTTTATTTGCCCTATGCACGTTGCTTCTACGCCGTATTGACGTAATTTAAGCTCCAACATGCTTTTATTATCTTCAGAGACAGTAAAAAGTAATTCGTAGTCATCGCCATAGCCTAAAATATACGGCAATTGCGCCTCAAAGCTCAGGCTTGAACGCATAGCGTCTGAGGTTGGGATGTTTTCAATATTTATACTGGCGCTGACTTGTGACATATCAAGTATGTGGCTTAAATCCGCCATAAGGCCATCAGACACATCAATAGCTGATGAAGCAAGGCCTCGTAATACTTGCCCTGCAGCCACCCGTGGAGTGGGGTAATCAAAGCGGCTATTTATGTACTTTAAGTGCTCAGGCTCAATACTTAGGCCACGCTTGCGAGATTCAATAGCCAAGCCTGCATCACCTAGCGTGCCGGTTACACATACCCAGTCGCCCACTTTAGCACCTGCACGGCGTAAAGCTTTGCCCTCTGGCACAGTGCCTTTAGCGCATATAGTAACTGTTAAAGGGCCCTGCGTAGTATCGCCACCAATTATTTGTACATTAAAGTACTCAGCAATTTCGTGCATTCCCTCAGTAAATTCTTCAATCCACTGCTGGTTAATATTTGGTAGGGTTAATGCCACCGACACCCAAGTAGGCTCAGCCCCCATGGCTGCTAAATCACTTAGATTTACGGCCAGTGCTCGGTGTCCTAATGCTCGGGGGGAAATGTCATCAAAAAAATGAACACCCGATACAAGCGTATCAGTTGTTACTGCAAGTTGGCAGTTTTGCGGAACGGTAACTAATGCACAGTCGTCCCCTATTCCTAGGCTTACATCACGACGAGTTATACCACGACCTTTAAAGTAGCGGTTTATTAATTCAAATTCCTTCATACACAAAAAAGCCGACCTATGCCGGCTCTCCTTTTTAACGTGTACTAACTGTTAAAGCTAAGCTCTTTAGCAGAGCGCTTTAGCAAGGTTAGTATTACTTGCGTAAATGCTTAACAGCTTTATCAAGTACACCGTTTACAAATTTATGGCTGTCTTCAGCGCCAAATATTTTAGCAAGCTCAATGCCTTCATTGATTGCTACTTTGTATGGCACATCTTCACGGAATTTAAGCTCATACGCGCTTAAACGTAAAATTGCACGCTCTACCATATCTAAATCATCAAATGGACGTGTTAAATGCGGAGATACAGCTTCATCTAGTTGCTTATAATTAACGGCAACGCCACGCGCTAAATCTTTAAAGTATTCAACATCAATTTTAGTCACGTCGTTTTCGATCAACATTTGTTGTTCGATATCGGCAATTAAATTGCCACTTAATTGCCAAGAATAAACGGCTTGAAGTGCTAAGATACGTGCTTTACGTCTTGCTGCTGGTTTCACAAAAATTCCTTAAACTTAAATTTTATCTAACACATTAACCATTTCAAGCGCGCCTAATGCCGCTTCGCCGCCTTTGTTACCCATTTTGGTACCAGCGCGTTCAATTGCTTGTTCAATGCTTTCTGTGGTTAATACGCCAAATGCAACCGGGATATCATACTCAAGCGATACATTTGCAAGGCCTTTGTTAGATTCGCCAGCAACGAGGTCAAAGTGTGGTGTACCACCTCTGATCACTACGCCTAATGCGATGATTGCATCATACTCTTTTTTTGCCGCAATGCGTTTTGCCGCTAAAGGTAACTCTACTGCACCGGGTACATACACAACGGTAATGTCATCATCGGCTACGCCACCAGTACGCTTTAGCTCATCAACAGCACCTTCTAGTAGGCTGCTACCAATAAAATCGTTAAAACGAGAAATAACAATAGCGAATTTTTTGCCTGGAGCGTACTTATTACCTTCAATAATTTTCATTTGATAACCCTAAAAATATGTTCAAGCGGTTGCGATTGCGCAAAAATTGCTGCGCATCATACCATAAAAATAAAAAAATAGACTAGTTAAAAGCTGAGCCCTTATTGTGGCTCAACGTAATCAACCACTTCTAAATGAAAGCCCGAAAGTGCATGGTACTTTTTAGGGCGACTCATTAAGCGCATTTGCTTAATACCTAAATCAGCCAGTATTTGCGAGCCCACACCAACGGTACGCGATGTACCTTTAAATTTACGCGGCGTAACATTTTCGCCAGCATCGGCAGCAGCAAATGCTTTTACTGTGGCCTCTAGCTCTTCGGTGCTTTCTTGTTTACCTAAAATAACCAGTGCACCGTTATTTTCTGCAATGTAAGCCATTGCATCAGAAAGCCCCCAACTACGGTCCGCACTTCTGTCTGAAAGCAAAATGTCGTTAAAGGTACTTTGTAAGTGCACGCGCACAAGCGTTGGTTCTTGCTCTTTAATTTCGCCTTTTAGCAATACGTAGTGCAGTTGGCCGTCAATCGTATCTTTGTAGGTTACTAAATCAAACTCACCGTGCTCAGTAGGTAATTTACACTTAGCCACCTGCTCTATGGTGGTTTCGTTAAGGTTTCGGTATTCAATTAAATCTGCAATTGTGCCAATTTTAATACCATGCTCTTTAGCAAATACTTCTAAATCAGGGCGGCGCGCCATAGTGCCATCGGCATTGAGGATTTCTACAATAACTGATGAGGCTTCAAGGCCGGCTAAACGTGCCAAATCACACCCAGCTTCGGTGTGGCCTGCGCGCGTTAACACGCCACCTGGCTGTGCCATAATAGGAAAAATATGTCCAGGCTGTACGATATCGCTTGGTACGGCGCCTTTTGCAATAGCAGCTTGGACTGTACGCGCTCTATCGGCTGCAGATATACCCGTTGTTACACCTTTGGCAGCTTCAATCGACATAGTAAAGTTAGTAGAAAACGCTGCGCCATTGTTTTTAACCATTAACGGTAAATCAAGCTGCTCACAACGCTCTTGCGTCATAGTTAAACAAATTAAGCCACGGCCATGAGTGGCCATAAAGTTAATTGCTTCGGCGCTAATGTGCTCTGCTGCAATGATTAAATCACCTTCGTTTTCTCTGTCTTCGTCATCCATTAAAATAACCATTTTACCGGCTTTAATGTCGTCGATGATTTCTTGTGCGCTGTGTAAATTCATAAATTTGCTCGTGTAAGTTATCAGTGTCGTTATTTAACAAAACCAGCTTTAGCTAGTAAGCTCATTGAAATATCTGAGCCAGTCGGCTGCTCAGCCCCTTTAATAAGGCGCTCTAAATAACGTGCAATTTGGTCGACTTCTAAATTAACGCGTGTGCCCACTTTAAAATCAGCAATGGTGGTTTGCTCGCTTGTGTGCGGCACTATGGTTAATTTAAATTTATTACCTTGTACAGCGTTTACTGTCAGGCTTATACCATCTATACATACAGACCCTTTGTAAGGAATGTACTTCATTAAGTTTTCATCGGTGCTTAGCCAATATTCTGTAGCGCGCGCATTACTAGTAATGGCTGTAATGGTTGCAATGCCATCAACATGACCTGACACTAAATGCCCGCCTAAACGTGAAACCGGCTGCATGGCTTTTTCAAGGTTAACTGTTTGGCCAATATTATAATTTGCAAACCCAGTTAGGCTGATAGTTTCGTTTGATAAGTCGGCACTAAAGCCATCGATGTGCTTATCAACTACCGTTAAACATACGCCATTAGTGGCAATGCTATCGCCAAGCTTTACATCGCTCATATCAAGATTAGCGCTTTGAATGCGAATGGCTAAATCGCCTTGTTTTTTTTGTAATAGCGCAATTTTGCCTGTGGCTTCAATTATTCCAGTAAACATAGCCCTACTCTTTTAATTAAGTGATTGGAATGTGTTTTGTGGCGGTTATACGTAAATCATCGCCTATTTTCAAACACTCTTTAAACGTCAAATTAACGGTGTTTTGCATATCTGTTAGCGGTGCAAAATTAACTAAGCTTTTTGCATCGCACCCCATTAGTTTAGGCGCTAAATAAAATATATATTCGTCTATTAAATTAAGCTCTGTCATTTTACCGGCAAGTGTAGCACCCGCTTCTAAATAAACATGATTAAATTGCAGCTTAGCAAGGTGCGCTAAAACAGACGTTAAATTAACTTTGTTATTTTGCTGTGGCACTTCTATATGCCTTACAAAATGCGGCCACTGCGTTGATTTATCAACCTTGGTAGTAAAAATTATTATTTCACTTTCAATATTAAATACTGCCAGCTCTGGTGTAAGCCTATTTTGTGAGTCAATTATAACACGCACCGGTTGGCGTAGGGGTAAATCGGTAGGCAAAGCCTGTGGCAACTCGCTTAACCTCACATTGAGCTTAGCATCATCGGTAATAACCGTATCGGCGCCCGTTAAAATAGCGCAGCTTTGTGCTCGGTGTAATTGTACATCTTGTCGCGCAGCGCTGCCGGTGATCCACTTACTTTGGCCATTTTTAAGCGCGGTTTTACCATCAATGCTGGCCGCCATTTTACACGTAACATACGGAAGTCCCTGCTCCATACGCTTAAAAAAACCTAAATTAAGTGCGCGCGCTTGCTGCTCTAAAAGCCCAAATGCAACCTCAATACCGGCATCGCTAAGTATTTTTAGCCCTTTACCTGCTACTTGTGGGTTGGTGTCGACCATAGCTGCAATAACTTTTACTACACCTGCGGCTTTTAAACCCTCTGCGCACGGGGGAGTGCGTCCGTAATGGCTACACGGTTCAAGCGTAACATACGCAGTCGCGCCTTTTGCGTTTTCACCTGCTACAGCAAGAGCATTAACCTCAGCATGCCCCTGCCCAGCTAATTGATGAAACCCTTCACCAATTATGTGGTTATCTTTAACTAAAACACACCCTACATTAGGATTGGGGGTGGTTGTAAATCGCCCTTTCTTTGCAAGCTCGATGGCACGTGCCATGTACATTTCATCTTGCGCAGTAAAGGTTATTTGGTTTTGCATTATTACTCCCCTAAACGGGCAATTTCTTCACCAAATTCGCGTATATCTTCAAACGAGCGATACACAGAGGCAAACCGCACATAGGCTACTTTATCCAGTTTTTTAAGCGCCTCCATTATGCACTCACCCACAAGGTGACTTGATATTTCTCGCTCGCCGGTAGCACGCAACTGCGATTTAATAATATTAACCACTTCATCCACTTGCTCTGTACTAACAGGGCGTTTTTCTAGGGCGCGATTAAGGCCATTGAGTAGTTTATCTTCATTAAAGGGTTCTCGGCTGCCATCTTGTTTAATTACACGTGGCATAACTAACTCGGCGCCTTCAAAGGTAGTAAATCGCTCGTGACACTCGTTACATTCTCGACGACGGCGAACTTGGTGGCCTCCGCCGACTAGGCGAGAATCAATAACTTTAGTATCTTTTGCGGTACAAAATGGGCAATGCATAACTCGGTACTTCCGTTTTAAAACAAAAAAGGCCGCTATTTAGCGGCCTTTTATCTTAGCAAAAAAATAGGGCCTGTTGGCCTTTCAGGATTAAATTTGTTCTATCTAGGGGTGATTTGATCGCAGCGCGAGGTTTGTAACCTAGTGGGCTAAGTAAAAACCGAGCAACAAAGAGTAAATCGCCCCTAGGACGAACCCGAGGGCAGTGCATGTTTGGCATTTATGCTGCGTTATCGCCTATTTGTGTGGAGTAACCACACTACATAGACTCTGCCTTGCCTAAAAACCAAACATACTACTGCAAATTAAACCTCGAAAGGTAAACAGGCCCCTTGTTGTGATCTAAATTACTGCTGCTTATGCAATTAAGCGTATACAGGTAGTTTTGCACAAATTGCTTTAACTTTTTCTTTAACTTGCGCTTGTACTGACTCATCATTGATGTTGTCTAATACGTCACAAATCCAGCCAGCAAGTTCTTTCGATTCAGCTTCTTTAAAGCCACGACGTGTAATTGCAGGTGAACCAATACGTAAACCAGAAGTAACAAACGGTGAGCGAGGATCGTTTGGTACAGAGTTTTTGTTCACAGTAATGTTTGCATTGCCAAGCGCTGCGTCGGCATCTTTACCTGTGATATCTTTATCGATTAAATCAAGTAAGAATAAGTGGTTTTCTGTTTTATCAGATACGATTTTGTAACCGCGCTCTTGCATAACAGCAACCATAGCTTGAGCATTTTTAACTACTTGTGCTTGGTATGTTTTAAATTCTGGTTGTAGAGCTTCTTTAAATGCCACTGCTTTTGCAGCAATAATGTGACATAAAGGACCACCTTGGCCACCTGGGAACACAGCGCTGTTAAGCTTTTTGTAAATTGCTTCGTCGCCACAGGCAGAAATAATTAAACCACCACGAGGGCCTGCTAATGTTTTGTGTGTTGTTGTTGTTACAACATGCGCGTGAGGTACTGGGCTTGGGTAAACACCCGCCGCAATTAAACCAGCAACGTGAGCCATATCAACGAATAAGTAAGCACCTACTTTATCAGCAATCTCACGGAATTTAGCCCAATCAACAATACCTGAGTACGCAGAAAAACCACCAATAATCATTTTTGGTTTGTGCTCAAGTGCTAGCGCTTCTACCTGTGCGTAGTCAATTTCGCCAGTTGCTTCGTCTAGCCCGTACTGGATTGCATTGTATAGCTTACCTGAGAAGCTTACGTGTGAACCGTGCGTTAAGTGACCACCATGAGCTAAGCTCATACCAAGTACAGTGTCGCCCGCTTCTAATAATGCTAAGAAAACAGCTGCATTTGCTTGAGAACCCGCATGTGGCTGAACGTTTGCATAGTCAGAACCAAATAGCTCGTTAGCACGATCAATTGCAAGTTGTTCAACAACGTCTACGTGCTCACAACCGCCATAGTAACGTTTGCCAGGGTAACCTTCTGCGTATTTGTTTGTAAGCTGTGAACCCTGTGCTTCTAGTACGCGTGGGCTACAGTAGTTTTCTGATGCGATTAATTCAATGTGCTCTTCTTGGCGAGCAGTTTCTTTGTTTATCGCGTCAAATAACTCTGGATCAAAATCCGAAATATTCATGCTACGTTCTAACATTGGGGTCTCCTAGGGCAACGTGTATGGTGTTTTTTAGAGGCTTTATTGTACGCTTTAAACGACTCTTTGCCTACGCTCTTAAGTTGAGGATATTTAAACAGGGATTGAATCTATTTCACAGCGTTTTTAAGATGATATTTTTTTATAAATGCATTAATAATTTAAATGATTTTTATTTTTTACATTTAATTAGTTAATGATAAATACTTTATTTAGCGCGTTCAAAATACAAAAAAAGCGGCCAAAGCCGCTTTTTTAACGCTAAGTTAGTTAGCCTAACTTAGCGAGTATTTCAGTGCGTAACGCTTCATAATCAGGGTTAATGTCGCTTGCTAAACAAGGTTTAGCAAGTGCGTCGCTAAGTGGTTTTGGCATATCAAGTTCAATATTTAGAATCTCTTCTACGCTATCTTTAAACTTAGCAGGGTGAGCAGTTGCCAAAAAGATACCTGCTGCGCCGGGTGCTTTATTCTCTACAAGACCTTGGTATGCAATGGCGGTATGCGGCTCTGCAACATAACCAGTTTGTTGAATATTTTTCATCACTGCTTGCGTATTTTCTTCGCTCACGCTGGTTGAGTAAAAATTATCGTAGCTAAACCAGTTATTATCTAACATTGTTTGCACACGTGGCCAGTTATTTGGCTTGCTTACATCCATCGCATTTGAAAGCGACTCAAGTGTGGCATTTGGCGCCCAATTTTTATCAAGCATGTAACGTGGCACGGTGTCGTTTTGATTTGTAGTCGCGCTTAGTTTACCCACCGGCAAACCAATTACAGCACCGATCATGGCGGCACATACATTACCAAAGTTACCACTAGGGACTGAAATATGCGCTGTAGCACGCTTTTCTTTTGGTAGTTGAGCAATGGCTTCAAAGTAATAACATACTTGTGCCACTAGGCGGCTAATGTTGATTGAGTTAGCTGAATTAAGGCCAAGTGTAGATTTAACTTCGTCATCTAAAAATGACTTTTTAACCAGCTCTTGGCAATCATCAAAACTGCCATCAACCGCGTAACAATGAATGTTGTTCCCAAGCGTAGTAAATAGCTTTTGCTGAGCAAGCGAAATTTTGCCTTTAGGGTATAGAATAACCACATCTATGTTTGGCTTGTTGTAAAACGCATGTGCTACAGCAGCGCCAGTATCGCCAGAGGTTGCCGTTAAAATCGTGACTTTTTCGCCTTGATTAAACTGTGCTAAACACTCAGCCATAAAGCGCCCGCCAAAGTCTTTAAACGCAAGCGTAGGGCCATGAAAAAGCTCTAAACAATAGTTATTGTCTTCAACCTCTACCAATTTTACGGGGAAGTTAAATGCATTTTTAACCATTTGAGCAACGGTATCAGCGGGTAATTCATCACCAATAAGGTGCGATAAAATTTTGCTACTGCGGGTAACAAAGTCCATATCTAATAACGCATCTACATCGGCGAGTGGCGCTAAGCTTTCAGGGAAAAATACCCCCTGATTACGCCCAAGCCCTGTTTTTACCGCTTCAACAAACGACACTTTTTGAGAATTTTCTTTTAAATTATGTAATTGCATAAATGCCTATCCTATAAAACTGTTAATTGACGCGTGCCGTCGTTATCTAATTTACAAATGTGGCAAAAGCCCTGCTCATTTATATAGTTTTGCGCTAACCACTGCGCACATTTTTCAGCAGCTTCTAATGTTTTACACACTGTAAATAACGTAGGGCCTGCACCTGAAATACTGACAATTTCTGCACCAAGCGCTGGCAAATTTGCTTTCGCTTCGCTAAACCCTGTTATTAACGGCGCTCGGTAAGGCTCTGCTATATCGTCTTGCATAATGCTCAGTGCATCATCAAAACGCTGCGTTAATAACAAGCTGCTAAATGCCGATAAACGCTGTGCAAACTCAACCCCTGCATGCATGCTTAGCTCTTTAGGTAATACCGAGCGTGCCTTTGCGGTATTAAGCGAAAATCCAGGAAACGCAGCTACGTAGTACCAGTTTTCATCAACTGGTAGCGCAATTGACTTATCAGGAATTAAATCGCCTGTAAGCTGTAAGCCCCCTAAATAACACGGGGTGATATTGTCATAATGACGCCCGCCACTGACTATCGCTTCAAAATCAGCCATTAATTCAATCAGCTCAACTTGGCTTAAATTGGTTTGAGCAAACTTATCAAGCGCAGCAAAGGTTGCTACCACCGAGCACGCACTCGAACCTAGCCCTGAGCCAATTGGTAAATTCTTTTTAAGCTCTAATTTTACACTTGGCATATCTGGCGCAACGTGCGCTCTAAAATGCACTAAACATTGATATGCTAGGTTTTCGCTCGCATCGCTTGGTAACTTATGCGCATATTCGCCAGAGCAAACAAACTCATCACTTGCTGCGGCGCTTACTACGGCTACATCACCTAATAAGCTGCCATCAATAGGCGCAAGCGCTGCACCAAGTGCATCAAAGCCCACTGCAAAATTACCTATAGACGCCGGAGCATATACTTCTATCATAATGCTCTCCTAGCGCGATAATGTTTTTAATACGTCGGCAAATACGCCTGCAGCGGTTACCGCAGAGCCTGCACCGTAGCCACGAATTACAAACGGGCGTGGTTGATAATATTGGCTTAAAATAGCTAATGCGTTTTCACCATCACGAATTACATTTAATGCATGCGATGAATCGACCGCTTCAATACCTACTTTACAGTGACCTTCTTTAATTGTACCTACATAACGCAGTACCTTGCCCTCTGCTGCCGCACTTTGAATACGGTCGTTAAACTCAGCGTCTAAACTTGGCAGTTTAGCCATAAATTCATTTACGCTGTCGCCTTGTGCAAAACCTTGTGGTAATACCGACTCAACTTCAATATCGCTAAGCTCTAATTTCATGCCGGCTTCGCGAGCAATAATAAGTAATTTACGTGCTACATCGGTACCCGATAAATCATCACGTGGGTCTGGCTCTGTAAAACCGCTTTCTTTTGCTTTAATGGTTGCCTCAGAAAGTGATAAACCATCTTCTAGTGCACCAAACATGTACGACAGTGAGCCTGATAAAATACCGCTAAACTCAAGTAACTCATCACCTGCACCAAATAACGACTGTAGGTTATCGATTACCGGTAAGCCTGCACCTACGTTTGTTTCGTATAAAAACTTGCGATTATTTTTTTGTGTTGCTGCAATTAAGTCTTGGTAATAATCATACGAGCTGGTTGTTGCTTTTTTATTAGCGGCAACCACATGGAAGCCCGCATTTAAAAAATCCACATACTGAGCTGCTAGCGCATCAGAAGACGTACAATCTACAAGCACGGGGTTTACTAAGTGATTTTGTTTTACAAACTGCTCAACTAAATTTAAATCAAACGCTTGCTCTGATGCTGTAAGCTTTTGCTGCCAGTCATCAAATGCAATACCTTCGCTGTCTAAATGCAATTGACGAGAATTGGCAACGCCATATAGGTTTAACTTAATATTACGTTTTTCAAGCCACGCTTGCTGGCGCTCTAACTGAGAAATAAGCTCTTGGCCTACTAAGCCACAGCCAAGTAAAAATACGTCAATTGAAGGGACGTGCGTAAAAAAGTTTTCATGGCATATTTTCACTGCATCGTTACACAGCTCGCCATCAATAACCGCCGAAATAGCACTTTCTGTAGAATCCTGCGCAATGGCTACAATGTTTACTTGGGCCTGTGCAAGAGAAGCAAAAAACTGTGCTGCTAAACCTTTGTGTGCGCGCATGTTATCGCCCACTAAAGTGACAATGGCAAGGTTACGTTGTACTTGTACCGGCTCAATTAAGCCTGCTTGTAATTCAAGTTCAAATGCACTTTGCAAGGCTTCTAGCGCGAGCGCTAAATCGCTTTCGTGCACACAAAAGCTAATGCTAAATTCACACGATGATTGAGTAATTAATACTATCGATACGTTATCGTGCGCAAGAGCATTAAACACCTTAGAGGCCATGCCCACTTTACCTTTCATGCCAGGGCCTGACACGGTAAGCATTGCTAAGTCTTGCAAGCTAGAAAGCGCTTTTACTGGCTCATCAGATGAATAGTCGTTACCAATTAATGACCCCTGAGCATCTGGGTTATGGGTATTTTTAATTTCGCACGGTACGCCCGCTTTCGCGCACGGTAGAATGGTTTTAGGATGAAGTACTTTAGCGCCAAAGTAAGAAAGCTCCATCGCTTCTTTATAAGATAAGAAATCAACTTTAGTTGCTTTTTTGATGTAGCGCGGATCAGCACTGTACACACCATCAACATCAGTCCAAATTTGGCAAATTTCAGCATCTAAACACGCCGCTGCAATAGCTGCCGAGTAATCAGAGCCATTACGACCAAGTGTAGTAAGTTCGCCTTGCTCGTTGCTTGCTGTAAAGCCTGGCATAATGTAAATGGTGGCTGGGTTTTCTTTAAGTACTGCTTGAAAGCGTGCTTTACTCGTTACTAAGTCGGCCTCAGCATCAATGTAGCCACCAGTAGAGGCAACACAACGCGTTGCTTCAAGGTATTGTGCATTGTGCGAGCTTAATAAACTTTGCATTAGCGATACGCTAACACGCTCACCAAAACTAATTACAAAAGCACGAATTTGATCTGGGCAACACTTGATAAGCGCCACACCATCTAGCTTATTTTTAAGCTCATTAAAATCTGGCCAGTTTGTTACTTCGCCACTGCTTTTTTCTACTTCTGCTTTTAATGTCTCGCATCGGCTTAGTAAAGATTGCCATTGCTGAGAAAAATCTTGACCTTGCTCAGCGGCACTGGCCAGCGCAACTAATGAATCAGTCATACCTCCGGGTGCAGAAAGTACCAGTAACATTTCATCTTTTAACTGTGCTTTTACCAGCAAAGCTACTTGTTGCAAACAGGCAAAGTCGGCAAGCGAAGAGCCTCCAAATTTTAAAACGCGCATTATTTATGTTCCTCATCCCATAAAACGAAAAAAGGCCTGTGTTCTTAGTGAACACAGGCCTTTAAATTTGTTGCACCGACCTATGCCACTATCCAGTAAGAATGGTGGTTGTAATAATAATGGTCAGTGCGCGATTATTTGTTTTCATAGAGCTAAGACTGCCTTAACAAAGGCTATGCTGTCAACCCCAAATTAAAAGATAAAACAGCCTTTTTGAACATGAAAAAACCTAATGAATGCCAAATTTATGCAAAACTTCACTTAAAGCCGATTTATTAATAGGTTTATTTATAAAGTCGATAGCACCAAGCTGCGCGACTTTTTGCTTCATTTGTTGTTGTATATCAGCGGAGATCACCAGTACAAAACACTCTATTTTTTCTGCCTTAATGCGCTCCAGCACTTGTACGCCGTCAACTTCTGGCATGGTTAAGTCTAAACACAAAAGATCAAATTGCTGCAAGCGTAAAAGCGCCAACGCATCGGCCCCGTTTGCGGCTTGTTGAATGTCGGCACTCACGCACTCATTTAAACAACGCACAACTTGTTTGCGTGCAACAGTGGAGTCATCACACACTAATATAGAAAATTTCATCATGTTAACTACTAAAATAACCTTCTAAAAATTATAAAAACGAGCCGTCCGTTGGTTTTTGCTATTCTAACACGTTCCTAAAACTCTAACACTTTGCTTGTTCGCATAATGTAATACTGTAACCTTACAATAAAACGTCAAACATTATTAATAATTGCCTTAGCTGCCTATTAAAAATCATCGTTTTTGTAATCTCAGTAGGCATTAAAATTAATTTAAATCAGTTTAGTGCACTATTATTAAAACAAAACGACTCAATAGCTGGGCTATCTCTTTAAAATATAAATTTTTTATTTATTTTTAAGGTTTTATTGACTAACTTTTAAGTTAGAAATTGCAACTTAGATATAATTACACCGGATGAGTAAATCCCATATGTTACAAAAAAGCCTTTCTAAGAAATTGTTAACTAATGTTTTATCAGTGTATTTTTTGCTTACCTTTGTGGTGACATGTGGACAGGTGCTTGCAGAATTTGTAAATACTAAAGACTACATTCGTGATGAGCTAAGTACGCTACAAAAAACCTTTAGCCGAAGCTTAACACGCGCAATTTGGGAACTAAATACAAAGCAAACAATTACAACCGCAGAAGGCTTACTTGCTATACCTATGGTGGAGGGCATTATAGTGCGCGACGACAGCGGTGAAATTATTTCGCAGCTGGGGCGCTCTTTGGATATACACAAACTTTATAACCAACAACTCGTACAAGAGGAAGTCATTATAGAGGACACCAAATCGGGTCTCTTTGGTTATACCTTTCCCCTAATTTTTGAATTTTCTGGGCGCGCTACTCAAGTAGGTGATGTGACCTTGTTCTCTAGCCGCGATGTGGTATTTAGCCGAATAATGGTATCTATTTACTTTTTAATTGGTAACGCCATGATCAAAACCACCTTTTTGATCATTCTGTTTTTAATGGCATTTAGAAAGCTGCTCACCGACCCCTTAAACGAGTTAACCGATCAAATAGAAAACTTAGAACTTGATGACTTAGAAGGTCAACACATAGACATTGAGACCGAAGAGCATAACGAGCTAAACGTTATGGAGCAGTCTTTTAATAACTTAATTGATAAAGTAGTTCAATACAGAAAGGAGCTTGAGCACACCCAACGTGAGTTGATTGTTAGTAACGAAAAGCTCGACCAGCACAATATACAGCTTGAGCAAGATGTTGCCCGTAAAACGTCAAACTTAAGCCAAGCTATGATGGATTTACAACAGCAAAAGTACGAACTAGAAAAACAAAAGCTGGTACTAACCGAAGAAGTTGATTTACGCAGACATACCGAAGAAGAATTATTAACTAAACAAAAAGAGCTTGAACGCTACCTAGACGAGCTAAGCCTTGCACAAGAGCGCTTAGTAGGCACCGAAAAAATGGCTGCTCTAGGCGGATTAGTCGCCGGTATTACACACGACATAAATACACCTATTGGGATTGGTGTAACTGCTATATCGTTTTTACAAGAGCGTTTAAACACGTTAGAAAATGCCTACAAAGAAAAAACGTTATCGCCCAAAGCATTAGAAGAGTTTATAAACGAAGCCAAGCAAAGCACGACCTTGCTTACAACCAACCTTGATAGAGCCTCTGAGCTTATTGCCAGCTTTAAACAAATAGCGGTAGACCAAGCCAGTGAAGCTGTAAGAACAATTAACTTTAAAGATTATTTAAACGAAGTAATTTTATCGCTCCACCCTAAACTTAAAAAAACCAAGCACACCATAAATTTACAGTGTCCGGATGATTTAGTTCTTAATCTGCCTGCAGGGGCAATTAGCCAAATTTTTACCAACTTAATTATGAACTCAATTATTCATGGTTTTGATAATATTGCGCAGGGCAATATTGATATAAATATTAGCGCCGATGACACACTCCTTATTATTGACTACACCGATAACGGTAATGGCGTAACGAAAGAGCAATTAGCCAAATTGTTTGACCCATTTTTTACTACAAAACGCGACCAAGGCGGCAGTGGGTTAGGCACACACATAACCTTTAACTTAGTTAAGCAAACGCTTAGCGGCTCAATAGAGGCAAGCAGTGAGCCTGGCAAAGGGCTTCATTACCATATTGAGTTTCCTAAAAACATGCCAAAGCCATTATTTAATCAATAACGGCTTTGCTTAAAATCAGCCATTTCGAGAACCCCATTTTATTGCTATGATTGAGCAAATTTAAAAGATGGAAAAGTTACCTTATGTGGTTTAGTAACCTGATTTGTTATCGCTTTAAGCAAGATGTTTCGTACACTCAAGAAGAGTTTGAAAAAGCGTTAGAACAAGATGTATTTCGCCCTTGTGGCTCTCAAGACCTTTCTACATTTGGTTGGACAAAAGCATTTGGTAAGCATGGTGACTCGCTGGCGCATTTTTCACAAAAAAGCATTTTAGTGTGTGCCAAACGTGAAGAAAAAGTGCTGCCTGCATCTGTTGTTAATGAAATGGTTGCCGAAAAAGTAGATCAAATAGAAGCGGAAGAAAACCGCCCTGTTAAAAAGAAAGAAAAAGACGAGTTAAAAGAAAACATTTTAACTACCTTATTACCTCAAGCGTTTAAAAAATCGAGCCTACAGTTTGCTTTTATTGACCAAGAAAACGGCTGGGTTGTAGTAAACAGCGGCAGTTTTAATAAAGCAGAAGAGCTACTTGCATTGCTGCGTAAGTCTCTGGGCACATTACCGGTAGTACCTGCTTTTGCAAACTACGACCTAGATGTATTTTTAACTGATTGGTTAACTAACTTCAGCACCCCAGAAAACTTTGCTATAGGTTTTGATGCTGAGCTAGAAGAAGCCGATGACAGTGGCGCGCAGGTTAAACTAAAAGGTCATGATTTATCGTGTGATGAAGTTAAATCGCACCTAGAAAATGGTAAACGCGTGACCAAACTTGCACTTGATTGGCAAGAACGCCTGAAGTTTATGCTGCAAAACGATGGCTCTATCAAGCGTTTAAGCTACTCAGAAACTTTAAAAGAAGAAAACGCCGATATTCCTAAAGAAGATATGGCGGTTAAATTAGATGCTGACTTTATTTTAGCCTCAGAAGAAATCAAGCTACTGCTTGAAGAGCTGACGGCCGGTTTGGGTGATGCAGAAGATTTATAAAACGCTAAAATTATAAGCGCTATTAAAACCAAAAAAAGCACGACTAAGTCGTGCTTTTTGCTTTTACCTTTATAACTACTAATTAGCTAAATGTGTCTTTTACATTTTCAAGCATGTCGTTGTATTCGTCACTTGAAAATAACTGCATAGAAGGAATAACGCCTTTATCTATGTAGGTTTGTAAAGCCGCTGATTTATCAGAAACCTGTAAAGTCCCCTCTAAAATAGCGCCAATACGAATAAAATCAACATACCCAATCTCTTCAGGGCGATACGTAGGGTCGGCCCAATGTCTAGCCACATTTACAAATTCAGGTGGAAACTCCCACGCTCCCATAATTGAACCACCAATTTTACCACTGAGCTTTTGAATTGCATGCGCTAAAAAGCTTGGGTTAGCAAACACCTCTGGGTGGCGCTCAGCTTCGGTTAAAATAGGCAGTACACCAATGTTATATACCAACGACGCCAACGTAATAGAGTCACTATTTAACGATGTACGTTTATTATTTTGTAAATAAAACGCCATAAGCGTTATTGAGTGCCCCGCCACATTTAGCGTTTTTTGCCACGCTTT
Organism: Pseudoalteromonas sp. S2893; assembly: GCF_005887105.1. Taxonomy (NCBI): domain Bacteria; kingdom Pseudomonadati; phylum Pseudomonadota; class Gammaproteobacteria; order Alteromonadales; family Pseudoalteromonadaceae; genus Pseudoalteromonas; species Pseudoalteromonas sp. S2893. Next base: position 132,822 of record NZ_PNCY01000001.1, on the reverse strand, counting down.
ACTCATGTAGCCTTTTATTAGCTCATTATTAGAAACAAACAGCTGCTCCATTGCCATTGCAGTTGCTATATTTTTAATTTGGCGTAAACCAATGCGCGTAACCGCTTGCTGTAAGTTAGACACTTTTACCGCTCGGCCCATAATTGCACTGTTAGCCACTTTAATCATTCGCGCTGAAAGAGCCGGGTCTTGCCCAATCACGTCTGACATTTGCATTAGGTTTACATCAGGGTTATCGGCCGCTTGGCGCACTTTAATTGCAACTTCAGGTAGCGTAGGTAAAACCAAAGTGTCGTTATTGATTCTATCAACCAAAATCGTTAATAGTGCATTTTCTGTAGACATAGAACTGTCATCCTTTTGTTTCTGGGCCGCAATGCAACTGCTAACCTCGGATAAAATGAGTAATACAATGAGTATTATCTAACTTACCGATAAAGTTAAGAAAATTATATAAATTAATTGTTATTATCGCCTGTAGGCGCGGTACACCGCCAAACACTTGCTATTTACCATTTAGTTTTGCTTTAATGCAGTCACTATAAGGAAACGTTTGTACGCGCTAGCAATTAAATTTAAGCGTACAAATAATTAAACTTACTTTTTTAACAGGCAATCAAATGATCTTAAACAAAATTAGCCAAGCAATTTTACTCTCAGGCGTCGTTTTTCTTAGTGCATGCTCAGAGCAAGCCCCCTCTTCGACCGAAGCCACAGGTGTAGAACTTGCTCAAAAAAGTGCCGCGCAAGCTGGCCCAGATTTAATTAATATTGATAAACAACGTTTAGAAATTTACACCGACTTTAGCCTAGAAGCCGACCTATCTCATTTAAGTGAGAATCAAAAAGCCATGGTTGCTAAGCTTATCGATGCCTCTAAAATTATGGACGAGCTATTTTGGAAGCAGGCTTTTGGCGATAATAAAGACGCTTTTTTAGCAAAGCTAAGTGATGAAAAAGTACGTAAATTTGCTGATATTAACTACGGCCCTTGGGATCGTTTAAATGGTGACGAACCGTTTTTATCAGGCTACAAAGAAAAAGCCCTTGGCGCACAATTCTACCCAGCCGACATAACAAAAGAAGAGCTAAATAACGCCGACGTAGAAGATAAAAAAGGCCTTTACTCATTAATTAAACGTGATGAGCAAGGTAACCTTTACAGCGTGCCTTACTCAAAAGAATACGCTGAGGAGTTAGCTAAAGCAGCAGATTTATTACGTGAAGCCAGTAAGCTTGCCGATGATAAAGAATTTGCCAATTACTTAAACCTACGTGCTGATGCACTACAAAAAGATGATTTTCAGGGTTCTGATTTTGCCTGGATGGACATGAAAAATAACCCCGTTGATGTGGTTATTGGCCCAATTGAAACCTACGAAGATCAACTCTTTGGCTACCGCTCTGCTTATGAGTCGTATGTACTAATTAAAGATTTAAAATGGAGCGAGCGCCTAGCTAAATTTGCAGCCTTTTTACCAGAGCTTCAAAAAGGTCTACCGGTAGATGCTAAATATAAGCAAGAAGTGCCAGGCTCAGACGCCGATTTAAATGCTTACGATGTGGTTTACTATGCAGGTCACTCAAATGCGGGCAGTAAAACGATTGCCATTAACTTACCAAACGATGAGCAAGTACAGCTTGAAAAAGGCACTCGTCGCCTGCAGCTTAAAAACGCAATGCGTGCAAAATTTGATAAAATTTTAGTGCCAATTGCTGAGCAGTTAATTGTACCTGAGCAACGTAAGCATATTACCTTTAACGCCTTTTTTGCCAATACCATGTTTCACGAAGTGGCTCATGGCCTAGGTATTAAAAACACCATTACAAATAAAGGCACTGTGCGCCAATCATTACAAGAGCACGCAAGTGCACTTGAAGAAGGTAAAGCCGATATTTTAGGTTTATACATGGTTGAGCAGTTACTTAAAAAAGGCGAAATTACCGAAGGCACATTAGAAGATTACTACACCACCTTTATGGCGGGTATTTTCCGCTCAGTACGTTTTGGTGCATCAAGCGCACATGGTAAAGCCAACATGATCCGCTTTAACTTTTTTGCACAAGAAGGCGCTTTTTCTAAAAATGAAGAGGGCTTATACCGTGTAAATATGGAAAAAATGGGCGTGGCTATGGCTAAGCTGTCGCGCTTAATTTTAACATTACAAGGTGACGGCGATTACGAAAAAGTAGATCAACTAATTGCCACTCATGGCGGAATTAAAGAAGAGCTGGCTAAAGACTTAGAAAAACTAAGCCAAGCAAATATTCCGGTTGATGTAACCTTTAAACAAGGTAAAGACGTGTTAGGCCTTAACTAACCCAACACGTAATACTTTGTAATACTTTAATAAAGCGCTGTAGTTTATAACTGCAGCGCTTTTTTTAGCGCTATTATTTGCTCATCTGTGTATGGTTTTGCAGGAAACTTACCCCACACAGGTGCAGGCCACGCAGCATCAGTTGTAAAACGTGCAATATGATGAATATGTAATTGCGGCACCATATTACCCAAAGCGGCCACGTTTAATTTATCAGGGCTAAACACTTGCATAATAAGCTTGCTGAGTTTGGCCGACTCTTTTAAATATACAATTTGATCGGCATCAGATAAATCGATGATCTCTTTTAAATTAGGTTTTCTGGGCACCAATACAAACCAAGGGTATTGGCTGTCGTTAAGTAATAGCACCTTACATAAAGGCCAATCTGCCAGTTCTATACAATCGCGCTTAAGCTCTGGGGCGAGTTCAAAAGTGTGGTTCGTCATCGTCACATCCTAGTTAGTCTTTAATAATGGCCACTTTATAGCATTTATTTGCAGTTGCACACGCTTAGCTTTACCATTTAATACAATATTTATAATAAGCTAAGGCAACCTTGTGCTAAAAAAAATAAAACACTTAACCCTCGCACTACCGCTAGCTGTTGGCGCACTAAGCGTACAAGCAAAACCATTATCGCTAGAGCGTATTTTTGATGATCCGAGCTTGTCGGGTAAAGCTCCCGTACAACTTAAGTTTTCACCAGACGGTAGCCGCGTAACTTACCTGCAAGGTAAAACCGATGACTACAACCGTTATGATTTATGGGAATACAACTTAAAAGATAACACCAACAGAATACTGGTTGATTCTGCAAAGCTATTTTCAGGCCCAGAAAACCTCTCTGATGAGGAAAAAGCACGCCGCGAACGCCAACGTATTTTTGGTAAAGGTATTTTAGAGTATAAATGGTCTAAAGATGGCAAAGCCCTGTTATTCCCACTCAATGGTGACCTGTATTATTACGAGCTTGCATCTGGTAAAAGTAAAAAACTTACCAATACAGAAGCGTTTGAAACCGATGCCCGTTTTTCTCCTAAAGGTAACTATGTATCGTTTATTCGCGAGCAAAACCTTTACGCTTTAGCACTTGATTCAGGTAAAGAAATACAACTGAGCAAAGATGGCGGTGGCGTTATTAAAAACGGCATGGCCGAATTTGTAGCACAAGAAGAAATGAGCCGGATGACTGGCTACTGGTGGGCTGGCGATGAATCTAAAATTGCATTCACTCGCGTAGATGAAACCCCAGTAAAAGAAGCCATCCGTAACGAAATTTATGCAGACGAAGTAAAGCTATTTAATCAACGTTACCCCTTTACAGGCACCGACAACGTTGAGATTCAACTTGGCGTTGTGTCTTTAAATAATCAAAACGTTGACTGGGTTGATTTAGGCGACGATAAAGACATTTACATTGCACGTGCTAAATGGCTAAAAGACAGCACTACCCTTTCGTATCAATGGCAAAATCGCTCACAACATAAGTTAGAACTACGCTTTTACAATAGCGATACTAAAACGCAAAAAGTAGCGTTAACAGAAAACAGCGATACGTGGATCAATTTAAACTTTGATCTGCATTTCTTAAAAGACAAAAAGCATTTTGTATGGGCTTCTGAGCGCGATGGTTTTAAACACCTTTATTTGTACCGCACTAACGGCCAGCTAATTCGACAAATCACCTCAGGAGACTGGGTTGTTGATAGCTTAAAAGGCGTAGATGAGAAAAAAGGCATAGTGTATTTTGCAGGACGTAAAGACACCCCGCTTGAAAGCCATTTATACAGCGCACCACTGTTTAAAAAAGGCAATATTAAGCGCATCACCGAACAAGGCCAATACCACAAAGTGGTAATGGCTAAAGACAGCAAAACGTTTATTGATAATAGCTCATCGGTAAACAAGCCTAACTCGGCGGCACTACGTAAAGTAAATGGCGAATTTATCACATGGCTTGAACAAAATAAGCTTGATGATAGCCACCCATTAACACCTTATTTAAGTGATTTAGCAACTCCAGAGTACGGCACAATTAAAGCTGAAGATGGCCAAGTAATGCATTACCGCTTGTTTAAACCAAGTAATATTGCAGACGGTAAAAAGCACCCAGTAATTGTTAATGTATACGGCGGCCCGCATGCACAACGCGTAACAAATAGCTGGCGCAGCAAAAACTTGTACTTTCAATACATGGCGCAACAAGGCTATGTTATTTTTCAGCTCGATAACCGAGGCTCATACAACCGTGGTAAAAAGTTTGAAGACGCTATTTACAAACACTTAGGTGTTGTAGAAGTAGCTGATCAAATTAAAGGCGTTGAGTTTTTACGCACGCTTGATTACGTAGACCCACAACGCATTGGTATTTATGGCCACAGTTATGGCGGATACATGGCCCTAATGACCATGTTTAAAGCGGGCGATTACTTTCAAGCCGGTGTATCGGGTGCACCAGTTACCGACTGGGCACTTTACGACACCCATTACACTGAGCGCTACCTTGGTCATCCAAAAACCAATGCCAAAGGCTACGAAGACAGCGCCGTATTCCCATACGCTGATGGCTTAAAAGGCCCGTTAATGATTTACCATGGCATGGCCGATGACAACGTGTTATTTACCCACGCCACTAAATTATTTAAACAACTACAAGATAACGAAAAACAGTTTGAAATGATGACCTACCCAGGCTCAAAACACAGCTTACGCGGTAAACAGGTGCAAACACATTTACACCAAACCATTACAAACTTCTTTAATCGACATTTTGATGTTAAATAATCAGATGACGACTAAATAGACTAAAGGCTGATTGAAAAATCAGCCTTTTTTTTGTCTTAATAAGTTAGTGAGCCTAGATTAAACGCTTTTTTTAGCTACGCTTATTCTATGCGCTAAGGCGTACACTAATTGAGGACAAATTAATGCTTAACCTACGTAGTTTCAGTATTTTTCAACGTTTTTTACTGTTAATAGCCATTGTTGTATTTGGCCTAATAGTACTTAGTATATCTAGCCTAACTCATCAATATAGCTCACTCAAAAACGAGCAATATCTAAAAACCCAAAATGTAGTAGAAACGGCATACAGTGTTATTGAGCATTACCACCAGCTTGAACAAAACAATACACTCACACAAGCGCAGGCTCAATCACAAGCACTGGCCGCTATAAAAGCGCTGCGCTATGACAAAACAAATTACTTTTGGGTAAACAACTACCAGCCCAAAATGGTAATGCACCCAATAAAGCCTGCGCTTAACGGTAAAGACTTAAGTAATAATAAAGACCCCGACGGCAAAGCACTTTTTGTAGAAATGGTGAACATTGTAAAACAACAAAAAGAAGGTTTTATACCTTATAAATGGCCAAAACCAGGAAAAGATCAGCCGGTAGATAAAGTCGCATTTGTAAAAGGTTTTAGCCCGTGGCAATGGATTATTGGCTCAGGCGTATACCTAGATTCAATAGATGAAGCATTTAGCGAGCAGCGTAACCTCATCATAATTAGCGCCCTAGTTATGATTATTGCTGTCATTTTATTAAGTTACTTTATTGGTAAAAGTATACTCACGCCTACTCGTCTTGCCGCAGATATGATGAAAAACATATCGCAAGGTGAAGGTGACTTAACACGTACGCTAAGCGAATCGGGCAATGATGAAATATCAGAGCTGTCACGCTCTTTTAATTTATTTGTTTTAAAAATGCGCGAGTCGTTAGTACATGTATCGCACAGTGCTGATGATGTAAGCAAACACGCTCATACGGTGGATGAGTCAAGTAAAACAAGCCACTCCTTCATTGAACTACAAAACGACAGTTCCACACAAGTAGCCGCCGCCATGGAGCAAATGACGCACCAAATTCATGATGTGAGTCGCAATGCCGAAGCCGCTGAACAAGCAGCCAATGATGCAGCGCACAATGCCTCAACCGGTAAAAACGTGGTAGCGAATACCATTACCGCCATAGAAACACTCTCAAGTAATATAGAGACAGTGAGCCAAGTAACTGAAGATTTAGCAAACGAAAGTAACAATATAGGCTCTGTGCTTGATGTGATCAGAAGTATATCGGAGCAAACAAACTTACTTGCACTCAACGCTGCTATAGAAGCGGCTCGTGCAGGCGAGCACGGCAGAGGGTTTGCAGTTGTTGCCGATGAAGTGCGCACATTAGCCAGCAGAACCGGGCAAAGCACAGATGAAATTCAAGCCATGATCACTAAATTACAAGAAGGCGCTAAAGCGGCTGTAGAGGCGGTAAAATCAAGCCAAGCACTGTCGGTGACGACGGTAGAGCAGGTTTCATCTGCCGATACATCGCTCAATGAAATAGAAAGGCTGGTATCTATAATTACCGACATGAACAGCCAAATAGCACGTGCCACCGAGCAGCAAACACAAGCTGCTGACGAGGTTAATTTACGTATTAACGAGCTATCTCAATCAACCGAGCAATCACTAAATAATACAAAGCAACTTACCGATGCCAGCGATAACCTTAAACAAAGTAGCCAAGGGCTTTCGAGCGTGGTTAATCGCTTTAAATTAAAATAATTAAAAAAAGCCCTGAATTAACAGGGCTTTTTATTACATAAGCGTTTTTAACTTACAAACAGTAGCGTGCAAATAAGCTGGTTACTGATGCTGCGGTTGGCTTACCGTGCTGCCAATCACCGCCTTCAACACCACTACCAGCAATGTCCATATGTACATAAGGAAGCGGCTGCTCAGAGTCGTTACCGTGTTTATCAAGCCCACCAACAACGGCTAAAAACGCCATAGGGAATTGATGCCCACGGGCTGTAACAGCAGAGGCCGCATTATTGCTTGATAAAACATCATCAGCGAGAGTACGCGGTTTGATAAAGTCGTAATCTTCACGGCGAGAGCGAGAAACCTCAGCTGCATCTGCCCATAAATCACCACAATCCGCTATTTGACGAGAGGTATTAGCGCTACGTGCAGGTCCGTTTTCAACATACGCTCCGTAAGGGCCCATAGCACGTGCCGCATGGCCTGTAAGGGTTGCTACGGTGAACAGTGTTGGATTAACTTCGCCTTTAGCTACATCTTTCATTTCGCTAAGTAGGTCACCCATAGCTAAACGCCCTTCTGCATCGGTGTTACCAATGCGTACACGTACGCCTTCACGGCTAGTGATAATTTCATCTGGTACAAAACAATCAGAGCCAATTGAATTACGAACCACAGCTAGGTAAGAAATAACTTTAACGCCTTTAGGTTGGTAATCTGCCACGGCTTTCATAAAGCCCGCAACGGATGCAGCCCCGCCTTTATCGCGGCTCATACCTGCCATGTAACCGCCTACTTTTAAATCGGCGCCGCCGGTATCGTAAACTAAGCCTTTACCAACAAACATTAGCGTGCGCGTTACTTCACCTTCTGGCACGTATTCTAGCTTTACAACACGTGGGTGGTGGCGCTCAACCGCATAAGATGCGCGAGCAACGGTGCTAAGCATAGGGTAGTTTTTATCTATCGTGTTAATATCGTCAATCACATCAACCGCTACTTTAGAGCCTTTAAAAAGCTCAACACAGTAATCGGCAAAACGTGGTGGCGCCATACGTTCAGGCTCAGTACCGCATAAGTCACGTGCTGCATATTGCCCTGCTGCAATTGCATTTACAGCTTTAACTGTTTGCTCATTTGCATCTATTAAACCTATTTGCGTAATAGGCTCAATGCTTTCGCCGTGGTATTCGCGCGCCTCTAAAGGTTGCCATAAGGCTTGGCATGCGCCTAAATACGCCACTTCTAATGCATGCTGGTAACGCGCATCTGTATGTAATTTTGGTAAGTAAATAGCAGGGTTTACACTACCCGCGGCTTTTGCTTCGTTAATCGCTAGCTTAGCGGCATCAAAATAGCGTCTTACATCATCGTAATCGCGGTTAAGCGGCCCCGTAGGTGCTAAAACAACGCGTACATTATCAACCACTAAAAACGTAACTTGTTTACCAATACGAGAATCTACTTTAGCGTGTGATTCGATAGCATCACTTAATGAGTTATTGGCTAATTGAGAAAAGTCATCACTAATTATAATAAGTGCATCGTGAGAAAATGAGTCAAAGCTTGCACTAAGTGATTGTGCAGCTATCGCTTGAGGATATGCCATAAGTAAAACTCCTGTTAGAAAACATAAGGGGCTATTATCGTTGATATAAAAACACAAAACCAGCCAACTGCGATCAGCTCATTTTAATCTGGCAACTTGGTTTTACAGCTAACTAATGTGACTCCATATTTTAAGAAGAAATTAACAACCACTATATAGTTTTTAGTAATGGTAGCCCCTGCTTACTCTATGTTTAAATTACTTTGCTAAAGTACTCTAAATTGCAAAAAGCATGTAGTTAATCAAGAATACTCAGTTGCAGATTTAAATTAGGTTCATTTTTAACACCCACTCCAATACCTAATAAACGCACTGGTTGCTGCATCCCGCGTTGATACGCCTTAGAGAGTAATTCAGTAAAAATAGCAGTATTTAATTGATGATGAGCTTGATCCGCTGAGGTAACAACAAAGTTTGCAAACTTCACTTTTACACTTAGCTTATTAATACGATTTTGTAGCTGTTGCTTATTAAGGCGCGCTGTTAGCTCTTCCAGTAATTTAGGTAACTGATCTAAACATTCTTGTAAGCTATTTTTATTGTATTCATAGGTGTGTTCAACACTAAGGGATTTACGCACTCGCTCAGTGGTTACTTTACCAATATATTCGCCAGCACATTTTTGATAAAGCGATACACCAAAATTCCCCACATGCTGCTGCATCCAATTAACGCCTTTCTCGCGAACGTCTTTACCTGTGTATAACCCCTTTAAATTAAGCTTTTCGAGGGTTACTTTGCCCACACCAGGGATTTTACCCAGCGGTAAATTATTTAAAAACGCATCAACTTCATCCGGCAAAACCACAAATTGGCCATTGGGTTTATTTTCGTCACTGGCTATTTTGGCAATAAACTTAATGGGGGCAACTCCGGCAGAGGCAGTAAGGCCGGTATCGTTATAAATATCTGCTCTAATTTGCTGAGCAATAAGCGTTGCGCTGCCTTTGCATGCGGTGCTGTTAGTTACATCTAGGTAAGCTTCATCAAGCGACAGCGGCTCTATTTGGTCGGTGTAGCGTTTAAATACAGCGCGTATTTGGTTAGAAATTTCTTTATAAACCGCCATGCGCCCAGGCACAATAACTAAATCGGGGCATAATTGCTTAGCGTGGTAATTAGACATAGCCGAGCGAACACCATATTCGCGCGCTATATAATTTGCTGTAGAGAGCACACCACGACGGCTATTGCCACCAATCGCTAAAGGCACACTGGCAAGTTTGGGGTTATCGCGCATTTCAACCGCTGCATAAAAGCAGTCCATGTCGATATGAATAAACTTTTTCATTACCACATAACAACTGTTTATTTATACAGCCATTATTAAGGATTCACTTTCATTAAGCAAGTCCATTAAAGCCTGTTTAGCTTGCTAAAGTTAAAGCGCTACTAGGTGTCGCGCGTTAAACCGCGCAAGCTTTAAACCGCTTTTTTAAAACGGCTGCTTAAAGCGCTTTGATTTTTTAAAGCAATGTAGCCAAAAAACAAACTCCAATAAAAACCCCGCAGCTAAAAGCATTATGCCGCCGGAGGCATTACCCATTGCATAGCAAGCAAAAGACGCTATAAAAACTAAACTGGCTAAAGCCCAATTAATTATATTTTGCATGTGTGTTCTCGTGTGTGTTGTCTGTGTTATTTAACTGTAGTCCTAAAAATAAATAGGTACAATCATCTTATAAAAAAACATGGCATTTATTGTCTTGAGCTACAAACACCATATTGATAACCTCATTCATTTAAAACTAAGAGTACACATACATGCAAAGGTTCAAAGATCAGCACCCTATTCATACCGATATCACCGTAGCATGGGCCGATATGGACGCCCTACAACATGTTAACAACGTGGTGTACTTGCGTTATTTTGAAATTGCGCGTATCGATTTTCTAAATAAAATAAATCAGTTTGATACGATAAAACCAGGTGGAATAGGCCCGGTCATTAGTGAAAACAATATTCGCTATAAACGTCCAGTGACCTTCCCAGATACCTTAACCGTAGGTATTACTATTTCAGATATAAAAAGCGACCGTTTTATGATGAATTACTCTGTATTTAGCCATGCTCAGCAAGCTATTACTACCACAGGCTATTCTCAAGTTGTTATGTTTGACTTTAAAACAGGACAAAAAGCGGCGATTTCAGAGCCATTACTATCGGCGCTACACCAATTCGCTTAATTAGGTTTTATTGCGAATTGATATTAATTATCCACTCTCAAGATCTTACATAATTTAAGGATTTTAAATGCAATACAGTCCGTTAGGCAGCAGCGGTGTTGATGTTTCTAGAGTATGCTTAGGCAGCATGACTTGGGGTAAACAAAATACCCAACAAGACGCCGATGAGCAAATAGCTTATGCCTTGGCACAAGGCGTTAATTTTATAGATACTGCCGAAATGTATGCCGTTCCTCCTTCACCAGAGACCTACGGTAAAACAGAGCAAATTATAGGTAACTGGCTAAGTCGCAATGCGCAAAAGCGCAGTGATATTGTATTGGCGAGTAAAATTGCAGGCAATGGCTTGTCGTGGGTACGAGATGGCGGCGATATAACACGCAGCGCTGTCATTGAGGCCGTAGATAACTCGCTTAAACGCCTACAAACCGACTACATAGATTTATACCAATTGCATTGGCCTAATCGCTCTACCCCACATTTTGGCAGGCAGTGGCCAGGTAAACTCACTTTTAGTGACGTAGATACTGAGCAACAACAAGCGGGTATGCTTGATATTTTAGAGGGCCTTAATGAGTGTGTTAAAGCCGGAAAAATAAAATATTGTGGCCTTTCAGATGACACCCCATGGGGCATTAGCCAATTTTTAAATTTAGCAAAAGTGCATAACTTACCGCGTATGGTGTCTATTCAAAACGAATTTAGCCTAGCGCACGCTAAAGATTGGCCTTATTTAATTGAGCAGTGTATCCATGAAGACATTGCTTATTTACCTTGGTCGCCGCTTGCTGCTGGCCTGCTAACGGGTAAATACCTAAACGGCGCACGCCCAGCGGGCTCGCGTTGGACATTTATGCAGCGCAATGGCATTTTTAGAGATACCCCTAACGCGCAAAAAGCCACGCAGCGTTATGTAGAGCTTGCACATGCAAGCGGCATAACCCCAGCCCAATTGGCTCTTGCTTGGTGTAATCAAGTCGATGGCGTTACCTCGTCAATTATTGGTGCGACCAGCATGGCCCAATTAAAAGAAGACATTGACGCTTTTAGCATAACTTTAAGCGACGACACTCTAACTGAAATTGGCACTATTTTTAAAGATTACCCGCAGCCATATTAAACCAAAATAATAGGCAGTTTTTTTACTGCCTTTTTCTCTCTTACATTTGAACATATACAAAGTAAAACTATACTAAAGTTAACTTAAATGGATTATTTTTAGTGAGTTATGCTTAGAAATGTAATTTTATTCTTTGGTGTCCTAGGTGGTTTAATGCGTTACGGGTACGCTGACAATACTCACCCAATTAAAGAAATTGTATGGCTACAAAGTTACACGCCCCCCTTTCATATGGATAAAGATTCGCATGCGCCGCAAGGTGGTATTTGCGACAACCTCACCGAGCAACTAATTAACAGCATTGATGATGTAAAACATACACGACTAATCGTGCCGCAAGAGCGAATTAATAAGCACTTAAATGAAGGCGATAATGTATGCTTTCCGTGTGTTATTCATAAAAAAACGGCCAATGGGGTGTTACAGTTTTCTACCCCCACCACGGTTTACCCGCCTTTTTCGGTTTTAACCACTCAAAAACTTGCTCCAGAAATACACGCTAAGTATGGCAGCCCTATTAAACTTATTCATTTATTGTCAGACGAGCAATATGTGTATGGTCAAGCCGCGGCGCGCAAGTTTACTTCAAAAATTAATAAAATAATCGAAAACACCACGGTGTATCATAAAGCATCGCTAAGCTGGAGCAGCGAGAATGAAAGCCAAGCTGTTATTGCTCGCTTAAGTCGCGGCTTTTTAGATTACACAATAGACTACCCGTTTATGAGGGATTATTTTGTCAACCACAGTAAGTTTAAAAATATAGTCAGTTTACCAATTGAAGAAGACCCTAGAAAGTTTGTTTTAGGGGCTATAGGGTGTGCAGTAAGAGCACCGAATGATTTTGCTACCAAGGCGCTTAATAAAATAAATAAAGCGCTACATAAGCAGGTATTGCAATCGCCTGCTTATATAAATAGTCAGCGCTTTTGGTTAGAGCAAAGTTTTCCGCAGTTTACTAAGCATTACCAACAGCAAATACTTAATCCTATTGTGCCTGCCAACTTTGCGATAACAAGCAGGTCGAATTAGCATACAAGCTTACTGTAAATACGCTGTTTGCAGGCACTTCCCCTACGCCTGCAGGCGTTCCTGTCATTATTACATCGCCATTTTCTAAGTGCATAAACTCATTAATTTCACTTAAAATATCTTTAGGCTTGTGTATCATAAATTGCGTATCGCCTTGTTGAATAACGTTATCGTTAATTTTAAGCTCAAACGTAAACGCCTGCTCAGCATCCGCTATAGCGACAAAGGGCGTTAATAATACCGAGCCGTTAAACGCCTTGGCGCGCTCCCACGGTAACCCTTTATTTTTAAGCTTACTTTGCACGGTACGTTTAGTTAAATCCAACCCTAAACCTACGCCTGCCAACTCATTATTTTTAATAACAAAACACAGCTCGGCTTCATAGTGCAGTGTGTCGTTATTGTGCGTAGCAAATAAGGTAGACGAAAGCGCACTGTTCGGTTTATTAAACAATACCATTTGATCTGGTAGCTCATTATTAAGCTCAGCAATATGCGCGGTGTAATTACGCCCAACGCATACTACTTTAGAGGGCGTTAATAACTCACTTTCTAGTTTTATCGACTGCATAAAATAACTTCTAAATTACGAGCTGATCAAGGTTTCTAATAAGCTCAGATTAATCGGTTTCAAAAGTACATGATTAATATTTAAATCTTTGATCTGCTTAGGATCGGGCTCTGCACCACTAACAATCACCAAGCTTAAGTCAGGGTAACGTTCGTTAATTTGCTTACCTAAATCGACACCACGCCCGTCAGGTAAGTGCATATCTAGCAAAACCTTATTAAATTGTTGGTCATGATTGAGGGTTTGTAAACACTGTGCACACGTTGAGGTAATAACGGTTTCTACCCCTAAACTTTCTAGCAACAACTGCGTAATTTGCGCTGCATCTTGGTCGTCCTCAACCAATAAAAAGCGCTGCTTTTTCTCTATTACAGCTTTGTCGCTGTGAATGTTTTTAGCTTGAGGCGCATGCTCTGGCGATACTAAGTAATCTTGTAAGCATTGATACAAAGAAGAGCTATCAACGGGCTTTGGTATTACATCGTTAAAGCCAAGGGCTGCCAGCTCTTCATGTATGCCTTTCATAGTGGCGGCAGTAAGCGCAATAATTGGGCCTGTGTAGCCCATTTTTCTAAGCTCTATTGTGGCTTCTTTACCACCCATTACAGGCATATGTATATCAATAAAAATAATATCATAAGGCGAGCGATACGCTTGTGCAATTCTTACTTTTTCAAGCGCTTGCTGGCCATGCTCGGCGTAGTCTACGCGCGCACCACATGTGCTAATCATATGACCAACTAACATGCGTAAATCGCGTAAATCATCAACCACTAATACGCGGCCAGTCACTTTGCATGGCGCTGATTTTGTCTGTAATTGCGAGCCACTACTAAAGTTTAATACTTGGCGTTCTACTTCGCTTATATCACCTGGGTACACCGAAATAGTAAAGGTAGAGCCTTCCCCCATTCTAGAGGTTAAATCAATACTGCCGTGCATACGCGTTAATAGCTCGGCACAAATAGCAAGGCCTAAGCCTGCTCCGCCAACAGAGCGCGATTCTACATCGGCTATTTGCTCAAAGGGTTTAAAAATTAATGCTTGTTTTTCAGGGGCAATCCCCATGCCTGAGTCTTTAATACTAAAAAATAGCATTTCTTGGCCTTCAACCCACTCGGTCCAGGCACTAACCACTATTTCGCCCTTTTCGGTAAATTTAACCGCATTATTGATTAAGTTAATGAGTATTTGGCGTACGCGGGTGGCATCTACTCTAACAATAAGAGGTAAAGGCTGTAGAGACTCAAAGCGAAGCTTTAAACCTTTATCAAGCACAGATACACGCATTAAGGTGTAAACATCAGCCAGCATGCTATCTAAGTTTACTTCACTTAAGGTGAGCTCTAATTTGTCGGCAGCAATTTTAGATAAATCGAGCACGTCGTTTAACAAGCTCAGCAAGTGCTTACCGTTTCGGTAAATAACCCCTAATTCGTTTTCGGCCTGTTTGCTAAAGTCGCTTTGTAGCAGTAACTCTGTATAACCTAATATAGATGAAAGCGGGGTACGTAATTCGTGGCTTAAGTGGGCTAAAAATCTGTCTTTTGAGCGGTTCTCTGCCTCGGCTTTTAAACGCTCTACTCGCTCGCCTTCAACATCTTTACGCGCTAAAGCATAACGTATAGCGCGAGCAAACCGGCTCGAACTCATTTCTGTTTTTATAAGGTAATCTACCGCGCCGGCATCAAGTGCTGCAGAGTCTAATTCATCATTAGATTGCCCCGTAAGCATAATAATTGGCCCGCTAAATCCATTAGCAATGGCCTTTTTTAATACACTTAGCCCATTTGAGGCGCCTAATCGATAATCAAGCAAACAAATATCGTGATCGTTTTTACTTAAAATGCTTATTGCTTGCTCAGGAGAGCTTATCCATTCTATGTCAAATGTATGTGAATCTAACTGATCTAAGTAGTCGCAAGTGAGAATGTAATCATCTTCATCGTCTTCTACTAAAAGTAAGCGAGTCACTTTATCTAACATACTACCTCCTTTTAATTGCATTTAATAAGCCCCTAATTAGGGGCTTAATGTTGCTACTTATTTAGTCGTTAAACGTTGTCGGCAGCTCTACAAATTCTACCCAGTATTTTCCTAGGGTTTTCATTAAATCAACCAAGCCATCAAATGTTACCGGTTTAGTAATATAAGAGGCCGCTCCTAAGTTATAACCTTTAACCATGTCTTCTTCTTGCTTAGAGGTGGTTAAAATAACAACCGGTATGCCTTTAAGGTTTGGGTTTGCCTTAATGGCCTCAAGTGCTTCACGGCCATCCATACGTGGCATATTTAAATCAAGCAAAATCAACCCTGGGCGTGGCGATGAATTTTTATCTTCAAACTTACCTTTGCGCTCTAAGTACTCTAATAATTCAACCCCATCTTCCACAAAATGCAGCTCGTTTAATACACGGCTTTCGGCTAGCGCATCTTGCGTGAGTAGGCGATCATCCTCGTCATCATCTGCCATTAATATTGTAATAGGTTTCACTTTTGAATACGGCATCTAAGCCTCTCCTTGAAGTGTGAAAAGCGTTGTTTCCACAGGTAATTTTATTATGAAGGTTGCCCCTTCACCGTCTTTACTATGAGCGGTAATTATCCCACCATGCCGCTCAACTATACGCCTACAAACTGAAAGCCCAATCCCTGTGCCTTTATATTCCGAACGCCCATGCAGGCGCTGAAATGGTACAAATATTTTATCAGCATACTCTTGTGAGAAACCAATACCATTATCTTTTATGGTAATAATTTGCCAACCCACTTTCTCGTTGTGCTCTTCACTAAACTCGTCTTTGTGCTCGTACATTACGCTTATGTGTGGCTCAATACCTGGTTTTCTAAACTTAACAGCATTAGACAGTAAGTTTAAAAACAACTGCTGCATTTGGCTTTTATCGGCTTGTATAACCGGTAGTTCGCCCACCTCTACTTGCGCATTGCTTTCTTTAATGGCAACTTCTAAATCACTTAAAATGTCGTTAACTACGCCTTTTAAGTCAGTGTCATCAAAGTCTTTACCTCGCGTTGTTACCCGCGAAAATTCTAGCAAGTCGTTAATAAGGTTAGACATACGTTGCGCTGCATTTTTCATACGGCCTATATAATCTATGCCTTTTTCGCCCAGTTCATCTTTAAACATGGTTTCTAGGCGGTCACTAAATGCTTGAATTTTTCGAAGTGGTTCTTGTAAATCATGGCTGGCAACAAACGCAAACTCTTCAAGCTCACGGTTTGAGCGGCTAAGCTCATCTGAATATAAGGTCAGCTCTTGGGTACGCTCAGACACTTTAGTTGCAAGTGTTTCGTTTTGTATTTCAAGCTCCTCACGGTATTTAGCCGCGTTTCTTAAGTTTAGCCGGGTTAATAAAAACATACCTATTATTAAAAGCGCACTAGTAACCGCTGTAATAGCAAAGGTGATTTTTGCTTCATTTTTTATTTGTGCCAGCTTAGAAAAATGGCTCACCTTAAACAGTAATTCTCGGTCTTGAATATCATTAACTTTAACGCGAATATCTTTGTATAGCTCTCGCCCTCTGTGCGTATTTAATACATATAACGCACGGCGCTCTTTGTCATTCGTAGCCAGCTTAACCGTTTGTTTAAGCTCTTTAATTTTAGCTTCTGTTAACACTAATAGCTCAGCAATTCGCTCAGCTTGGCCCTCAATTTCAGAGTGTAGAGACTTTACATGCTCCATTTGCGATTCTATTTGCCCTATCGCATCGTAATAAGGCATTAAGTAGTCTTCTTCTTCGGTGAGTAAGTAGCCGCGCTGGCCAGACTCTGCCTGCACAATTGATAAGTGAAGACGGTCAATACCATCGGCTAATAAGCTGGTGTTATCCAAGCTTTTTTGGGTTTGCGTTAATCCCTGAATAGTACTTAATGCCAAAACTGCATTGCCAACAACAATACACAGTACTATTGCGATAAAAGCGGCCCACGTTATATTCGTTTTACCCTGCTGCTTTTGCTTACTCATTATGTGTAAATACCTAATTTTAAATGACTACTTATTATTAAAATCAGTAATGTTTTGCAAGCTTTCGCTACATTGCTGACAGTTTGAAATTATTTTATCGAGTGCTGCTAACGCTTTATCTTTTGGCATATCGTTTTCTAATACCAGTTTAATGAGCTCTGCATTCATAGAAATTCTATTCAGTGGAGCTCTCGCATCATGTACCAATTTATTTAGCGTATTAACTTCTTTTTCATCACTCATATTACTTCCTATACTTATTCAACCTGAACTCTGATTAAGAGAGCCACTAAAATATTAAATTATAGTGATAACCAAATTCTTTTCTCTAGCCAGAGATTTTCAATGAAAACAAGGCTAATTTACGCGTCAATAGCTGGCCTATTGCAAGCAAATTAAACGCAGTTAACGTTGAAAATAGCTGCTAGAGATAGGTTTATTATTCAGAGTTCAGGTTATTTATATTCTCCAATTCCGCCGTATGCGTTTAATCGGTTATACAATGTTTTTGTACTGATCCCTAGCATTTGCGCAGCTAGCGTTTTATTACCTTGCACCTTATCTAGCGTGGCGTGGATTAACTCTTTTTCAACTTCTTCAATGGTTTGCCCTGCCGAAACATGGTTGTCGGCCACTTGCGTATTTACACGCGAAAACGGCGACTCTAAGTTATCCGGAAGTGTAATTTCGCTCGATTGTGGGTCGCTCATAATAAAGGCGCGATGGATAGCGTGGCGAAGTTCACGCACATTGCCTGGCCACTCGTATTGCTGTAGTTCTTTTAGCTGCTCGTTGTGCCAATAAAACGAAGTACCATTTTCATCGTTAAGCTGCTCTAAAAAGGCTTTCGCAAGCAGTGGAATATCTTCTTTTCGTTCACGCAGCGCAGGAATATCAATGGGAAAAACCGCAAGCCTAAAGTAAATATCTTCACGAATAATATTGTTTTGCGCTAAGTCGGTCAGCGAACGGTTAGTCGCAGAAATAACGCGGCAGTTTATAGGCAGTTCACGATTGCCGCCTACACGTGTTACTTTTTTAGTTTCAAGCACACGCAGTAAGTTTGGCTGCATATCTATAGGCATTTCGGTTACTTCATCTAAAAATAACGTACCGCCGTCTGCTTGCTCAAACACCCCTTCTTTACGGGCAATTGCACCTGTAAAAGCCCCTTTTTCATGGCCAAATAACTCACTACCTATTAACTCTTTAGACAAAGCACCACAGTTGCTCGCCACTAAAGGGCCTTCGCATTGGCTTGCGTTATGAATTGCTTGGGCGACCACTTCTTTACCTGCACCGCTTTCACCCATTAGCATCACGTTAGCATTGGTTTTAGCTACGCGCTCTATCATGGTGTAAAGCTTTTGCATTGGCTCTGATTCACCAATTAAACTATTAAAATGGCGAGTAATCGCCGGAACTTTAGCTTTTTTAGCTGTTTTTTTAGGGCCGTTTAATACCAGCTCTAGGTCTTCGCGTTGCAACGGCTTTAATAAATGCCCAACATCTTGCTCACACATGTCTGCCAAAATCCCTTTTACTGAAGGGTGGCCAGAAATAAGCGTCACTTTTGGAGACTGCCCAATCATTTTTAAATGATCGAGTAAATGAAGACCACTGCCATCTGGCAGCATAAAATCGAGTAATACGTGATCAAAGGTATTATTTTCAAACCATTGATGTGCTTCTTTTAAGCTAGTTGCAGTACAAATGTTGTGCCCGAGGAATTCGACAATGTGGCAAACAACGTCACTAAATTCAACGTCATCATCGACTAAAAGTATGTTTAACATGATAAATCCCTATGCTTTTCTTCTTATTCTACGCACCCTATTTTGCAAATAAAAGGGGCTACTAGAATCTCTTAAAAATGATTAAACTATTGAGTCTTTTAACGTTTAATTTTAACAACCGAGTATGTACGTAAACTTAAGCCATACCGATCATAATTTTTAAAAATAATTAGAATTATTTTTACTACTCGCCTAAGTATACCAGCTGATATAATTTTGCTTTTAAAAAGGAGACAAAATGCAATTATTAAAAACAATGGTCCACCCTGGCATAAATTTAAACCAAGGCACTCAATTTACCCGCCGCACAGGCCGCGCCATTGTGATTAAAGATGCACACATTTTATTAATGTATACCAATCGCTACGAAGACTACAGTTTACCCGGCGGCGGTGTAGATGAAGGTGAAACCCTAGAGCAAGGGTTAATAAGAGAGCTTAGCGAGGAAACTGGCGCGCAAAATATACAGGTTATTAAACCTTTTGGGTTATACGAAGAGTACCGCCCTTGGTACAAAGACGACTTTGATATTATACATATACAGTCGTATTGCTATTTATGCGATACAGACAAAGAGCTTGGCAAAGCAAAGCTTGAACATTACGAGCAACAAAATGGTATGACGCCTAAATGGGTCAATATATACGACGCCATTGCACACAACGAGCGCACAATGAGCCTTAGTGAAAAACAAGGGCTGTCTATCATTCGTGAAACTTACCTACTAAAACAAATAGCACAGCAACTATTTAACTAAGGCTGTAAAATTTGCATAAAGCAGTATTTTTTACTGCTTGCTCATCACTCGCTTTTTATTTACATCCCACAATTAAATTTAAAGCGACTAATATTCAATAACTTAAGCTCTATTTTACTTTATAAAACAAACTGGCTTTGTGTTTGCACCCTTACTGATAACTAATTTGTAAGGAGATAAAAATGAGTAACACAGTTAAAACAATCAACCCCGCAACTGAACAAACCATTGATACCTACACGCTGCTTTCTCAAGAGGAAGCTGAACAAGTAGTAGAAAAATCTCACGAAACATATTTAAAATGGCGCCAAACCTCATTTACCGAGCGTGCTAAGTATTTAAATAAACTAGCCTCTTTATTTGAAGATCAAAAAGAAGCCATTGCTAAGCTAATGACCGAAGAAATGGGTAAAGTGTACGAGCAAGGTTTTCAAGAAATTGAACTGTGCGCTGGTATTTGTCGTTACACAGCCGAAAACGGCCCACAAGTACTTGGCGATGAAGAGCGCGATATGGATGGTGGCCGCGCTATTGTTAGCTACCAACCAACGGGCGTTTTATTAGGTATTCAGCCTTGGAACTTCCCGCTTTACCAAGTAATTCGTTACAGTGCCGCTAACATTATGGCCGGTAATACCACCGTACTTAAACATGCCGGTAATGTATTTGGTATGGCAGAGAAAATCGATACCCTGTTTAAACAAGCGGGCTTCCCTGAATATTGCTTTAGCAACTTACTTATTGATGGCAAAACTGCCAGCGCGCTTATTTCACACAAAGCAATCAGCGGCGTAACATTTACAGGCAGTGACGCTACCGGTAAAAAAGTAGCTGAAGAAGCAGGTAAATACGTTAAAAAAACAGTGCTTGAGCTTGGTAGTAACGATGCCTACTTAGTACTTGATGATGCAGATTTAGACCTTGCTGTTGAAACCTGCGTTACAGGGCGCATGATCAACAACGGCGAAACCTGTGTATCGGCAAAACGCTTTGTGGTTGTAGAGTCACTATATGATGACTTTAAAGAAAAAATTAAAGCGCAATTTGAAGCACTAAAAATGGGCGACCCAATGGCCGAAGATACCGATTTAGGCCCAATGGCTCGTGAAGATTTACGTGATAAAATTCACGACCAAGTAATGCAATCCGTTGAAGCAGGTGCAAATGTAGTAACAGGCGGTGAAGTGCCATCGCAAACAGGTTACTACTACCCACCGACTATTCTTGATAATTTATCGCCGGGCATGCCAGCATACGATGACGAGTTATTTGGCCCTGTAGCCTCGCTCATTAAAGCAAAAGATAACGACGATGCAATGCGCATCGCCAACGACTCTCGCTATGGTTTAGGCGGTGGTATTTTCTCTAAAGATGAGAAAAAAGCCATTGAACTGGCTAAAAAGCACTTTGATACCGGTATGATCAATATTAACGGTTACGGCCTTGCCCAACCAAACCTACCGTTTGGTGGTGTTAAAGAAAGTGGTTACGGCCGAGAGCACGGCGGCTTTGGTATGCGCGAATTTGTGAATATCAAATGTATTATGATCAATAGCTAATTTAGCTGCACCTGAGATACACGTATTAAAAAAATATTTATACGTGTTTTAAAAAATATTATTAAGCCTAAAGGTGAGCAATCACTTTTAGGCTTTTTTATGGGTATAGGCGCTAAGTGTAATGCATTTAAAGGCTATATTTTGCTTAAAAATTCACACCTAAAACTTCACTTCCCAATTTAGCTTATTTAGTAAAAGCCCAAGTATATTGTTTAAAATTGTGAGTTCAGATAGCTCGATAAACTCTGTAAAACCTAGCGCTAAGATTTGATATATAGAAGCTGGTACAAAACCTAAAGATTTGATGGATAGACTAAAAATGACAGACAATAATGAGCGAGGAGCGTTCATTGAGGCTGGCTAAACTTCGTCGTTAATAGATTGGTTAAACTGCTCTTTGCGCATATATTCATGAAAATGAGCGTCGAGCGCATATTGTTCTATTTATCTTTTCTTTAAAGTTTTAGAAAACTTAGTAATAGTAATACCTTAGGTTATTTGCTAAAACTATATCATGCAGAGAAATGAGCTTGGAGTCGGCAGAAATATGCGCGATGAGCGCACTATTAAATTGTTAGATTTTCGTGCATTTCAACATTACATCGGGAGTAATATTTGTTTCCAAGACATCATGATTTTAAATTTTGCGCTAGCTATAAACTGGCAGATGAAGTTAGAGCCGCAGTGTTTGATGGTTATTGCGATC
Source organism: Pseudoalteromonas sp. S2893 (assembly GCF_005887105.1). Taxonomy (NCBI): domain Bacteria; kingdom Pseudomonadati; phylum Pseudomonadota; class Gammaproteobacteria; order Alteromonadales; family Pseudoalteromonadaceae; genus Pseudoalteromonas; species Pseudoalteromonas sp. S2893. The sequence continues at coordinate 110,623 of NZ_PNCY01000001.1, read as the reverse complement.
CTCCACTAGAAATAGCGTCGGATTTCGAAAATCAGGTTATGAAACCGATTAAAAATTCCTTACTCCATGATTACATTACGCATTATATAAATGGATATTTTTATTTTTATCTTATGGATGCAGGAGGAGATGAATGTAGTGGTGATGAAATTACTCAATGGTGTGAAGAGTATAAAATACCTCTAAAAACACCAGAGGAATACTACACGAGTGTTGGTATTGAGTGGGTTGAAGACGAAGCAGATTTTTTTGAATACAATACTGAATATCTACTCAATATGGCTTCAACAGAATTAACGCCATTAATTCAAACTGAAGTTTTTAATTTACTATTTTCTGACCGATGTTTCTTGATTGAGTTTAATAAGTCAATAGCAGAAGAGATATCAGGTCTAAAGGTTATTGATTTCCACAACGTTTTGAAAAGAGATGGTGTACTAAAACGGGCTACATATTGGCCTGCTTGGCTTAAACGAGCCTTATTCTGTAGAGAGAAAGGTCTTTGTGCAATTTGTAAAACTGATCTTAGTTCAATTTTTCATACTGGCGGAAAGTTAGCAATAGATCATATGGTGCCACTTAATTTAGGTGGTGTTAATGACTCAAGTAATCTCCAGATGTTATGTGAAAAGTGTAATCTTGAAAAACTTGGAGATACTATTGTTACAACAAACTTGCATCCAACATTTTGGTGAAAATCTAACAAGGCATTTAAACTGAACTAAAACAGCGGGTTAGGTTTCGCTACGCTACACATTTCAACCCACTATTTTAGTCCGCTTAATGCGGCGTTAGGAGCCATAATGGAAACATGTTTAGATATTCACAATTATCAGTGTTGGTACTTGGAAAACCTTCAGTATCAGGGCAAGCTCTTGACTCTGACGCTAGGTGAAAGCTCTAGGGTTTCAGAAGAGCATACAGATCCTAAGAAATTCCTTGTTGTTTTTTCAGATACGATTCAATATCAAGTTTACGATGAATGTGATCATTCAAAAGATTTTCATGCTAACAGGGAAAGTGGTGTAGTTGGAGAATATCAAAATTCCAGTCTCATAGAATATTTAAAATCAGAGACTTTAATCTATGACACAACGCCAGGTGAACTTAGGCATTTTTCTATCATGACTGGCAATGAGTTCATCCACGTAATTACCAGAAAAGGGCCATTAATTTTAAATGTCACCTAACAAAAATTATGTCACCCGCAGGCGAGCTGGGGCACAAACAGGCAGGCGGCTTCGCCATTATGCCCCACATTTCTGCGCCCCTTATTTAAAAGTTAAAAGTCTATGAACCATCCGCTATTGCCAATGCCAGAACGAACAAAAGAATCAGATGCGGTTTATGCTGTATTGGGACGAGCGTTGGCATATGCTACAGAATTTGAAAGTAACTGTAGAGCGTTAGCCCACCTTTTTGATATTGAAAAATCGGAGAGTGAGTTCTCTTATGAGGTATGCAAGCTAGTCAAGTCAGGTACTTTGCATGCTAAGATAAAACTACTCATTGATGAGCATGGATTGCCTGATTGGGTAGAAGAAAAGATTCATGGTGCAAGAAAAGCAAGAAACTTTATCGCACATGAAGCTGCCGAAGATCATAAAATAATGATGTCAACTTCACAGTTAATGAAAAGTTTCGAAACTACTATCATGCAAATGACAGGTGAGATTGCCGATGGAAATCAAATCGTGCTAGATGTAACAAGTTTACTGAAAGAGGGGAAGCGTGGTCATGGTTCTGACACAGTTGCATACTCTTTCGCTGTTGCTTCCTGGGTTAGTCGTGAGAAAAAGCAGTCAACTTGACGCTTCGTAAGTTACTGCGACGTTACCACTGTTTGCAATTGGCACTCTCCTGCCACTCGACGACATAAATATTGATTATAATTGGCAAGGTATTTTACTGTGTCGGATGGCGCTTCGCTTATACGACCTACACAAGCTAATAGCTACGACTCTTTTTCAAACCTTGGTACTTTGCGTTTATCGGCTTTGCTCATAGCAAGTTCTTGTATCTCTTCTTGCTTAAGCTCGTCTGATTTATCTTCTAATGAATGCTGCTTGGCGTTTTCATACACCAGCTCGGTAAGTAGTGCAAAGTGGTCGGAGCCATATTTAGCAAGGCGCTTAATACGCTTTACTTTAAACCCTTGGCTGTGAAATAAATGATCGAGCGGCCAGCGCATAAAAAAGTAACTTGCGTGAAAGGTGTTATAAAAACCACGGCCTTTACGTGGGTCTAAAAAACCACTTATTTGCATAAATAAACGGGTGCTGCGCGACCATGCCACGTCGTTTAAATCACCGGCTACAATGGTCGGGCGTGTTGGCTTTTTAAGTGCTTTAGCGACCATTATTAGCTCTGAGTCACGTGGGCGCGATGAGTCTTCCTCTGTGGGACTTGGTGGCGCGGGGTGTATAAAGTGCCCTTGCATTTCAAGGCCTTCATTGTTTTCGAACAGGATATGAATTGAAGGAATATCATCTTCAATGAGCTCACATATTTGCGCATCAAGAATTTTAAATTTACTGTATAAATGCATGCCGTAGCGGTTGTCTTTAGGGCATTCAATATAATAGGGGTAGTTTTTTTTAAGAACAGCTAATTTGTTTTCCCACCAGCTGTCGCTTTCAAGGGTAATTAATAAATCGGGCTGGTGTTTATCAACCAGTGAGATTAGTTGCTCACTATTGTGGTTTGACATAAGCACATTAGCCGACATGATTCTAACACTGTGATCTTCGCTCACTGAGGCCGTTTTAACTTCTTTTTTAGCAAGCCAAGTGTAAGGAAATATCCACTTACCTTGTAATGCCATGGTTAGTAATGCGGTTAAAGCAGTATACAAATACCCGCTATTGCCGCTTTGCCACAGTAAATAAAACGATATAATTGCAACAGTGCTGGCTATATAAAATACCTGTAGTCGAACGAAGTCGCAGCTGCGCACTAAGTAGTGCTGACTGTATGACATAGGTAATAAGGTCACTAATAAAAAAAAGCCAATGATTATAGCCAGTGCAATGAGCATTTAAATATCCTTATAAATTGTACTTAACGAGTTAAAATTGAAAGTATTTCTCGGGTATCGTGCACCATGTGTATAACTGTACTGTCTATTTTTATACTTACTGTACCATTATCTCTAGAACGTTCAATAACGCGGCCTTGTTTATATACATTGCGGTCTAAGTAATCGCCTCTATGGTAACGCTTACTTAACCCTGGTGGCGTCCACCCAGCACGCACTAACTTTTTTTGCTGCTTTTTAGATAGTTTCTTACTGCTTTTATAGTTGTGCTGCTGATGTTTATGGTGGCCATTTTTATGGCCGTGATTGTCTTTGTCGGGCTTTGCCTGTGCATTAACGCTAACCAAGGCACCCGCTAAAAAAACCGTATATAAAAACGCTTTCATAAATAATCTCTAATAATGTTAATAGCTAAAGATTATCAAACACGCCTGAACATCATATGAAACTGCAAGCAGCTATTTATCTCGGCTTGTACTGTGTTTTGCAATGGCTGCGCATTATGGCTGGGTCTCGCAGTTTTAAATGCTTGGTTTTACGCCCTGCGTGGCGTTTGCGCCACACTTTAAAACTACCCTTTGAAATATGCTCTCGCATGAACAATACCAGCTGTGAATAATTAAGCCCGTATAACTGCTCTATTGCCTCAAAGGGAGTTCTGTCTTCCCACGCCATTTCTATAATTCGCGATTGCTGCTCTGCGTTAAACATGGTTATCTCTTAAAATTTAAACTTATACGAGAAGAAAAAATACATAGATCATCACCTCAAAACCGAATATAGCTGTATAATAAACACACTAACATAAGAAAAAATCGGATTTACATTCATGCGCACATTATTGCTGCTTTTAGCTTTTAGTTTTTCTTCGCTATTATTAGCCGCGCCTAATAAAACGCTGCGCTGTGCAACTACCCATTACCCGCCTTTTACAATTTATGACGATAAAACACATACCTTTACGGGCATAGACATAGACTATTTAGCTTTTATAGAGCGTAATTTAAATTTAAACATTGAGGTGGTGCATTTACCGTGGGCACGCATTAAAAAAGAAATGTCGTTAGGTTACTACGATTGTTACTTTGCGTTGGCTAATAATACCGAGCGTGCGCAATATTTAGAATTTACCACTGAGCCGCTACACACCACTCAATTTGGTTTATTTAGCACAGAAAAAGCAACCCTTAATAATGACTTATCAAATTCACGTATTGCTATGCTAAGAGGCGTTAAATTACCCAATGTACTGGCAAAAGAATACAATATTAAACAAAGCAACTTTATGCATTCACTCTCTACTAAAGCCACGTTTGATTTGCTTGATAAACAGCGTGTTGACTACGCAATTACTAATTATCAAGCCGGCTTATGGTACTCAAAAGGCTATAAAAACATTCATGCTAAGCAGCTTGAAGGCTACGCCCTACCTGTTTATATTGCTTTTAAGCACGGTGTGGTCGACACCGCACTCGTTGATGAGCAAATAAAACGCTATAAAGCGCAATTCGGTGTGCATTAATAAGGTAGGCAATGTTAACTAAATTACCAAAATGGGTTGAGTACGGCGCGTTTGCGCTCGCTTTTATTGCTGGCATTGTGAATGCTGTAGGGTTATTAGGGTTTGAGCATCAGGCTATTTCTCACCTTTCCGGTAGTGTTACTTTACTTGGTATAAAACTAATGAGCAGTACCTCTGCTGCGTTACTACTAATGAGTATAATTTTAAGCTTTATGCTTGGCTCTGCCCTTTCTGGTTTTTTACTTACCGGCGGCTCGTTAAAGCTGGGACGCCATTACGACACCCTATTATTTATTGAAGGCCTATTACTGCTTTTAAGCGCCTATTTACTCAGCCGCGCCCATGTTTATGGCATAACGCTTGCCTCTGCCGCCTGTGGTTTACAAAACGCCCTTGCCACTAACTACAGCGGCGCAGTAGTGCGCACCACTCATTTAACCGGTATTTTTACCGACCTAGGTTTAATGATAGGCAAAGTGCTAAAAGGTGAACCCTTTGATACCCGCAAAGGCGTCATATTTATACTTATTATTGCCGGCTTTTTACTAGGTGGAGTGTGCGGGTTTATGCTTTATGAGCACTTAGCCCTACTTGCTTTAACCGTGCCCGCTGCGGCTTGCTTTATATTATCGCTAACTTATCGGGTATATAGAATACGCGCACTTTAACGCAAGCGGTTTAAAAACTGTTTAAAACACCTTACCATGGCGTTAATAAAGCGTTACTCACCTTAAAGGAATGTATGAAACCTTATATTTTGCCGCTGTTATTGCCACTCAGCCACGTTGCACTTGCTGATAATAAAAACGATGATGCAATAGAAACCATAACAACCACCGCATCACGTACAGAAGCACTGGCTACCCCCTATCCGCTTACTATTAGTACTTTATCTGAAGCGCAGTTAAATAGCATTGCACCTACTCATGTTGAAGAGTCGTTACAACGTATTGCAGGTGCTAACGTACAGCGCGGTAATGGGCAAGAATACCTACCGGCACTTCGCTCGCCGGTGCTCTCGGGCGCGGCAGCCTGTGGCGGCATACTAACCCTTGAAGATGGCATTGCACTGCGTGCTGCAGGCTTTTGTAATATTAACGAGCTATTTGAAGCGCATAGCGAAATGGCGCAGCGTATTGAAGTGTTAAAAGGGCCGGGCTCTGCACTGTATGGCTCAAACTCCGTACACGGTGTAATTAACGTAATAACCCCTGATACAACCCAAGGCGGTGGATTAGTCGGGCTTGATTATGGCTCATACGGATATGCCCGTTATAAGCTTCGCGCTGGGCAAGACTACGGCAACAGTGGTATTGGCATAAACGCCAGTGTTACCGACGATACCGGTTACCGTGATGATGAAAGCGTTAAACAGCAAAAAATAAATATTCGCCACCGCTTTGAGCACTCAAACCTATTGCTTACCTCTGGCCTTACATACACAAATTTAGATCAGCACACTGCGGGCTTTATTACGGGTTTTGAAAGCTATAAAAACGAAGACATAGCACAGCAAAACTTTGACCCCGATGCATTTAGAAAAGCCCGCTCATTTAGAGCGTGGAGCAACGCCCAGTGGCAATTAAAAAACGGCAATGTGCTTTCTATTACGCCTTATGTGCGCGACCAAAGCATGGACTTTTTTAAGCATTTTTTACCTGGCACCCCGCTTGAAACCAACAGTCAAACAGGCATAGGTGTGCAATCACTGTATCAACATAACTTGCAAAGTAATGTAAAAGTAAACCTAGGGCTTGATGGCGAATACACTCGCAGCGACTTTACTCAAAGCCAAAACGAGCCAACTCAAGGCTCTGCATTTTTAGTAGCCACAGTACCGCAAGGCAAACACTACGATTACGATGTAAACGCAACCCTGTATGCGCCGTTTGCATCAGTTGAGTGGCAATTAAATAAATGGTTTATTAGCGCCGGCCTCAGGTATGAGCATATGCAGTACGATTACACTAATAATATGCTCACAGGGCGCACAACAGAAGACGGCACAGAATGTGGTTTTGGCGGTTGCCGTTATAGTCGCCCAGCCAGTGGTAAAAATAGCTTTAGCAATACCTCACCTAAATTTGGCGTGAGCTACAAGCTCAACAATAACAATACGCTATACGCTAACTTTTCCCGTGGCTACCGAGCGCCGCAAGCGGCAGAGCTTTACCAATTACAACGCGAGCAAACGACCGCCGATTTAAACCCCGAAATAGCCAATAATGCCGAGCTTGGTTTAAAAGGATATTACAGCAATGTAAGTTACGCATTGGCTGTGTATGCTATGAGCAAACACAATACTATTTATCGCGATAGCGACTTCTTTAACGTTAACGATGGCAGTTCACGTCACAGAGGTATTGAGCTTGAAGTAGATTATGCATTAAGCAAAACGCTTAACTTACAATTTGCAGGTACGCATGCAAAGCACACGTATACCAATAATCAGTTAATTAATGGGCTAAATATAAACGGTAACAACGTAGACACCGCGCCTCGCAATGTGGCTAACCTTGATTTAACCTGGCAAGCCTTTAATAACCTAGCGCTTGCACTGCAATGGCATAGCGTAAGTAGTTACTATACCGACCCAGAAAACCTACATAGTTACGAGGGGCATGATATTTTAAGCTTGCGTGCAAAGTGGCAAGTTACCAATAATTTAGAAGTGCTTGCACGTATAATTAACCTTACCGACGAAGCTTATGCAGAGCGTGCTGATTACACCAGCTTTACTGGCGATAGGTACTTCCCGGGTAAACCGCGTAACGCCATGCTTTCAGCTACGTACACGTGGTAAAACCATGTATAAAGGTTAATTTAAATCGCCCATATATTTAGTGGGCGACTTTCCCATTACCTTTTTAAACATAGTTATAAACGCACTCACCGATTCGTACCCCAATAATGCCGACACTTGCTGTACACTTTGCCCATCTGATAGTGCCTGCAGCGCTGTAATTATATGTAATTGCATTCGCCACTTACCAAAGGTCATACCGGTTTGCTTTTTTATAAGCCGTGCCAACGTACGTTCGGTTAATGCAAAATTTTGTGCCCATTGTGCAAGGGTTTTACGATTATTTGGCTGTGCGAGTAACTGCTGCCCCATTGCTTGAATAACCGAATGCTTAGATAACACAAAGTCGAGCGGCTGGGCGGGCATTTCAATTAATAAATCAAACAGTACCTGAGCTAAACGTGCTGTTTTAGAGCCTTCATTATAGGCTTGGTGTTCGCTTGCTAGTTTTAGCATTAAACTTTTTACCAGCCCCGTTATTGCTAACGTACAGGTATGCTGTGGCATACCGTGCTTATCGGCATCAATAAATACAAAACATAATTTGGCGTTATCAGATGCGCGATTGCTGTGTAAAGTGTTTGCAGGTACCCAAATAGCGCTGTGCGTTGGCACCATCCACATTTTGTTAGCCGCTTCGCAGGTAACATAACCATCAAGCGCTAAAATTAGCTGCCCCTTAGGGTGAGTGTGTAACGGGTATTCTTTACTGCCTTGTGCGGTATCTACTTTGGCAATTATAGGCTGTACCATGTGCTCGTAGTTTTGTAGGTATCCCCACCCTTTAGGCTCAAACATATTTTGTCAGTTTTTAGTTATTTAATGTCAGTATAGCTAAATTATAATACTGCTGATTTGTTTATACTAGCGCCAATAATTAGCTAATTTATTTTGTAATAATGACTCATAAACCTCACAGTAATGCTGGTATGTCGCGCTTTTCAAGCGTATTGCTTGTTATAGGTATTTTACTTATTGCTGCCAATTTACGTGCGCCTTTTACAGGGGTTGCCCCTGTGCTTGAACAAATAATTGCGCATTTTAATTTAACCGCTTCGCAAGCAGGCTTTATTACCACGTTACCGCTAATTTCCTTTGCCATTATATCGCCTATGGCTGCAAGCCTCGCTAAACGCCAAGGGCTTGAGCGGACATTGTTTTTTGCTGTATTTTTAATATTACTGGGTATTGCTGCACGGGTGGTTAATTCATCCATTATGCTATTTGTAGGCACAGCCATAATAGGCGCAGGTATTGCCATAGCTAACGTATTGCTACCAAGTATAATAAAACGCGACTTTGCGGCAAAAGTGGCGGTAATGACCTCTGCTTATGTACTCACTATGGGCATTGCCTCGGGTGGCTTTTCAGCATTAGTTTATCCGCTTAGCCAATATGAAGGGTTAGGCTGGCAGTTTGCATTAGGGGCAAGTGCACTCATTACAATTACCACTTTAATTGTGTGGATGGCGCAATTAAATAAACACACAAAACCGGCACAAACAGCACAGGCCTCAACACTTAACAAAAGCGTATGGCGCTACCTACTTGCTTGGCAAATTACCTTGTTACTGGGGCTAAATTCATTTTTAAATTACATCATTATTACTTGGCTGCCTAGCATACTCACCGAAGCGGGCCAAAGCGCAACGCAAGCAGGCGCATATCATGGTGCTTTTCAAATTGCGACCGCCATACCTGGGCTTGTGCTTATACCTTTGCTAGGAAAATTAAAAGATCAAAGTGCGCTTAGCTTTATACTCGCATCACTGAGTGCGTGCTGTGCGCTAGGGCTACTTTATATGCCAAGCTTTGCATTAGTGTGGACGCTACTACTTGGCTTTAGCTCGGGGGCGTGCTTTATTTTAGGGCTGTCGTTTATTAGCTTACGTACCGATAACTCCAAGCAAGCGGCTTCGCTTTCGGGTATGTCACAAAGTATTGGCTATTTGTTGGCGGCTATTGGCCCTATGGTAGCTGGGGCGCTACATACAAGTACCGGCAGCTGGAGTGCGCCGCTTTGGTTATGTGCAGGTGCAGGTGTGTTATGTGCTACATGTGGATGGTTTAGCGGCAAAAACACCACGCTTAATAATAGTTAACTTACTAGCTGCTGTAACCATGAAAACAAGCCCGTTGCTGGCTTTTTTGCGGGGCGATGCTTTTGCTCAAAGCGTTTATTAGCAGATTGTCGTTGCTCGCGGCGCAGCTGTGCTAAATTAGCTTTTGCAGCAAAACGCAAACGCTGCTCTTGGGTTAGTTCGTCATTAAAGTTAATGGCTGACTTTTTAACTGCTCGGCTACTTTTCGGTGAACTACACATATTTTTCTCCAAATGACTGTCTTATAAATAGACAGTCATTTGGTTAAAAAAATTTCAATTAATAATATTTGCTTATCATTTTATGCTGTTTAGCTTTTAGCATGCAGCACACCTCATTTAATACGGCGAGGTAGAGCGGCATGCTTCTATCTCATCGCGGGTCGGCTTTTTTAAAAATTTAACGCTGTGGCTCTTTTCGTCAATTTTAACTATATCCATAACGGCCATTTTTTTTAGCCAACCAAACATAGGTAAAAACTGCCATTTTTTTGCAAAGGTGTTGGCGTTATTACAAATATCTTCAGCGTAGTTTATAGGTGGCGTAAACTTGTCGTGGTATTGGTGCAGTACCCAATCATCAATGTAATTAAGCTTTATGTTGTTAACTTTACACTGCATAGCAAAGTCGGTGTCTTCAGCGCCGTAACCAATAAATTGCTCATCAAAGCCATTCACTTTATTAAAGTCACGTTTATTAATCGCAAAAATTAAAGACCAAAAAGTTAAAAAATCTACATTTTCGTTTATAGGCAGGTTTTTGCGTTTTGGATGATCAACAGCCTCCTCTACTAATAGCTCGTAGTTACCATTACAAGGCACATACGGTAAATACTTTGCCTTGGCACTTACCACTAATTTATGGGTTAATTTAGTCAGTAAATTTTCAAAAAGTGTGGGAGAGCAAATACAGTCTACGTCTATAAAAATAACGTTATTTTGCTGAGCATTTTCAACCCCAGTATTACGCGCTTTAGCGAGGGGTAAACCTGTGCTTTGCATATATACATTTTTGGTTAAAAAAGACGTGCTTGGGGTAACATTGTGGCTGTTTTTTTCATCCATCCACACCACCACCATATCGGTTGGGCGCAGCGTACTATTTTCTATACTATGAATAAGGTTAGCAAGTTGCTGGTGACGCCCTTTTACAATAGTAACGACTGAAAATTTATGGCTCAATTGCAACCTCCTCAACTAACGTAATAAATTCGCTAATAAACTGTTCTGTATCACTTATTATTTGTGCTTTACTCATTTTGGTTTTTCTTGCATCAATTAATGCGGCCTCTATTAGGGCATTGTTTTGCTGTAAAAACGCTGAAAAAGGTAAATGCACGGCAAGATTATTTTTAGCTAACATACGCGCTTTTTCATCTTGCTCTTGGTAGGGTCTGTTTTCGGGTATAACAATCAGCTTTTTTCCCAGTGCTAACAACTGTGATACTGCATTGTTGCCACCACTTGTAACTACAACGCTTGCAGTAATCGCTTGGCTTATATTAGCCACCATCCCTTTATAGGTTACTCCTTTAATAGGCTCGCCGTGGCAGCCAATAACCTCAACGTGATCTGTGTAATTAGTAAGTACACGTGCAATTAATGCCGCTCTTTGGGCATTTGTTATTAGCAAAGTAATATGATTGCCAAAACCTGTTTTTGAGGCGTTTTCACAATCTGTGTATTTTGATATAAACCCCAAATAATGGGTTTTATTAAAATAGCCGTAGTGAGGTATTTCTAGCTGCTTTGGGTACGGGGCGTATAATTTAGTCGCGCATTCATAGGCAAACACTTGAGTAGGGTCGCCACTAATATCACCCGAATGGCGCTGCATTAAAACAGGTATACCAATACTTCTGGCCATAATAGTGAGTTCGGCCGATACATCACTTATAAATAATACCGGTTTGTATTGCTGCGCTAATAAGTTAAAAGTTATAGAGCGCTCAAGTGGCGCTTCGCTATATTCTATTCCTTCAAACGCTGCGTTATAGCTCCTTTGCACTGAGCTTTGCCCTACCCATTTTGAAGGCAGCTTTTCGAAAACGCCCCGCTTACACACTTTATTTAAAGCCATTTTGACTTTTAAATCGCCATAGAGCACCACTACGTTATAGCTATTTTGAAGCTTATTTATAAGTAATTCAGCGCGTGTAATGTGGCCCGCGCCATGATGATGAACATAAAAAAATACAGTCGGTAAATTTGGCTCATAATTTGGCTCATATAAGTGCTGCATATTCGGCCTCATAATTTGAAACAGTAACGTTAAAGTCGAAGTTTTTAGCGAATGATTGGCACGCTTGCGGCGTTATTTTGCCCAGTTTTTTAATGGCTGATACAGCTTCATCCACATTGTTTAGTGCGGTGCACACATTAGAAAATCGCAATTCTTCGGGTATGGCTGTTTTAAAGCCTACAACCGGTATGCCATGAGCAAGCGCTTCAATGGTGGTTAGGCCAAAAGGTTCGTGCCACTTAGAGGTGGCTAAAAATAAGCGAGATTTAGCAAGCTCAATAAATAACTCATCATGTTTTAAATGCCCTAAATAACAAATGGAGTCTGTAAGTAAGGGTTCGACTTTAGCTTTAAAATATTCTTCATCTTCAATGGGGCCAGCTATAGATAAATTGCGCTGTAACTTTTGCGCTATTTGAATCGCCGATACTAGGTCTTTTTCGGCGTTAATACGCCCCATCCAAAACAAATCATGGGCTTTATTTTCCTCTAGTACACATTCCCTTTTGGGCATAGTAACGCCATTTGAAATCACTTTAATTGCGCTACCAAGCTGAGACTCCCACTCTTTACACAACCGGTTAGACACGGCTATATAACGATGATCGCTACGCGCTTTATGCAGCTTATGTATTAAGCCAAGCTTTGGTGATACAGGGGCATGTAAAGTAATCATGCTTTTTATATTGTGCAGTAATGCAACATCATATATCGCATGATAATAACTGTGGTAATGCACCACGTCGTAATACGAATTATCTATTAGCGCAAACTGGGCGGCCTGATACAGTTTTTTGGCCTTCTTCTTCTGTGGTTATGTTGTCTTTCATGCGCAGGGGGGATTCATCTAACTGTAAAATGTTAAACTCGTTTTCTTCATCAGCGTCTTTACACAACACATCAACAGTGTGCCCTTTTTTACAAAGTGCGTTAGCTAAATTAGCAACAAAGGCCTCTGTCCCCCCCTTAAAAGGTTGTCGCAAAGAAACTATAGGGCTTGCGACCATTAGTATTCTCATGCAATTCTCCCTAATATGTTACTGTATTCGCTGCACATTTTAGCTATAGGGAAATTACGCGCGCTTTCAATTACATCATTTTTATTTAACGAAAAAGAAGCTTCAAGCGCGGCAGCTAAACTGTTTACGTTATTACCTTTAGCCAGTACGCCTGCCCCTTCACTGACTATTTCAGCAAACGCACCGCGATTAAACGACACCACTGGCGTACCTGTTGCCATAGCTTCTAAAGTAGAAAGCCCAAATGGCTCATCCCAGCGGGTACCAAATACAGCAGCTTTGGCATTTGCCAATTGGAGTTTAATACTGTGGTGATCAAGATGCCCTAAATAGCTATCGCAGGGTCTTAGCAAAGGGCGTACTACATCATCCATATAGTGTTTATCTGCGATGGGGCCGGCAAATTTTATAGCAATACCCATTTGTTGCGCTGTAGATATTGCTATATCAATGCCCTTACTCGGTAATATTCGGCCATAAGTAAACACATAATCTTGAGGGTTCTTTGTTACCTGCCAACGTTTAAGGTCTATGCCATTGTAAGTAACTTCTACTTTGTCGTTTATAAAGGGCTTCCACGCCTCAGCTAAAGAATGCGACACTGCGGTGAAGTGTATAAACGGCGAGTAAGAAGCCAGCCCCACAATCGCTTTAAGTTTTGAATAAGGCGGCGTATGCAATGTGGTTAACATGGGAATGTTATGTTTACTGGCCCACAATATGGGGATGGGATTAAGAGAGTTATTATGTACTACGTCAAACTGCTCTTTAGCTATATCGGCCATTACTTTGAGCATAAAATCGTTTTCAACTATATCGGGGTATTGTTGATATTGGCTGTTATCTATCTGAAACGATTTTAAATTACAGTTAACCTCGCTGTCTGGGTGAGCATATAAAGTAACCTCATACACTGATTGGTAGTATTCAACCAGTGCACCAGTAAAGGCTTCTAGCCCACCAGCATAGGGCGATTTAATAGGAAATCGAGGGTGAGCTATAATCGCAAGTTTCATACTGCAAGCTCCTCGCGTCCGTGCGGCTTTTTATACAAAAGAACCCATGGCGCTTCCTTTTTGCTTTTTGCAGTAAACATTTTTTTCATTAACTGCCAATCACTGCTTGGCGCTGTTTCAAAGGGTAAAAACTCTAATAAAGAATCTTTTTTAAATATTATGCTTTCCAGCGGTCTTTGATAGGTGCGATCTACTTTCTTTGTGTTATCAAAGTAATAAGGAGTAAAAACAAAGTCCTCTTCAAAGCCTTCGTTTATTAGTTTAAAAGTGTGCTTTTCATCAAATACGTCATCATCTGTACGAAAAACCACAAAGTCACTCAACGTAGCTTGTAGCCCCACGTTATAAGCCGCAAATCGACAATTTAGCTGGTGATCAATATAAATGATGCTTGGGTCAATCGCCTTTAACCTTAGGCGTAAATTATACCTCTGTTTGTACTTTTGCGTTGAATTATCAACAATGGTTATGATGCAGTTACTGGCGTATTTTTGTATTTCTTTAACCCGATCTATAACACCTTCATTGCAGTGGTAAGTTACTAACACAATGGCAGTTTTACAGTATCTTTTGCTTTTCATTATTCTTCCTTAGCCACATTTTTATTTAAAACCGCTTTAAACAAGGGCATTAATTTCCGTATCTCTTACGCTAATAAATTAAGCGCTAACTTTTGTAATCGTTAAAATATGCACTTAATTGCTTTAAGCGCAGCTCTAAGGCTAATTTTTCAGAGAGTTTCCAGTGTGGTAGTTTTTTTAAACGTGATTTGGCCGCTTCCAATTCAGCCCCCACTTCGCTTGTAGATAAAATTCTCATTTGTTTCACCTCATAATAAATATGCAGTCCATAAGAATTTATCAGCAAATAACAAGCCAAATAGGTACAGCTAAAAATTAAATATATATTTATAAATATCAAAAACTTATATTTAAAAAAGTGGAAATGTGTTTTTATAAAGGAGGGCATATGCATATATTTCAATAAAATATGAAAATAATTCACAAGCGCTTTAGCTCATAAATACTTAATCACTCGCGTTAAAAAACGCTCTAAAGCAACAATAAACAGATTTAAATATAAAGAAGAATACAAAAGGAAGGGTAATTAAAATAGCTGCTAGTGGGACTCTCCCACTAGCAAGGCATGGCTAATAAGTTGTTTTATTTACTCAGCGCCCATTGCGCTTATGATTGAGGCGTAGTTTCAAAAGCCGGCACTTGGTGTAAATCGTTTAGCCATGTAAGCGTTGATTGCGACCAAATTTGCGCTGCTGGGGTAAATTCATCACGCTGATCAACTGCCCCTATGCGCAGGCCGTACACTCTATCAGCTTTTGCTTCGTTGGTTGCGTAAAGTGTAGTGCCGCACGTACCACAAAAACCTTGTGCGCGTTTATTACCGCTTTGTGCTGTTTTAACATACTCTTTTGGCTCGCCTTTAGTAAATACCACCGAGTTTGGCTCAGCCATAATTACCGCTCTAAATGGTCCACTCGACATGCGTTGGCAATCGCTACAATGACATACAAGTACGTTATTATTTTGCGACTGAGCTTGGTATTTAATTTCACCACAATAGCAGCTTCCAGTAATTTTCATTTTACTCTCCTTGAGTATGTTTAAAGGTGTTTAACCTAAATAAGCTAAAATAATTTTAGGTAGTTCTTGCGCGTATTGCTGCGCCGATAAATCACAGGCTATCGCAGGGGTTAAATCGTGATACAGCACTTTATCAAGCAATGAACTGACAATTAAAAATACCGCCGTACCTGCCGCTGCTTCGCTCACTTTGGTATCTGTTTGGCTAATTAATTGCGCTAACCGCTGATAAATTACTCGCCTGTTTATGTGTTTATCACTGCCTAATAACTCGCTGTGTAAACGCGAATTTAAATGCAGGGTTCTAAATACCCCCTGCTGTGATGATAAAAACACATAGGTTTTATGGCATAAAGTGTTAACTACATCGTCTAAGTTTTTATAATGCTGCGCCTCAAGCTCACTTACCCAGTTATCTAATGCAATACCAAAGTCTTGATACAACATGGGCAGCAACGACTCTTTATTTTTAAAGCGACGGTAAAACGTACCTACCGACACCTCGGCGTAATCGGCCAGCTCTTTTATACTTATGTGCTCAAAAAACTTACTTTTTAAAATGTGATGCAGCGCTTTTACTAGTTTTTCATGGGTTTGTTGGCTGCGTTGTTGCTTAGGCGCCAAAAAAGGGGGTTCAGACATAAATTCAAACATGTTGAGTTGTAAGCGCACGTACTGTGCAGCTTGTTAATATAAACAACAATACCCAGCCAGCAATTACATTACTCGCTGGGTAGTTATGTCGTTATTTTTGGCTATTTAAATAATCTACCGCTAATTGGCTAAGCGCTTTGGTACCCACTTTAAACGATGACTCATCGGCGTAAAAATAAGGTGAGTGGTTACTTGCTACCGTTTTTAAGTCTTGATCGTCAGGCGTACCACCTAAAAATACAAATACACTCGGTATTTCTAGGGCATAAAACGAAAAGTCTTCTGCGCCGGTTATTTTACCCATTTCTTGCACGTTTTGTTTACCGGCTGCTTTTTCAAGGCTAGGTAACATTTGCGCAGTAAGTTCAGGGTTATTAACCGTTACCGGGTAACCTTCGTGAATATGCACATCGGCCGTTGCCCCCGATGATTTAGCAATATGTGTAGCGGTTGTTTTAATATTTTCAAAGATTTGCGCACGATTATCCATATCAAAATTACGAATAGTGCCAACCATTTCAACTTCTTCAGGAATAATATTATTACGCACACCACCCGCTATTTTACCAAACGACACAATAGCAGGCTCTTTGGTTATATTTACTTGGCGGCTAACAATATGGTTAACGCCCGTTACAATTTGCGCAGCGGCAGCAATAGGGTCAACGCCTGTCCAAGGTGCTGAGCCATGGGCTTGGCGACCGTGTACAGTTATTTCAAAGCGATCGGCACTGGCCATAAACGGCCCACTTCGATAGCCAATTTTCCCCGTATGTAGGCTCGATGTAATATGTAGACCAAAGGCTACGTCAGGTTTATATTTTTTAAATATACCTTCTTTAAGCATTAGTTCTGCACCGCCCTCTTCGCCTAAAGGTGCGCCCTCTTCAGCAGGCTGAAACACAAACATGATGTTGCCATGCAATTCATCTTTCATATTTGCTAATACTTCGGCTGCGCCCATTAGCATAGCTACGTGCGTGTCGTGGCCACAAGCATGCATTATGCCTACATCAACGCCACGGAAATTTGTGGTTTTGGTTGATTTAAATGGCACATCTGTTTTTTCTGTTACCGGTAGCGCATCCATATCGGCGCGTAGCATTACTGTAGGGCCAGGCTTTGCGCCTTTTAAAATACCAACAACACCAGTGTAAGCAATATCGGTTTGTACTTGCATACCTAACGACTTTAAATGTTTAGCCACAATGCCTGCGGTACGTGTTTCGCGATTACCAAGTTCTGGGTTTTGGTGAAAGTCGCGTCGCCATTCAATTACCTGTTGCTCTACATTTTTAACGTGTTGATCAAGGTTCGCCTGTGCGTTAAACGCACCAAGTGCAGCAAAACCTAATGCCACTGAAAGTAGTGATTTTTTCATCCTGATTTCCTTTATTATTTTAATGAAGCCCAACAACCGATTTAGTGTTATCGAAAAGTGCTGTTAAGTTATAGCCTACACCATTTTTAAATTTATTTTTTTACTACGAGCGCTAAGGCGTACAAGTTTGAAAGTAATACTAAAACACTGTTTACTGTAATAGCACCATCTAAAAATGTAAATATGGATTCACATTTTAATTCATCATACTTTAATAAATCTTTTTTACTGTACTCTTTTTAAATTACACGGAATGACCATGAAAAATCGAATCGCTAAAAAGCACGTTTTAAAATCAACATTGGCACTGACTATTGCACTCGCATTGAGTGGCTGCGACATTGATGATGACGATAATAATGACCCTGTCGTTGTAGAAACACCAGAGCCTGCACCGGTTACTTTGCGCGTAATGGAAACAACCGACATACACATGTATTTATCTAACTACGATTACTTTGCACAAGCCCCCTCAGAAACCTTAGGGTTTGTTAATACCGCTACCCTTATAAAAGAAGCCCGCAATGAAGTGCAAAACAGTGTACTTGTTGATAATGGTGATTTAATTCAAAACAGCCCGCTTGGCGATTACGAAGCGATTGTACGTAAAGACGATATTTTAAATGGCGCAACCCATGTGGCCTTTAAAGCAATGAACTTGCTTGATTACGATGTTGCTAACTTAGGAAACCATGAATTTAATTTTGGCTTAGAGTTTTTAGATGCCACATTAAGTGGTGCCGACTTCCCGTATATTAATGCCAATGTATACGTTGATGATGGTGATGATGACGACAGCAACGATGAAAACCGTTACACACCGTACTACCTTCAAGATAAAACCGTATTTGATATAAACGGCAACGAACAAACAATTAAAATTGGTTACTTAGGCCTTACCCCACCGCAAATTATGCAATGGGATAGCGCGCACTTACAAGGTAAGGTCATTGCTAAAGATATTGTTGCTACTGCTGAAAAGTTCATTCCACAAATGAAAGCACAAGGCGCCGATATTATTATTGCCATTCCGCACTCTGGGTTAACAGCCAGCGCCCAAGAAGACCTCGCTGAAAATACGGCCCTTTACCTGTCTAAAGTAGATGACGTAGATGCCATATTGTTTGGTCATAACCACCGTTTGTTTCCGGGTGATTCGTCGTACGATGGCTATGAATCGGCGGGTATTGATAACGTAAACGGTAAACTTAATGGCGTACCGGCTGTTATGCCTGGCTTTTTTGGCAATAACTTAGGGGTTATTGATTTAATTGTTGAGCCAAACGATGAAGGCGGCTGGGAAGTAACCAGCTCAAAAGTAGAAACCCGCGCCATTAGTGGTACAGATGAAAACGGCGACTTTGTTGATTTAGCTGCTGTAGATACCGATGTAGCTGCCGCAATTGAGCTTGAACACCAAGCAACGATTGATTGGGTGAGCGAACCATTTGCTGAAATTTCAAATCCAATTTATAGCTTTTTTGCTTTGGTGCAAGACGACCCGTCAATTCAAATAGTATCAGATGCACAAATAGCGTGGGGTAAAGCATTTATTCAAGGCACTGAGCTTGATGGCTTACCTGTGCTTTCGGCAGCTGCCCCTTTTAGAGCTGGCCGCAATGGTATTGAAGATTACACCAATGTAAAAGCAGGCGATATTACCTTACTAGATACCGTTAGTTTGTATGTGTTTCCAAACACTATTCGTATGGTAAAAGTAACAGGTAGCGATGTTAAAGAGTGGCTTGAACGCTCTGCGGGTCAGTTTAATCAGATTGATGTAAACAGCAGCGCTGAGCAAAACCTACTCGATACCACTTTTCCTACTTTTAACTTTGATATTATTGACGGCGTTACCTTTGAAATTGACGTCACTCAGCCAAAACGATACGACAACGATGGCCTATTAATAAGTGAAAACAATTCGCGCATTACTAACTTGCAATACCAAGGTGAAGCGATAGATTTAGAAGCAGAGTTTTTAATTGTAACTAATAACTATCGTGCATCGGGCGGCGGTAACTTCCCGGCGATTGACGGTACTAGCCGTGAAACATTTGAAGGCCCAGATGAAAACCGCGGTGTGCTGCGTAGCTACATTATTAGCGAAGCCGCTAAAAGTAGCACAGGCAGTATTGACCCTTCGGCCGATAATAACTGGCGCTTTAGCACCGTGACCACCAGCACAGAGCTAAACGTTGTGTTTAGAACATCACCGCTTGATGAGGTAGCTACTATTGCACAAGCACTCCCTGCTGTTGCGCCTACCTCACCACTTAAAACAGACGAAAATGGTTTTGCGCTATACACCATAGATTTAAAAAACTAATCGCACATAACCTACAAAAACCAGCTTAATTGCTGGTTTTTGTTTTTAACGGCGGTGTATTTTGATGTGCTGGCTTATTTTTATTAAAAACACATTTACGCCAAGCTCTGTTTAAGTGCTAGGATAATGGCTTGAAATACTGATAACTTGCAAACCTAACTATGAATTTAAATCAGCTCGATCTAAACCTTCTTATTATTTTAAAGCAGCTTTTAAACGAAAAACATATTAGCAATACCGCCTTAACTTTAGGCATGAGCCAACCTTCTATAAGCCGCTCGTTAAGTAAATTGCGCTCCTTGTTTGACGATCAATTATTAATAAGAATGGCAGGAGGGTACGAGCTAACACCAAAAGCGCAATCAATTCAGCAAGACCTAAATTCTATTTTAAATATGGTAGAAACACTGGTTAACAAGCAAACCTTCGACCCTAAAACCAGCACTGCCACCATAAAACTGTTTGGCCTACCGCCGCAAATGCATTTATTTATAAAAACAATAATTAAAGATGTTCGCGAGCAAGCGCCTAATATCACCCTTGAAATAGACACCCTGCCTAAACCGCAGTTTTCTGATTTGCTTAAAGGCGATACTCACTTTGTGATTACTGGTCACAAGCCCGCTAATTCAGAGGGTAAGTTATATCAACAGCCGTTGTTTGAGCGCGAGTTTAAATTAGTAATGGCTCGCTCCCACAGGCTGGCTAAACAAGAATTAAGCGTTGATTTATTGCGTGATTGTAATTTTGGACAAATATCAATTCAGGGTGAAAAAGCATTAACTATTGCACAAAATTTTGCCGCGCTAGGCATTGATAATATAGCGACGCCAATACGCTTAAAAAACTTTTACAGTATTGGCAGCATTGCTGAAAACACTGATTTAATATTTTATGTGCCCAATCATTTTGCTGCAGATGTGTGCCAACAGCATGACGTAGTTGCCAGAACCCCGCCCCCAGAGCTTAGCTCAGAGTATGCACAAGTGGCTTTATACTGGCATCAACGCCACCATAATGACCCTGCATGTCAATGGTTTAGAGAGCTTGTAAAAAATAAAGTATTTGAAGTTTAAATAACTGTTATTCATGTAGGGTATGTATTTTAAATTGCCATTTAAGGCGGTGAACGGTTTAATACGAATCATTCTTAATAATATTAAAATTAGATAAACATACTCACCATGAAAAACACGCTCCCATTTAATAAGCACGCGCTTAACGTTGTTATTGGTACTTTGTGTACTGGTATGTCATTCATAAGCTTAGCGGAACAAGCTCCCGATACCTCAGAAACCATTGAAGTATGGGGCACAACAATTACTAATGACTCGCTATTACAAGACGATATTGAAAGAAAACAAGCCAACCATTTAAGTGATTTACTCCGTGACCAAGCTGGTATTGACGTAGGTGGCTCGCACTCTATTGTACAAGGTATTAATATTCGTGGTGTTGACGATTTAGACCTCAACATTACTGTTGATGGTATTAGCCAAAACAATAATATGTTCCACCACTCAGGAAACTTACTTATTAATGCTGATATTTTAAAAGCAGTAGATATAAAAGTAGGGACTAATTCAGTGCTAACTGGCGGCCTTTCTGGTGGTGTAGCCTTTGAAACCAAAGATGCTAAAGATTTACTAGAGCCAGGTGAAGATTTTGGGGCACGCTTATACACAAACTTAGGTACTAATGATTACGCAGGTGGCTCTGCTGCGGTATATGGTCAGCTAACCGACAACATAGACGCCCTTGCCTACTACACCTACACCGACAGAAATAACTTTGAAAACGGCAATGGTAAAGAAGTTACAGGTAACGAAGGCCGCACGGTAGATGGCATATTCAAGCTCGGCTGGGATGTAAACGAGAGTAACCGTTTCGTGTTCTCATACGACAGATATAACGATGAAGGTGATTACTACGTAAAAACCAACTTTGGTGCAGGCTTTGCTGAAGATTCAGACGCGCAAACAGAAGATATTGACTACACACGTACCAGCACTTCACTTGCCTACGAGCTAGATAAAGGCGATGCCATTACCCTACGCGCTAGCGTTTATCGCAACGAACTAAGCTATATTGCACTAGGAACTGAGGGTAACTCTGAGCATACGGGCTACACTGCCCTTGCAACATCTAAAATTGCACTTGCTGGATTTAACCATACATTACGCTATGGCGGCGAAGGATATGAGCAAGTATCAAAACGTATAGAAAACCACGTACAAACCAATAAAGACACTGCCGACTCGCACGCTATTTATATTGAAGACGAAATCGCTGTAACCGATCAGTTATTTGTAATCCCTGGCGTGCGTTACAACTACTTTAAAGTAGATATGTACTCAGCCGGTACTAACGATTCGTTAGATAAATCGTGGAACGAGTTAACGTTTGGTTTAGCGGCTAAATACCTAATTAACGATAACTGGAGTGTTAACGCAAGCTCAACAGAGCTTTTTCAAGGTCCTGGCCTGCGTGAAAGCTATGTTGATTACAGTACTAACTTTGATAAAGACCTAAAAGCAGAAACCGGTGTAAATAACGCCATTGGTTTTGCCTTTAAAGATCAAAACATTATGGGCTTAGACTCATTTGGTTTTTCATTAAACCTGTTTAAAACCCGTATTGAAGATTACATAGACAACTGGGCAATTGGTAAAGGTCGCCCAATTGGTACCTATGAAAACTCGGGTGATTACGATATAGATGGTTTTGAATCAACGCTTTCACTGCGTAAAGCGCTATTTAGTGCGCGTTTAAGTTACTCTAAGTCAGACTCTGAACAACTAGAGACTGGCGAGCAACTGCGTTATGAAGTAGGTGATAGCATTTCACTAAACCTTGGCTACGAAGTACCAAAATACGACTTGAAATTTAACTGGACCAGCCTAGTTAACAGAACTGATGACTCAGTATCAAGCGGTGCTGATATTCATAAAGTGGGTTATCAGGTTCATAACATCAGCATGCAGTGGCTACCAAGCCAGCTTGAAGCACTAAGCATGACCTTAGGTGTTGAGAATATTTTTGATAAAACGTATTACTCTCACGCTTCATACTCAAGCGACACAGTGCAAGATTACGAAGCGGGTCGTAATGTTAAATTAAGCGCGTCTTACGTTTTTTAATTTAATAACTTGCTCATGATTTAAGGCTCAATATTTTATTGAGCCTTTTGCTGTTTAAGGGGGGCGTACCTTAAATAGCGTCAACCATACCAATCCGCAATAATACTTAATCATTTTTAGGGGCTAAACGTGTCGCTATCTGCGTTAAAAAACTCTCATTTACGACTGCATGGATGCAGAAGATAGAGCAATGCAGGAGCAACTGCCGAGAACAACTAAATAGCGAATTTTTTGCCTTGCTATCAACACGTTTTTCCATCCTCAAAATAGTTCACTTAATTATGCGGATTGGTATTATAAATAAATTATTTCAGGGTCAATAATGTCTGATTGGAAACAAAACTTACAAAAGTTCCGTTATGTAATGGACACCTTACTGCTTATTAGCTTTATGCTAGTAAGTGCACCTCAAGCTACTGGCATCCCTTTACACGAATGGTTTAGCCTATTTTTTATTATTCCTTTTGTTGTACATTTATTGCTACATTGGGATTGGGTAACACGCAGTTTTGGCCGTTTATTTGCCAATATAACAGCACGCGAGCGCTTTAATATAGTGTGGGATTACCTACTTTATATAATGATGTTATTAGTATTTGTAAGCGGCTTTTTAGTGTCGGTGGCTCTGCTACCCGCACTTAATATTAGTTTAAACATTCAAGACTTTTGGTCGAAAATACATCACGATTCAGCCACCTTTATTATGCCCATGCTAGGTGTGCATTTAGCGCTTAATTTTTCTTGGATAGTAAAATTGACTAAACGCATGTTTGCCAAGGAGGCTAAATAATGAAGCACCTAAAACAACAGTGGAAAACCCGCACCAGCATTGTGTTAGTTGTATCTGTTTTAGTGAGCCTTTTGCTGGTTAGTTTAGAGCTCACCGATTGGGCCGCACAAATAAATCAGCAGGGATACTCCCACGGTGCAGCTGAGGGTGAAAAGCCGAAAATAGCCCCTATTTTGATGTACATTTTACCCTTTGTAAAAGAGCTTATTTTAATAGGCGTACCTATGTTACTTACTTTAGGGATTGCTAAACTATTAGGCTTAATAAAAAGGGTGGTTAAAAACAAAGCCTGAATACGAATGCAACACGTATCAAAAACCGGCGTTTATAGATACATTGCTAAGTTAGTATGTCTATAAGCGCAGGTTTTTATGAGTTATAAACCAAGTAATTACACACTCCAACACATCACTTTTCTACTTGGCACATTAATTATAGGTGCTGTATTAATAAGCTTTAAAGCTAATGCCGAAAAGGCAATTCCTTTTCAATCGCAATGGCTAAAAAAACACTATGCTGAGCGTATAGCCCATTTTAAGCTACAACCTTTACGCAAAGGCGATATTGTTTTTGTTGGTGATAGCATTACAGAGCAAGGGCTAAATTGGAGCATACGGTTTAACGACCTACGCGTAAGAAACCGCGGTATTAGTGGCGATATGACCTACGGTGTTTTAGCGCGTTTAAACGAATTAAAAGCAGCCCCACCTAAAGCTATATTTTTAAAAATTGGTGTAAACGATATTTTTAATTACCATTATATAAAGCAAGTTAAAGACTTAGCGTCGGTGAGCAACAATATCGAAAAAATAGTGACTCAGCTCAATAACTCACTCCCAAATACACAAATTTATGTACAAAGTATTTTGCCCGATCATCGCAATTTTATTACGCAAATGGCGCAAACAGTTAACCAACAAATCAAAGCAATTGAGCACGCAAATTTTACCTATATAGACTTACACCCCGTATTTTTAGGCCCACAAGGTACGCTTAAAAAATCGCTCACGACCGATGGCACCCATTTAAACCAAGCAGGCTACGCCCTTTGGGCTAAACAACTTGCATCAATAATGAAAACCTTAAAATGAAGAGTTTATTAATTGCTATATTAATGGCGGCAAGCTTTACGTGTGCAGCCAGTAAAGCACCTTTAAAAAGCTACCCTAACGGCGCGACTAAAGCTGTTATTTTTAGCTACGATGATGGCGTCATACAAGACAGAAAGCTTGTGGAACTATTTAATAAGTACCAGGTTGTTGGTACGTTTAACTTAAACTCAGGTTTATTTGCTAAAAAGCTACCGTGGATGAAAGCCTTTACCGGTAAAGCAGGCGAATATATTAAACAAAGTGAAGTAAAAACACTTTATAAAGGCCATGAAATAGCAAGCCACAGTTACTCACATCCGGGCTTTGCGGGCTTAGATACAGCAGAATTAAAATTACAATTAGCCCGCGATAAGCACATTCTATCGCCCATAAAAGGCAGCTCCTTACACTCTTTTGCATACCCTTTAGGGTCTTACGATAAAACCGCTATGAAATTAGTAAAGCAAGCGGGCTTTACTAATGCCCGAACAGTAAACGACGCCCTTAATTTTGAGCTCCCTACCAACTACATGGCATGGAACCCAACCGTTCACCACTCAAAAGCAATGCCATTAATAGAGCAATATATTGCGCTTAAAAGCAATAAGCTCACTGTAATGATGATTTTGGGTCATTCGTGGGAATTTGATAAAAACACAGTAAATAACAACTGGGATTACGCCGAAAAGCTCGTTCAAACAATCTCAAATAAAGATGATATTTGGTATGTATCGGCTGGAGAGTTCATCGCGTTTTTAGAAGCTAAATAAGCGTGCGCAGTGCTAAGTAAAGCTCATATAAGCCCATTTTAATGAAGTAAGAGTAATTAATTCATCCTGAAGCAGTATCCATCGTTAATCCATTAACTCACTTCGAGTAACTGCGAAACTTCGTTTCGGTTCACTCTCACCCGGCAGGCGGACTATAACTGATATTAGCGCCACTCTGAGTGGCGCTCGAGTCCGTCCCAACACAAATTACAGACATAAAAAAACCCTAACCAATTTGGTTAGGGTCATAAAAAGTGGTACCAGCGGACGGACTGTAACTGATATTAGCGCCACTCTGAGTGGCGCTCGAGTCCGTCCCAACACAAATTTCAGGCATAAAAAAACCTCTGCTAAAACTAGCAGAGGCTGTAAAAAGTGGTACCAGCGGCCGGGCTCGAACCGGCACGCCTTTCGGCAGGGGATTTTGAATCCCCCATGTATACCAATTTCATCACGCTGGCATCATTTTTCTTTAACCTTCTAAACACGAGAAGATAAAGAAAAACCACTTTAGAGCTAAGGATTATTTATGTGCCTTCGTCTCTATGCCAAGCATTATACAAACAATAGGGGTGGCAGCAAGCGTTTTATGACATTAGCCTGATCAACCGCTTAACATTTAGACAGCCTGTGCAAAATGTCGTTTACTGGTTGAAGTATTAAATACAGCTAATAATAACGCCAAGGTATATCACTGAACTATAGCGCTTAGTATTTGTGAGCTTTTTTGCTAAACTAGCGCGCATATTAACATTGAGAGTGTATTTATGTCGGGTGAGTTTCCACGAGCTGGTTTTTGGCGTCGTTTTGCGTCGTTAGTTTATGATACGTTAGCTATTATTGCGTTTGCTATGTTAACGGTTGTGCTCTATTTGTTTGCCGTACAAGGGCTTATTTCACTTGATGTTATTAGTTTAAATGGTGCTGAAGATGTATCGGCACTTATTCAAGAGTCACTGCTGCTGTCGAGTATTCGAAGTGCCTTACTTGTTATTGTTACTTTAGTATTTTTTGGCTATTTTTGGACTAAAAGCGGGCAAACTATTGGCATGCGCGCATGGCGTTTAAAAGTACAAACTAGTGAAGGAAACTTAATTAGTTGGCCGCAGTCTATTGTTCGCAGCCTAAGTGCCCTGCTTGGTTTAGGTAATCTTGTGGTATTAATTGATTTTAAAAACAAAAAAGCGCTGCAAGACTATGTCTCAAAAACTGAGGTAATTACTCTTACAAAAGAAGAAAACAAACGTATTTACCACGAGCTAGATTAATACCTATTTATACCAATGCGCAATAATACTTAATCATTTTGCGGGGCTAACTTGTCGCTACCTGCGTAAAAAATTCTCATTTACGACTACATGGATGCAGAAGGTAGAGCAATGCAGGAGCAATTGACGAGAGCAACTAAATAGCGATTTTTTTGCCTAGCTATCAAGATGTTTTTCCAGCCACAAAATTGATCACTTAATTAAGCTGACTGCTAATAGTTTTTGAATAACGCGTTATAAAAACAAAAAAGGTGACCATAGGTCACCTTTTTTAGTATTAAATAAGCGCTTATAACGGCTATACCCGCTTATTCATCATGTACGTAGCAAAGCCTATAAATAGTATACTTGGCAATACCGCGCCTATAATAGCAGGTATTTGATAAACCATTACCACAGGGCCAAATATCTCATTTATTAAGTGAAATACAATTCCCGTTACTACACCCATAATGATACGCGCACCCATAGTAACGGTACGTAACGGGCCAAATATAAACGACAGTGCAACCAGTAGCATTACGGCAACAGAAACTGGCTGCATTAGCTTACGCCACAAGGCCAGCTCATAGGTGCTGGTATCTTGCTCATTTTGCTGTAAATACCCTAAGTACGACCAAAGCCCTGTAAAGGAAAGCGACTCAGGCTTTACCGATACAACACCAAGCTTTTCGCCCGTTAATTGCGAAGGGTAAAACTCTTCATCAATGTGTTCACTGCTTATTTGCTCATCACTAATATGAACCTTGTTTACATCGCGTAATAACCAACCTTCATCACGACCAATGGCCACTTTAGCTTTGGTTATTTGAGTTAAATCGAGGGACTTATCAAATTGATACATGTGCACGCCGTTTAAACGGCCGTTTTGATCTACATCTTCAATATTAATAAAATTGTTGCCATCTTTAGCCCATACGCCTTTTTGTGCATTGAATACATCGCCGCCATAAATTGCCTGATTACGCATTTCTTTGGCGTGCTGTTGCGCCTCTGGTGCGCCCCACTCACCAAGAGCCATCATACACACAGCCATAAACACGGCGGTTTTCATTACCGAACCTATAATTTGCAAGCGCGACATACCCGCAGCTTGCATTACCACAAGCTCACTGTTTGAAGCCAATGCACCTAAGCCAGTTAAGCCACCAATAAGCGCGGCCATCGGGAAGAATATAACTAAATCGCCCGGCATACTGTAAAAGGTGTAAAGCGTTGCGGTCATTAAATCGTAACTGCCACGACCAACCGACTTTAGCTGATCAATAAACTTAATTAATGTACTAATCCCTACTAGCACCAACAAAGCAAATCCGGTGGTTTGTAAAATGCTGCGGCCTAAGTACCAATCGAGTGTTTTCATCATGCGCTTAACTCCCGTTTTGTTACAACGGCTTTAAGCCAAGCGCCCAATGGGCGACCTTTTATAATTAATAAACTACCTATAAATAAAGCGCTCAAGTGAATCCACCACAAACCAATTGAAGGCGGTATTTTGCCATCTTCTACGGCAAATTTTGCAGCATTGAGTAAGATAAAATAACCTAAGTACAAGCTAATGGCTGGCACTAATTTAGCAAACTTACCTTGGCGCGGATTAACCACACTTAGCGGTACTGCTATTAACGTTAGTAACGGAATAGAAAGCGGTATTGCAATACGCCACTGCCACTGGGCTATAGATTCAGAGGTATTGAGTGGCAATAGTTGATTAGTAGGTATTGCTTCTAATTTACGGCGCTGATGCTCTATTTCTTGCTCGCGTATTTGTACGCTGTAGCCATCAAACTGCGTTAAATTAAGAGCCGGTGTTTTGCCATCGGTTTCGTAGCGTTTGCCATCGGTTAGCACTAATTGTTGCTCGCCATTTATTGCCTCTACCACCACACCTTGTTCGGCATACACTAAACGTGCAAGATCATCTTTTTCGGTATCCGGCAGCTGCGCTACAAATACTTTGTTTAGCTCTTTACCACCGTTTTCAATGTTATGAATAAACACCACGGCTTTTTCATTACCGGTTTGTTGAAACCGCCCAGCCCTTAACGCAGATAAACCCGCATCGGCTTTGGCTTGCTCTTTTAACTGGTACTCTTGCTCACTCGCCCACGGCGCAAGGTACATGGTGAGAGAGGCGGCTAATATAGCCAAACCCACACTCGAAATTAAAGTAACGCGTACCACATACCATTCACTCACCCCGCAGGCTTTAAGAACGGTCATTTCGCTGTCGGCGTAAATACGGCTGTAAGCTAAAATAATGCCCAAAAATATACTCAATGGCAGGATCAGCGAAGCTAATTGCGGCAGTTTAAGCGCAATCATCGATAATACTAATTTGGCAGGAATGCTCCCTTCAGAAGCATCTCCTAAAATAACCACAAACTTTTGTGACACAAAAATGGTCATTAAAGTTAAAAATACGGCGACCTGCGATTTTAAAACCTCAACGGTCAAATAACGAAAAATAAGCAATGCTCGCCCCTGTTAAACATAGAATTTCACTACAATAGTGATAATTTGATAATAAAGTAGCTATTTTACCCAGTTTTATCTGGTAAATAAGTCGTTATTATAAGCTAACAAAATTAATTATCCTACCTAAGTGCACGATATATTGTTGCATTAGTAGCCCTTAAACATATAAAGTTCAATTACACAGTAAGAGTCAGAAAAAATCAGCTAAAATTAAGATTATCTCTACATAAGTTACGTAGCGAAGACTAGATTTTATTTTTTTAGCCCCAATTAATAACGTATATGACTCACAACCAGGAGTAACAATGGAATTTAACGTAAAAAGTGGTAGCCCAGAAAAACAACGCAGCGCGTGTATTGTCGTTGGCGTTTACGAACCACGTAGGTTATCCCCCATTGGTGAACAACTCGATAAAATCAGCGATGGTTATATCTCAAATTTACTACGCCGTGGCGACCTAGAAGGTAAGCCGGGGCAAGTGTTATTATTGCATCATGTACCTAACGTTTTAAGCGAGCGCGTATTGCTTGTTGGCTGTGGTAAAGAGCGCGAGCTTGATGATAAGCAATATAAGCAAATAATTTCTAAAACAATTAATACCTTAAACGAAACCGGCTCAATGGAAGCGGTGTGCTTTTTAACAGAGCAACACGTCAAAGGTCGTGATACCTACTGGAAAGTTCGCCAAGCGGTAGAAACAACACAAGATTGCCTATACACATTTAACCAGCTAAAAAGCAAAAAAGTAGACCCTCGTCGTCCACTTCGTAAAATTGTGTTTAACGTACCAACACGTCGCGAGCTGACCATTGGTGAAAGCGCCATTGAGCATGGCTTAGCCATTGCCGCAGGTAGTAAGCTATGTAAAGACGTAGCCAACATGCCACCTAATATTTGTAACCCTGCTTATTTAGGCGAACAAGCGCAAGAGCTGGCTAGCAATTTTGACAACATTACCGTTGATATTATTGGCGAAGAAAAAATGGCCGAACTAGGTATGAACTCGTACTTAGCCGTTGGTCGCGGAAGTGATAACGAATCGGTTATGTCGGTTATTAACTACAAAGGTGCAAGCGATGAGCAAGCGCCTATTGTGCTAGTAGGTAAAGGTTTAACGTTTGACTCGGGCGGTATTTCAATTAAGCCAGGCGAAGCCATGGATGAAATGAAATACGATATGGGCGGCGCAGCCGGTGTAATTGGCGCTATGCGCGCACTGGCACAAATGCAGCTACCTATTAACGTAATTGGTGTTTTAGCCGGCTGTGAAAACATGCCAAGCTCTAACGCGTATCGCCCTGGTGATATTTTAACAACAATGTCGGGGCAAACCGTTGAAGTGCTTAATACTGATGCCGAAGGCCGATTAGTATTATGTGATGCGTTAACTTACGTTGAGCGTTTTGACCCAGATACAGTAATTGACGTAGCAACACTAACAGGCGCATGTATTGTTGCCCTTGGTGCACACGCAACAGGTTTACTGTCAAACCACAACCCACTTGCGCATGATTTATTAAAAGCGTCGGAGCAAAGTGGCGACCGTGCATGGCAGTTACCACTGTGGGATGACTATCAAGATCAACTCGATAGCCCATTTGCCGATTTTACAAACTTAGGTGGGCGCTCTGCTGGTACTATTACCGCAGCGTGTTTCTTATCTAAGTTTACTAAAAAGTATAACTGGGCTCACTTAGACGTAGCCGGTACCGCGTGGCGCAGTGGCGCTAAAAAAGGTGCAACGGGTCGCCCTGTTCCTATGCTTACTCAGTATTTATTAAACCGAGCGGGTGTAAGCGAAGCTACGCACGACTAATAACCTAATTAACCTGAGCCTTATTTAGAAAAGCCACTCAGCAGGTATTTTTAGCGCTAACAGCGTTAAATTTATTTGCCCTATGGCAAAAATATTTTAACCAGAGCTTAGGTTATTTAACTTGTATTAAGGCGCCATTTGGCGCCTTTTTTATTGCTGTAATTATCTGTGTATTAATTGAAGCAAACCCCGTTATATGGCAAAATCTGCCTCTTAATTTATGTGTATCAACTATGTGCACATTCAATGTCATGGGAAACCCCGATACAATGAACATGAATGCTCAATTTTTCGTTCTAAAGCAACAAGATGAATCTAAAGCGCAGGCTGATGATCATTTTGCTTTAGCAGCTCAAATTGCCGCAGAGCAGTATCGATTAGGGCATCGTGTATTTATTTTTGTAGATAACGAACACACCGCCTATGCCATTGACGAAACCATTTGGGCATTTGATCCCGACAGTTTTGTGCCGCATAACCTGCAAGGCGAAGGCCCTAAAGCCGGCGCACCAGTAGAAATAGGCACCACGCCTCCTGTTGGCAAACGTAACGTTTTAATTAACTTAGCTACTAACCTGCCTGATTTTATTAGGCGTTTTAGCCAAGTTTTTGATTTTGTACCAGTAGAGTCTGTAGCTAAACAAGCCGCTCGTGAGCGCTTTAAAAAGCTGCGCCAACTTGGTGCCAATATCAGCACGCAAGAGATTAATAGCTAGCCGTTTAGGATAAAGCTAACCAACTAATTTAAGTACTTATTTAAGGTTCTGTGTAATGGATAAAACCTACAATCCGCAAGATATTGAACAGTCGCTATACCAAGACTGGGAACAAAAAGGCTACTTTAAGCCATCTGGCCAAGGCGTACCGTATTCGATCATGATCCCGCCGCCAAATGTCACCGGTAGCTTGCACATGGGCCACGCCTTCCAAGATACAATAATGGATACCCTTACGCGTTTTAAGCGTATGCAAGGTAACAACACATTATGGCAAGTAGGTACTGACCACGCGGGTATTGCAACGCAAATGTTGGTTGAGCGTAAACTACACGCTGAAGAAGGTAAAACACGTCACGATTTAGGCCGCGAAGATTTTATTAATAAAATTTGGGAATGGAAAAACGAATCTGGCGGTACTATCACTAAACAGCTTCGCCGTCTTGGCGCATCGGTTGATTGGGACCGTGAACGCTTTACGATGGACGATGGCTTATCTGAAGCGGTTAAAGAAGTCTTTGTACGTCTTCACAAAGAAAACCTAATTTACCGCGGTAAGCGCCTAGTAAACTGGGATCCAAAATTACACACCGCTATTTCAGACCTTGAAGTTGAAAACAAAGACAAACAAGGCCACATGTGGAATCTGCGCTACCCACTTGCTGATGGCGTTAAAACACAAGACGGCAAAGACTACATTGTCGTAGCAACAACACGCCCAGAAACCATGCTAGGTGACTCAGGTGTTGCGGTTAATCCAGATGACGAGCGCTACACAGATTTAATTGGTAAAGAGATTTTACTGCCTATCGTAAATCGTCGTATCACAATTGTTGCAGATGAACACGCTGATAAAGACAAAGGCACGGGCTGTGTAAAAATCACCCCTGCACACGACTTTAACGATAACGAAGTTGGCAAGCGTCATAAAATGCCAATGATCAATATTTTCGATAAAAACGCTGCCATTCTAAGCCAAGGTGAAACATACACCTTTGACGGTAAAGAGCTTGAGTTTGATGCGCCAATTCCTGAGCGCTTGCACGGCCTAGACCGTTTTGCTGCGCGTAAAGCGATTATCGCAGAATTTGAAGAACTTGGTTTACTTGAAAAAATCGAAGACCATGCGTTAACTGTACCTTACGGCGACCGCTCTGGTGTGGTCATTGAGCCACTACTTACCGACCAATGGTATGTACGTGTTGCGCCACTTGCAGAGCCTGCTAAAGATGCCGTTAAAAATGGCGACATTCAGTTTGTGCCTAAACAGTACGAGAACATGTACTTCTCGTGGATGAACGACGTACAAGATTGGTGTATTTCACGCCAGCTTTGGTGGGGTCACCGTATTCCGGCTTGGTACGACAGCGAAGGCAACGTTTACGTTGGCCGTGATGAAGCTGAAGTACGCCGCGACAACAACATTGCCGATGATGTTACGCTAAGCCAAGACGAAGACGTACTTGATACCTGGTTCTCATCTGCGCTTTGGACGTTCTCAACGCAAGGTTGGCCAGAGAACACGAATGATTTAAAAACCTTCCACCCGTCTGACGTGTTAGTAACGGGCTTTGATATTATTTTCTTCTGGGTTGCGCGTATGATCATGATGACGCTGCACTTTATAAAAGATGAAAATGGTAAGCCACAAGTGCCGTTTAAAACAGTGTATGTTACTGGCCTAATACGTGATGACAACGGCGATAAAATGTCTAAGTCAAAAGGTAACGTACTTGACCCACTAGATATGATTGACGGCATCGAGCTTGAAGATTTAGTACAAAAGCGTACCGGTAACATGATGCAGCCTAAACTTGCTGCAAAAATTGAAAAAGACACGCGCAAAGTATTTGCAAATGGTATTGAGGCACACGGTACCGATGCGCTTCGCTTTACCCTTGCAGCAATGGCATCAACCGGCCGTGATATCAACTGGGATATGAACCGCCTAGAAGGTTACCGTAACTTCTGTAATAAACTATGGAACGCGAGCCGTTACGTATTAATGAACACAGAAGAGCAAGATTGTGGCTTCAACGATGCACAAAAAGAGTTCTCATTAGCCGATCGTTGGATATTAGGTCAGTTTGAAGCAACGGTTAAAACCTACACTGAACATCTTGATAACTACCGCTTTGATTTAGCGGCTAACACGCTTTACGAATTCACTTGGAACCAGTTCTGTGATTGGTACTTAGAGCTGACTAAGCCGGTATTATTTAAAGGCAATGAAGCACAGCAACGTGGTACACGTAATACACTCATTACGGTACTAGAAAGCCTACTGCGCTTAATGCACCCAATGATGCCATACATTACCGAAACTATTTGGCAGCGCGTTGCACCACTTGCAGGGCTTGAAACAGCAGGCACCAGCATCATGGTACAGGGCTTCCCTGTTTATAATGAAGCAAACGTTGATGCCCAAGCTATGGACGACTTAGAGTGGGTTAAACAGTTTATTTTAGCAATTCGTGTTATTCGTGGTGAGATGGACATTAGCCCAAGTAAGCCACTTAACGTGTTACTAGCTAACGCATCAAGCGATGATGTGCGCCGCATTAACGAGAACGAGTCATTTATTGCCTCGCTTGCTAAACTTGAATCGTTCACCCTGCTTGAAAACAAAGACGATGCACCAGCGTGTGCAACATCCTATGTTGGCAACCTTGAAATTATGATCCCCATGGCGGGCTTAATTGATGTTGAAGCAGAGCTTGCACGTATAAACAAGCAACTCGAAAAAGCAGAAAAAGGCCTAGCCCAAGTGCAAAACAAGCTGGCTAACGAAAAGTTTGTAAATAACGCACCAGAAGCCGTACTTGCAAAAGAGAACGCGAAGCTCGCTGAATTCACTGATGCTAAAACCAAGCTACTTGAGCAAAAAACTAAAATAGAAAGCTTATAATTTTAGTTGCCTGCTAAAGCAATTTAGCAGGCATTAAAAAAGCCGCTCACTGTTAAAGTGAGCGGCTTTTTTGTGCCCTGCGATTAACCACATGGCACAACTACATTAAAATTTGTAGTTGTACTGAGCACCAATTACAACCGCATGGCCTTTTGACTCAAAGCCCCATTGGCTGCCTGAATCATCAGTTTCAGTAAAGTTCTGTGTTTTACCACGAACAACACTTACACCTAAATCAACATTTGATTGTGTATCGATTGCGTAGTTACCACCAAACGAGAACCAAAAACGGTCAGTATCTGGAATAGAGATAGACAGGTGAGTTTGTGATACTGGCGACTCATCAAACGCTACACCTGCACGAAGAAGTAAGTCTTCGTTGTATTGGTAATCAGCACCGATAGAGTAACGGAATGCATCGTCAAACTGCTCTTGCTTTTCAAAAGCAACAAACTTGTCGCCTGTTGGTGCAGTTACTTGTGCTTCTAGTGACTCAAAGCTACTCCAACCTGTCCATAATACGCTGTAGTGTAAGCCTAGTTTTTCATCTAACTGGTGAGAACCAGAAAACTCAGCAATAGCAGGTAACGTTAGCTCTACAGAACCTGGTAGTTGTGCACCACCGGTGCCGCCTACTGCTACTGGTAGGTCGTTTGAGAAATCACCTTCAAATGTGATGTCTGTTTCGCTGCGGTAGTTGAAACCAAAACGGCTATTTTCGTCTAGTTGGTACATTAAGCCAACGTTTAAACCTAGGCCTGTGTCGTCACCTTGAAGGTTTACTGCATCAGCACCAAAATCAAAGCCGCTTGTATTAGCGCCTACTTTACGAATTACCGTTGCATCTGCATAAATGTAATTTAAGCCAATACCAAAACTAAATTGCTCTGTTACTTTGTATGCAACGCTTGCATTAAAGTTAACGGTCAAAATTTCTGTCTCGCCTGCAATTTGGCCCGCTACGTAGTCATCGTTAAATTCTGTAGATAAACCAAAATTAGAAAACGCACCAAAACCTACTGATACTTTATCGTTATACGGCATAGTAAAGTAAGCGGCAGGTACCACTGCGCTTGGCGCAATGCTATCGTCATCTAACGCACTTGGGTCTATACCGTTGTTAGTAGACTCACCTTCAATGCTTACATCTGGTACTACACCGATTGCTGCAACACTTAATTGCTTATCTTTAAATAAAGTCATTAATGCTGGGTTGCGAGCAACAACAGACGCATCATCTGCAATAGATGCTTCACCGGCGTATGCGCGGCCAAGGCCTGATGCGTTTTGCTCAGCTAACTGAAACGCAGCAGCAAATGTATCTGCAGATACTAACGCAAGCGAAGCTGCGATTAGAGTTTTAGAAAATTTCATTGTTGTGTCCTTAACCAAACAAGCGTTTGGGTATCTATGTGTTGTTATTAGGATTTTAAACTTGGCTACACTACCTTAATTTTTTATAAAAAACTGTAACAAAGCGACAAAAAACACCAAAAAACACGTTTTTTAACTACATTTTAACAACTATTTAAAACTCATCGGAGCAGAAATGTGTTATTAGAGCTTATACTCTAACTGTAATTAATTATCATTTAGATTGACTTGTAATTCCCTGCATTTTAAACTCATTACAAAATCACAAAGGAAGCAAATAGGTGATCATTTTACTTATTATTGCAGGGCTCATTTTTTGTGGCGCCAGTGTGTTTTGTTTTTATAAAGCAAACTATTGTGCCTGTACACAAGCCGGCCAATGCGATAACCCCGTAAACCATTACTGGTTAGGGGCCATGCTAAATGCATTAGTGTCGTTAGCTTTTTGCTGTATTGCACTGCATGTACAGCAAGGAACATTATTATGGCTAACGTTAATGGCGAGTTGTTTTTTAGGCGCTTATATTTCTGCTAAACGCGAAAAACTTAAACGCTGTAAAAAAGCTAATTCAACAAGTGCTCTTTTAACAAACGAGCCAAATTAATTTGATAGTCTAGTGGCTTGATACTCGACACTATTTTAATACTTTGATCAGGTTCATTTAAGTCTAAGTCTTTAGGGGTGACGTGGTGCCCATGCTTAGCATTATAAAATAGCTTAACTTTAGGCTTGATGGGATTTGATTTATTGCCCTCGAGCACGAGAGCTAATCGCTCATTGGTTAATTTAACAATAGTGCCCACTGGGTGCACACCTAAACATTTAATAAAGTGCTGTACTAGCTCTGCATCAAATAGCTCTTTGTTAGCCAACAAATAACGCAGCGCATTAATGGGTTCATCCCCTTCTTGATGCGGTCTATCGGCTGTTAGCGCATCGTACACATCAACAATTGCCATCATGCGCGCTGGGCGACTAAGCTTTTCAGCTGTAATACCACGCGGATAGCCTGAGCCATCTAATCGCTCATGGTGGTTAACTATCATGTCGAGTATTAGGGGAGTAATGCCTTTTTCACCTTTAACCAAACCTAAACCTTGAGCCACATGGCGTTTAATAATATCCATTTCGCTGCTAGTGAGTTTACTTGGCCTAGAAATAATCCCCTGCGGGAGTTTAGCTTGGCCTAAATCGTGAAGTAACGCGCCCATAGCAAGCTGCTGCACGGCTTCTTCTTTATATCCTAAATATTTAGCAAACACGGCGGTGAAAATAGCGCAGTTAATCATGTGGCGCCAATTGTAGCTATGTTTGTCTTTTATGCGGGTTAAAATGGTCATTGCGCTGGTATTTCTAAATACCGAGCTGACTATATCGTTAGCCATTTCATCAATCACCTTTAAATTAACCGACAGCCCTGTGGTTACATCACCATACAAAGCTTGCAGCTTGCGATTATGCTGCTCAAAGTTGATGCTAGCTTTGGCAAATTCTTGCTCAAGGGTAATCGCAGGTTTTACAGCGGGTGGCTTTGTTTTACTGCTTGATGTGGTGCTCTTTTGTGAGGGCGCACTCTTAGGTTTGTACTTATCGGGTATGGCGGCATCGCCTTTGGTAAAGTCGATAAGCAGCTCTAAAACGCCTTCGGTTACTAAGCGTTTTATAATTGCCTGGTTTCGCACTAAGCCACTGGTTTTTATTTTTATACTGTTGAGCCCTTCATGCTGTTTGGTAACACTGTCAACAAACATACCTGGGGTGAGCTCTGAAATGGGTAACGCGATGAGCATGGCAGAAGCGTTTTCTACAATTAAATATGCCTACTAAATAGCATTGTTTAACCCTAAAAGTCTACTTTTTGAGATTTAGCAAATAATAAATAACTAGAACCATACTAAAAAGTACAAACCTAGTTATTTTATATTAAGTATTAAGCATTACATTGTGTTGCCAACATACTATGTATTGAATCGCTCGATATAGGCTTTGACAATAAAAACCCTTGTACTTGGTTGCAGCCATTATCTTGTAAAGTTTTGAGTTCGCTTTCCATTTCAACGCCCTCTGCAATCGCTATTAAATTAAAATTATGAGCAAGCGTTATAATGGCCTCTAAGATAGAAACATCACTTTTACTATCAAGTCTAGAGATAAACGAACGATCAATTTTTAATTTGTCAGCGGCAAATTGCTTTAAGTAAGCCATATTAGAGTAACCGGTACCAAAGTCATCTATCGCAAATTTAACACCAAGCTCTTTTAGAGCAGAAATAATAGTTGTTACTTTTTCTGATGATTCTAATAATGCCGATTCGGTCACTTCTAGCTCGAGTAGTTCAGGGCTTAACCCCGACTCAGACAACGCACTCTTTACATCACTTACAAGGCAGCCCTGTGTAAAGTGATGCGCAGAGCAGTTAATAGCTAATACAATTTTTTGACTATATTGCGCTTCCCACTTTGCGGCTTGCTCGCATGTTTGGTTTAAAATCCACTGCGTAATAGGAATAATCAAGCCACTTCGCTCTGCTGCCGGTATAAATTCAGCAGGTGAAACTTGCCCAAGATCTGCATGCTTCCAGCGTAATAAGGCTTCCACACCAACAACTTTACGACTATTTATATCAAACTGTGGTTGGTAGTCTAAATACAGATCTTGCTGCTCAAATGCTTGCCTTAATTGTGTTTGCACATAAAGCTTACGAACCCCTTCTTCACCCATATGCGGTGCGTAAAAACTATATGCATTTTTACCACTGTCTTTTGCATCATAAAGCGCAAGATCAGCCGCTTTTAGCATTTCTTCAAAGCTTGTTCCATGCTCTGGATAACGCGCAACGCCAATAGAAGGCGTAATAACAACTTGGTAGTCGTCAATTACAAATGCGGTATTAAACAAAAATAGCATTTCTTTTAATAAAATATTTAGCTGAGCAAGCCCTTGAGTATTGGCCAATAGTAAAAATTCATCTCCCCCTAAACGCGATATAAAATGGCTTTCATTATTAAATTGCTGCAAACGTTTTGCCACTTCAACTAACACTAAATCGCCTGCGCCATGCCCTAATGAGTCGTTAATCGCTTTAAAGTTGTCTAAATCAAGTAAAATGAGCACAACTTCCTGGTGCGTGTAACTTGCCTTAGCAACAGCTTTATCAAACTCTTCGGTTAGCTTCCAGCGGTTAATTAAACCTGTTAATGGGTCATGCATCGCCATATAAGCTAGCTTTTCGGCTGCGGCTTTCTTTTCAGATATATCGTGAACACTAATAAATGCGCCAAGCAGCTTTTGCTCTTGTAAGTTTGGGTACGCTCTAATTTCTAACGAAAAGGTATGGCCGTGATCATTCGTGTACTCTAATAGCTCAGCCGAGAACTCTTTTGCACTATTTATGTTATCAAGCAAGCTAGGTATAAATGTCGCGTTATGACCAAACAACTCGTTTAGGGTGTAATTTGCATCAACCACATCTTGAGCTATAGCCGTGAGTTTATAAGCCGCTTTATTTAAATAGCGACATCCCCCGTCTAAATTCACAATAATAATTGGTTGCCCTATGCTATCGAGCAATAACTTGGTTTGTATCTCGTGTAGTTTTAAACTTTCAAGTGCGGTGTATTCACGCTTTACCGATAACCCTAACTTGTTATTAAACCAATAAACTAAAAACAACATAGCACCACTTAGGCCAATGGCTATGTATACATAAATAATCCACTCAGCTAAGTAATCTTTTACTGCTAAGCCGGTGACTAGGTAAAGGGCGGTGTCGCCTATGCGCTTATAGTTATATAAACGGTTCTTTTTATCGTAGTAATCAGCACTTTTTAAGGTGCCTGAGTTTGACGTACTCACCATGCTATCTAATAGCTTAGGGTAGTTTTGCTCAGAGCTAGGTAAAAGGCGTGGGTAGTGGATTAAATCACTATAAGTATTATCTAAACGTATAGCTAATATGCCATGCTTACCCACATCTATAGAGGCAAAAAGTGCAGTAATTGCATCCAGTGGCATTTGTGTAGAGACCCAGCCCGACAACTCGCCACTTCTTTGTGTAGGAATAATAATATGCAGAGAGTTATTGCCTTGATCGGCGTATAACGTTTCACGCAAAGGCGGTTTTGCTTTAATAAAGCTTTCAAGCTCTACGTGCTCTGCCCCAAGGACAATATCGCCTAACGCGTTGTATACGTTTATATTTGCCAGTGAGTATTGCAGCGACTGGTTATAAGCGAACACTTCTTGCTTTTGTAAAATCACCTGCTGATTTATAAACTGATCTATTTTTCTTAGCGAGCTTAAACGCGGAAAAATAAGACCATCATAAATACGTGACTCTAATGCTAAATTAAGATTGTACTGTTGCGCTATGGTGTGCTTTTGAATTTGCGTATAACTCATGTACAAAAAGCAGCAAAGTAACAGTAATGTCCCGCCCCAAAAGCTTGCCCACTTAAAGGTTTTATTAACTAAAAACGACTTTATATTTAGCTTAGGTTTAGTTTTATCTAGCTCAACACCAATAATGCTATTCATGTATTTATAACCTTAACAGTTAAATTTTAAAGCTCATCACAGCATCATTAAGATCTGCCGCTAAATTATTAAGTTCCTGCGTAGCAACAAATGTCTGATTTGCGCCACTGGCCGTAGAGGTAGATAACTCTTTTACATTGTCTATATTTCGGTTGAGCTCTTTCGTTGCCATAGCTTGTTGTTCTGTGGCTGTAGCAATCACAATATTTTTACCGTTTATCTCACTAATTGCCCGCGTTACTTTCTCAAGTGAGGTGCTTACTTGCTCAGATTGAGTGAGGGTATAGCTTGCTTTTTGCGAGCTTTCTTTTAAAGACTCCACGGTGTTTTTGGTATGGTGTTGAATGTTACTAATTAACGACTCAATCTCTTTAGTAGACTCTTGCGTACGATGAGCAAGCGATCTCACTTCTTCTGCAACAACAGAAAAACCGCGGCCATAGTCTCCTGCACGAGCAGCTTCAATAGCGGCATTAAGTGCAAGTAAGTTGGTTTGATCGGCAATACTTTGAATAACGACCAAAACACTGGCTATTTCATCTGTGCTTTTTTCAAGTGAGCTGGTGCTGCTAGATACGGCTAATACTTCATTTACTAACTCAGAAATTGCACGCATTGATTCATCTAAATTAGCCTTTGCTTGCTGCGCATCTTGATCGGATGATTGCGATAACGCCGAGGTGACACTGGCATTATGCGAAACTTCGTCAATCGCAATATTCATTTGCGAAATTGATTCTGAAGACTGATCTATTTGCTCACTTTGCGAGCGTAAATCATTATTACTTTGCGCCATCACTTCATTAATTTGAAATGCAGCTGAGGACAGGTTTTGTGAGCTTAAAGTAATTTTTTCAACCATGCTTGATAAGTTATGCTGCATAGTGCGCATGCTATGAAAAAGCAGACTGGTTTCGTCATTATGTGCTTCGTTAATTTCAATTTGGTTATTTAAATTGCCCTGTGAAATGCTATTTAACAGTATTACAGCCTGATTTAGTGGAGTAACAATACTGCGAATAAATAACATTCCCAGCAATATATTAATTATCACAGCGGCTAAA
This sequence comes from Pseudoalteromonas sp. S2893, assembly GCF_005887105.1. Classification (NCBI taxonomy): domain Bacteria; kingdom Pseudomonadati; phylum Pseudomonadota; class Gammaproteobacteria; order Alteromonadales; family Pseudoalteromonadaceae; genus Pseudoalteromonas; species Pseudoalteromonas sp. S2893. The sequence continues at coordinate 68,964 of NZ_PNCY01000001.1, read as the reverse complement.
ATAACACCAACAAGAATTATGATTGCGTTATTAAATGTTTGATCCGCAGAGCGAGTTGCTTTGCTCACGCCCACTTCATTATATTTAATAAGCGCGCCTAAGTGGCGGTATAGCTCACTGCCTTTAACAGCCAGCTCTTTATTGAGCTCTATTGAGCGCTGCTGGCTTAGCGAGTTGTTTTCTATTTTGCCAATAAGCTCATTTAGGCTTTGAAAATAAGTATTAACCGCAGTACTGAGCTGATTAGCTATTGCGGTTTTTTCTGGATCATTATGTACATTTTTTAAAGTAAATAAGGTGGTTGTAATATTTGCTTCGTTTTGCACAATAATTTGTTTACTCGTGGCAATCACTGAAGAGAGCTCTGTGGCACGAATGCGCTGACCTTCTAAGCGAATACTCGCAATATCATTACTTAGCTCTTGCGCTTGTATAAGGCCTGGCACCCAATACTCATTAATGGTGTTCGTTATAGAGTTAACTTTAGATAAAACAAAAAAAGCACCGCTACCAATTAGGCATGATACTAATGTTAAAAATGCGCAAAATAATACAGCTCGTTTTGCGATGCTTACTTTTCTAATATCCATTATATTTCACAGTAGTTTAAATTGTGCGCAATGCTACGCTGTAAACTTTATAATGAAAATTGTACTCAAATGTTACTGTATCTGTACGTGCGTATGTACTGCCTATACCTTGGTATAGGGTGATTGATCCTAAAGTTAATGAGGTGTTTTATTAGGCATTTATTCATTAACCATTCATCGAAGAAAGTAACATTTCGTTCATTCTTACTAATTCGGCAAATGAACTGGCTTGCATTTTTTTAGACGCATTCGCACGGTGAATTTTTACTGTTATTAGGCTTAAATTAAGCTCAGATGCAATTTGTTTATTAAGTAAACCACTTACAGCCATACTCATTACTTCTCTTTCTCGCATACTTAACTGCTTATATTTTTGTTGTAATTGCAGCAGCTTTAGATGCGATTGGCTTTTTTGTAGGCCTTGCATTATTGCATCAAGTAAATCTTGCTCTCTAAAAGGCTTAGTTAAAAAGTCGATAGCACCGGCTTTCATTGCCTTAACCGACATAGCAATATCGCCATAACCCGTTATAAAAATAATGGGGATTTGTAAGCCTAATTGCTTTAAGTTATTTTGAAAATCTAGCCCATTATCCAAATTAACTCTCACATCTAAAATTAGGCAACTAGGGCGAGTTTGATCTACAGTGGCATTAAAATCGTGAATAGAACCATAGCCGCAAAAGTCTAATCCTACAGAGCGCACAAGGCTGCCTATAGCCTCACGAATTGCTTGCTCATCATCAATCACGATTACTAAAGGCTTATTCATATACTTCTCCCCCATCACATTGAGCCTTTAGGCTTAATATGACACATGCTCCCCCTGTTGGATTGTTACTAATCTTAATGCTCCCGTTATGATCTTTAATAATAGTGCTGCAGATAGTAAGCCCCATTCCCATGCCATTTTTTTTGGTTGTGTAAAACGCATTAAAAAATTTTGACGCACTATCACTTTTAAAACCAGGTCCATTATCTTTCATTGTTATCTCTATATTTGGGCCATTTATTTGTACCGTAATACTAATTTTTTTATCTGCTTGGTCATGTTTAAACGCCTGAATACTATTAAGTAAGAGGTTAATTATCACTTGCTGAAGAGCCACTTTATTAGCAAATAAAGCGCAATCAGCCGAGTTCCCTTGATAATCAATTGCCACATCTGTTTTATTAATTAACCCATCCATAAGGGCAAATGATTCGCTAAATATACTATTAATTGGCACTAAGGTTTTATCTATAGGTGATTTTTTAGCAAGTGCATAAATGCACTGAATAATGTCACTGGCCTTTTGAGCCCCTTTATTAATTCCAAGTAAATTTTGTTTTATTTCGTGCGTGTTTATCGGGCTTTGCGCAAGCCAGCGCCCTGCAGCTTCGCTATTTATAGTAATTGCTGAGAGCGGCTGATTAATATCATGGGCGAGCGTAGTCGTCAGCTCTCCAAGCACACTTACACGGTTTGCATGAGCCAGATCAGACTGGGCTTTGGTTTTAGCAAATTCATTTAACTTAAACTTTGTAATATCTTGAATTGCGCCAATGTATACAGCGCTTGTATCGCCATGGGGTACCCTTTTTAACAGCATACAAACATATTTAATTTTATGATTTGAAAGCATTAGCCTAAATTGCACAGAAACAAGGGATGATTCATCACTAAATTCAGTTAACGCTTCTTTTAAATTAACTATATCTGCACGATGTACTCGTCGATAAATACATGCCAAGGTTGGCTGTTTAGTTAAATCATAATCAAAAATACGGGCCGTTTCATGTGACCAAGTAACCTGTTTTGTTGGGGAATCGAAGCGAATACTGCCTGTTTTGCTCAGCTCTTGAGTTTGCGTTAAAAGCTCTTCGCTGTAGCGTAGCTTTTCACTTTTTAATTTGTTTTTTCTGATCAAAAAGGTGGTGCTAATAATAGCAACTAGGTTAACAAAGCAGTGGGCAAATTCGATAGACCATATGTTGTTATAATGGCCAAGTAAGAAGGCTAAAACGGTTAGCAGCATACAGGCTGCACTTAAGCCATATACTCGCTGTAGCGATTCTTTATTAGAGTAAAAAATTATAACAACAATATAAAAGACAGGAATAGAGATATTAATTGAGCAAAATGTATCGACAAAAAATATTGCCAAAATAACAGCAATCAATACTGAGGCTGTAATTACAGGTTTTACAGAGTTAATCCAATAAATATTAAAAATTGTATACACGAATAGGCCGCCAAAACATAGGTTAATAAATGAATAAAAAATATCCCTATGATTCAAAAGCTAATGAGCATAACTTTAGAATAAAACACAGCCAAAACGTTATGAGTTTTAGTCTAACATCCAAGAGTAAATTACATTTGTTACAAGTATATGAATAATTATTATATATTAATACAAAAATATGCATTTAAGCGCATATTTCCTCAAGGGGGCTTTTTCGGTGTAAGGTATGGAAGATAAATAATATTGAAGTGATTTGTAAAATGGCCCGCCCGAGAGGATTCGAACCTCTGGCCTCACCCTCCGGAGGGGTGCGCTCTATCCAGCTGAGCTACGGGCGGCCAATAATCATAACTACTAATGAGTTAGAGGATAATTACCTTAAGTTGTAATGTGAACTTACAAAAATGCATTATAAGCTCACTATTACTGCGCTTGTTTTATATAGCTCACCACAAGGTGGACCACGTGATATCCATTTCACCACAAAAGCACATTTGTTGCCAAAACACTAACTCGCGATATCAATGCTTTAGCACTGGCAATAATAAAGAGATCTTTAAATAAATACCAGCATCATTGAGTTATATGCCTATAAATCAAACTGTTTTTGATAAAACACTTCACAACTTGCCAAAAACAAGCTATTTATTGGTATTCGATAAAAAAATAGTAACCGTTTGGCAACATGTTCTGAATGCTTACGGATTATATAGAGGATGTAATTATGAGTTTAATGTCGACTGAGCAAGTGGCTGAGTTTTTAGGTGTAAAAGCCGAGCGGGTAAAACGCCTTGCTCGTGAGAGCTTGCTTATTGCCAAGTCTGAAGATGAAAACGGTGAACCCCAATTTGATGCTGACGAAGTAGCAAAGTACAAAGAGCTTGCCGCGCGTTTTGGCGGGCTTTAATCTTGTATCTCGTTTAATAACTTATTTAGCTGCGCGCGTAATGTGCTTGCCTTATTATTTATGTCGCGCTGCTCATACCACCCTATACACAACACCAAAAACACCACTTTAAAGTAACGTAGCTTGTCATAAGCGCAATAAAACTCACTGGGTATTGCTTGCTGGGCGCTATATTGCTCAAGCAAAGTGTGCTCTGCGTGCGCATTTAGCTCTAAGCTAACCGCAAGTGCCGCTAAATCAAAATACACGTCGTTTGTTTGCGCATATTCAAAGTCAATCAAATACATGCCACTTGAATTTACTATTAGGTTATCTTTAACTAAATCGTTATGACAAAAGCCACTGTTGTAGGGCATGTCATTAATGGCGCTTAGCGTATCTTCAATTAAGCGGCTGTGCTGTTGATATATGTTGCTATTAGCGTAATACACAAGCTCTTTTGCAATATCCATTGGCTGTGTAGCTAGAGGGTAACTATGAACGCGTGCCAACTTCTCAACTAGGTCAATACTGTAATTATTAGTAGCAATATCACCACAAATATAGCGAAATGCAGCTCGCCTGTTAGCCTTATCGAGCCAAATGGGTTTAGGGCAAACGTTATGTTGGCTAAGTGCAGTTTGGGCTTGTAGCCCTATTTTAGGCCAATGTGATTTGTAGCATTTTAATAAGTAGTTTTGCTGTGCGGTTTTTATTAGGTAATTGTCGTTACTTAAACCATTCACTAATTTAGTGGTTTGTAGCACGTGTTCAGGTGCCACAAACTCACTACATAACGCGGCAATATTTGGATTACGGTGCATGCGTTATAATTGCGCTAATGGCTTAGCTTGGCTTTGCTCGTACTCTTCGTACCAGGTTTTAAATCCCCACGCGGCCATAATAGTGTAAAAAATAAATAGCGCGAGCGTTGGGTAATAGCCTTTTTCGTAATACAAATACATAGAGGCCGCATCAATAACAATCCAATACAGCCAGTTTTCGAGTACTTTTTTAGCAACCAAATACGTGGTTACCACCGCAAAACAGGTTGTAAAGCTATCTAGGTAGGCAAAATCGGCGTGGGTGTAGTTTTGCATTACATAGCCAATAATAATGGCCGCTAAGCTCGTAGCGCCTATAAGAATGGCGTGGCGTTGTGTAGACCATGAGGTAATACTAATATTATCTGCTTTGCCTTTGCGCCATACCATCCAGCCAAATACAGCCATGTACATGTAATAAAAATTGAGTAGCGACTCCATAAGCAGCGCGCCATTCCAGTACATTATGGTATAAATAAGCGTGCTAAAAAAAGCGGCAGGCCAGCACCATAGGCTCTCTTTTATTGCCAGTAACAAATAAGCAATAGACAACCCTACCGCAATATATTCCCAATGCGACATTGCTGTAAAACCACTTAAGGTTTGTGTTAAAAAATCCATGTGTGCGGTTACCGTTTTTAATACACGTTAAATAAAGGCGATTACTCTGGAGATAAATCGCCAGATAAAAACTTACAAACAAAAATAGCCTTACCAAACTCTTCGTACGAGCGTTTAATTTCAGTGTTTAGCACTTGCATTACTAAATCGTAATCGCCAAAAATTTGCGTAGAAAGCGTGTTGGTGATCACTTTTAAGTTGTCGTATTCGTTTAAACGGTCAATAAAGCCCTTAATAAACGGGATGTAATCTTGATGAAGTGGGTATTTACTGATCTCTACTGATAATTTCATTTTAAACTCTACTTTTAATTATTTGATTTCAACAAATCGTTCAATGCCAGTTCAATACAGTGTAAAATTACACTCACACTCAATTAGCTGAGCTTATTATGGCACGCAGAATAACCTATACATTTAAAAACCAACCGCGCGAAATTAACTTCGCAAAAGACAAATACCACGACATGTATCAAGCTATTGCCGCTGCCGAAGGTATTGATTTAACCAACTACTTAAACATGGTACGCCAAATAGAAATGACCTCAAAAGGCTCTTCGGCTGTACGTAACTTTCGTGACCAAGAATTTGCCCGTATGGGCTTTAGTGATATTTACTTTATTAAAGAATAAATATCACTTATTAACTATCGCTGGTACTCGTAACTTACGCGCGGTGTAATATTACACAGTAATTCGTAAGGGATAGTATCGGCGCAGTGGGCTATTTCTTCAACCGGAAGCTCCGGCCCCCACATTGTAACGCTGTCGCCTACTTTAACATTGTGCTCGTTTTCGCCTATATCAATGCTTATCATATCCATAGACACACTGCCTACAATACCGTAACGCTGCCCTGCAATCATAACCGGTGTGCCTTCTTTGGCATGACGCGGATAGCCATCGCCATAACCCATAGCCACTACGGCTAATTGGGTCGGTTTATCACTTTGCCAACGGCCTCCGTACCCTACTCGCTCATGGGCGGCAACATCACGCACTGCAATCACCTTTGTGGTTAAACGCATGACGGGCTTTAAATTGTGTTCTTGCCCTGTGCAGTTTGCCATTGGCGACACCCCATAAAGCATAAGTCCTGGGCGTATCCAATCACCGTGTCCTGCAGGCCAAGCTATAATACCGGCCGAGTTTGATAAACAATGCGCTTGGTCTATGCCCTTTACAAGCGTATCAAATAAGCTAATTTGCTGCGCCGTTTTAGTATTGTGCGTATCATCGGCACACGAAAAATGGGTCATCAAATTAATGGTGCTTTTAGCATTGGGTGTGCGCTGCAAGCGACTATAAAACGCGTCAAACTGCTCCGGTGCTATACCTAATCGGTGCATGCCGGTGTTTATTTTTAGCCAGCAAGTAATTGGCGCATCTAAGGTGGCATTTTCTATTGCTGCAAGCTGGTTTTCGTCGTGCACAATAGTTTGAAAATTATTAGCCAATAAAATAGGTAAGTCGGCTTTATTAAAAAAACCTTCAAGCAGTACTATTGGCTTTGTTAAACCACCGGCGCGCAGTGCGAGGGCTTCATCAATTCGGGCAACAGCAAATGCATCAGCACTATTTAAGTGCTGGGCAATTTTTACTAAACCATGCCCATACGCATTGGCTTTTAATACCGCCATTATTTTGCTATTTGGCGCAAAACGTTTTACCTGCGATAAGTTATGCGCAAGGGCGGTTAGGTTAATTTCGGCAGTGGCAAGGCGCATTAGTATTCATCATCAACTGCTGGCCCCGCGTAATTATCAAAGCGAGAAAATTGCCCTTGGAAGGTTAAGCGCACTTTACCAATTGGGCCGTTACGCTGTTTACCTATGATAATTTCGGCGATGCCTTTTTCTGTACTGTCTTCGTTGTATACCTCATCACGGTATATAAACATGATTAAATCGGCATCTTGCTCTATCGAACCCGACTCACGTAAATCTGAGTTAATTGGGCGTTTATCGGCACGTTGCTCTAGCGTACGGTTTAGCTGCGAAAGCGCAATAACCGGGCACTGTAACTCTTTAGCGAGCGCTTTTAATGAACGCGATATTTCGGCAATCTCTAAAGTACGATTATCTGATAAACTAGGTACGCGCATTAACTGAAGGTAATCGACCATGATCATACTAATACCACCGTGGTCGCGCGCTATACGTCTTGCACGTGAACGCACATCGGTAGGTGTAAGCCCCGATGCATCATCAACATACATTTTGCCTTTTTCCATCAACAGCCCCATAGTTGATGAAAGGCGTGCCCAATCGTCATCATCTAGCTGGCCAGTACGTACCTTAGTTTGGTTAATACGACCAAGTGATGCCAACATCCTCATCATAATTTGTTCAGAGGGCATCTCTAATGAGTAAATAAGCACAGGCTTGTCTTGCGTCATTGCGGCGTGCTCAGCAAGGTTCATCGCAAAGGTGGTTTTACCCATCGACGGACGTGCTGCAACAATAATTAAATCAGAAGGCTGCATACCTGCTGTCATTTTATCTAAATCAGCATACCCAGTGCTTACACCGGTTACACCGTCTTGCGGCGACTGGTATAGCTCTTCGATTTTATCGACGGTTTTTTCAAGAATGTTATGAATGCTTTGCGGGCCTTCGGTACTTTTTGTACGTTGCTCAGCAATTTTAAATACCTTACTCTCGGCAAAGTCTAATAAGTCGTGGCTGGTGCGCCCTTCTGGGTTAAAACCAGCTTCGGCTATTTCATTAGCTACGCCAATCATTTCGCGTACTACCGCGCGCTCACGCACAATATTGGCGTATGCATCGATATTGGCAGCACTTGGGGTGTTTTTAGCTATTTCAGCTAAGTAAGCAAAACCACCAATACCAGCAAGTTGATTATTTTTTTCAAGGCTTTCTGAAATTGTAATTAAATCTATCGGATCGCCAATTTCAGCAAGCGCCGTCATCGCCTCAAAAATTAACTTGTGCGTGCGGGTATAAAAGTCCTGCGCAACAACCAGCTCTGCTACGCGGTCAAACGCTTGGTTATCAAGCATTAAGCCACCTAAAACAGATTGTTCAGCTTCTATTGAATGGGGAGGGACTTTAAGGGTATCGACTTGCTTATCTGGTTTGGCCATAACTTCACAGTACTAAAATTGAATGGCTCTATTCTATCGACTTGGCGGGGCTGTGCAAATAGCAAAGCAGGAAATCTTTTCCTGCTTTTTGTAATCATCAACGCTAATTAGCGTTATTTAGTTCGCAGCTCAATGCGCCCGCTTATAGTATCCATTTCAACACTTGCGCTGCCACCATTTGCGCTAAACTCTAAATCACTAGAAGGGCCGTATTTAGCTTTAGTCACTTTATCGCGGGTTACTTTATTAATAATTTTACCATTGGCATGAGCTTTAATCTCAAACTGAGCCGACACGCTTTGCGGGAAGTAAAAATCAGCATCACCACTTACCGACTCATAGCGAACATCAGCCCCTTTTAGCAGCTCGCTGATGTGTATTTCAGCTTCGCCGTTTACAGTATTAATACGTAAGCTTTTTATGCTCGATAATGTAAAATCGATATCGCCATTTACGTTTTCTAATCGTACGTCGTTTGCGGTTGTGCTTGATTTAATATCGCCATTTACGGCACTAAAACGCAGCTCTCCGCTTGATTGCTTATCGTTAATTTCACCGTTTACGGTTTCAAATTGAATATTGCCGCTTAAGTTCTGTGCGTTTACATCGCCATTTACGGTGCTTAATTTAACAGTGCCGCTAATGTCATCTACCGTAATTTCACCATTAACAACATCAACCTCAGCGCCTTTCTTAAGTGTTTTTGCAGTCACTGACACATTTACGCCAGCAAATTCTAAGCGACTGCTTTTTGGCATAAATACCGTTAAGTTAGAGCCATCTCCATTGTTACCCCATCCCAAATTGCGTGGCATTTTTACTATAAATTCGGTTTTATCGCCTGTCGTTTTAAGCTCAAACCCTTCTGCTTTGTCGTCAAGCTCGCCGGAGACTTTAAATTCGTTTTTATCCCAGCCGGTTATGTTTACATCGCCACGTTGGTTTTCAATAAAAATAGTGCCGCCGCTTGGTACCTCTATTTGCTTATCTATTTTTTCGCCCGCTAAAACGCTCAGTGGTAATAGGCTTAGCCCAAGTAAAATTGCTTTCATGTTATTCCCCTATATTTGCTGCCAACGCGGTGCATGCACCTTGTTAATTAAGTCGAGTTGTTGCTGGTAAACTTGCGCCAACATGGTCAGTAATGCCTGATTTTGTGGCTCGTTTTCAAGTGCCTGTTTAATTGCTTGCTCTGCTTCTTCAAGCTCTTGTAACTGTGCTTGCCAGTTATTGGTAAGTGCATCTTGGTTTTTGTACTGCACTAATAAACTTTGCTTTTGCGCTTTAAAATAATCGCTCATAGCAGCCACTTGGCTTGGCTCGTTATTGCTCATAAATATATTTATTGCTAATAACGCCGCTGCACTGCACGCAGCAATAGCGCTCAATTTAGGCCATAATGGCGCTTTAACAGCAGGTGGCTTAGCTGTCACTATGGCGTGCTCAATGCCCTGCCAAAGTGCTTTATTGGGCGCTATGTCTTTATTTAAATTGTTTAAAGACTCGTTTAAGTAGTCATCAAAATTTTGTTTACTCATACTCGTACCACTCTTGTAATAACTGCCTTGCACGATGATATTGCGACTTACTCGACCCCAATGCCATTCCCAATTGCTGGGCTATTTCTTCGTGGCGGTAGCCTTCAATAGCATATAAAACAAACACCATGCGGGCGCGCTCTGGTAGGCGAACAATTAATTTATCTAACCCGTTTAATCCCTTACAACTTTGCGCGCTTTGCTCATCCATACCGCTTTGTTCTATGCTCACAACTTTGTTTAACCAGCTTTTGTGCTTGCGTACATAACTAATCGCAATGTTGCTTGCTACGCTATATAGCCAAGTAGAAAATTGTGAGCGCCCGTCAAACTGCGCTATTTTATGCCACACCTGCACAAATACCTCTTGGGCGGCATCTTCAGCGTGCGCTTCATCGGCCAATAAGCGCAAACATAAACCGTAAACACGCTTTATATGCAGCTCATATAATGCCTTATAAGCATTTTGATCCCCCGCTTTAACACGCTCAATGAGTGCAAGGTCGCATAGGGGCGTGTGCTCGGGTTTTGTGTGTAACATCCGTGATGTCGCCTTTTAATTATTTTTATTTAAAAACGTGTATTAATGAGTGTATTGATTACTAAGACGCAAAGACAGACAAGAAAGGTTTAAACTAATAATAAAAATAGTTAAATAATTTTATATAGATCTATTAGATGGGTATTAAAGAGGAATTTTAGATACAAAAAAGCCGCGCTAAAAGCACGGCTTTTTGGGCTTAATTAAAAATTAAGCTTCAGCAATAACGATTACTTTAATAGTAGCTGTTACGTCTGAGTGTACTGCGATTGCAACGTCGAATTCGCCAGTTTCACGGATAGTACCGTGAGGTAAACGAACTTCTGATTTAGCAACTTCAACACCAACAGCTGAGATAGCGTCAGCGATGTCACGAGTACCGATTGAACCGAATAGCTTACCTTCGTCACCAGCTTTAGATACTAAAGTAACTTCTGCTAATGCTTCTAGTTTGTCAGCGCGTGCTTGTGCTGCAGTTAACTGTTCAGCGATTTTCGCTTCTAAGTCTGCGCGACGAGCATCAAACGTTTCAATGTTTGCTTTAGTTGCAGGAACTGCCTTACCTTGCGGGAAAAGGAAGTTACGTGCGAAGCCAGATTTAACAACAACCTGGTCACCTAGGCCACCTAGGTTAGCGATCTTATCTAGTAGAATAACTTGCATGTTTCTACACCTTTTAAAAACTGTTAATCCGCTGCTTACTTATGTAAGTCAGTGTATGGAAGAAGGGCTAAGTAGCGAGCACGCTTAATAGCAGTTGCTAGCTGGCGCTGGTATTTAGCGCTAGTACCTGTAATACGGCTAGGTACGATTTTGCCACTTTCTGTAACATAGTTTCTAAGAGTAGCTAGATCTTTGTAATCGATTTGTTGTACGCCTTCCGCTTTAAAGCGGCAGAACTTACGACGTCTGAAATAACGTGCCATGAGATTAATTCCTCAAATAATTCTTTCTATATGCTGAGCATGCAAAACCAATTGGCTAAGGCCGTTACGACCTTCGTGGCGATTTAAAAAACCACTCACTTGCAATGCCTGCCCAACGTGCAAATGTTGAGTCTGTTGTTGCATTTGCTTACCACTGGCAACAACCTGAAGCCTAACGTAACTATTACGGTTAAGATCTGCTTCGGTTTGCATCGATTTATGTTCTACAACAAAAATACAATGCGGTATGCCTGCAGGGCTTTGGCTAAACTTGGGTGTTTTACAAACAACCCCCGATATAACCAGCTGATTCATATATGGGCTAACCATTACACTAACTGCTGACTACGTGCCATGCTAGGACTCAAAACAATTAAGCAGCTGGTGCTTCTTTCTTCTCTTCTCTTGCAAGAGGAGACGCTTCAGTTACTGCATTTTTAGTACGCATAACTAAGTTACGAAGCACTGCATCGTTGTAGCGGAAAGTAGTTTCTAGCTCGCTGATTACTTCAGTAGGTGCTTCAACGTTCATAAGAACATAATGAGCTTTGTGAAGCTTGTTGATTGGGTAAGCCAGTTGACGACGGCCCCAGTCTTCAAGACGGTGGATAGTACCACCAGCTTCAGTGATAGAACCAGTATAACGTTCGATCATACCAGATACTTGCTCACTCTGATCAGGGTGAACCATGAATACGATTTCGTAATGACGCATGGATATTCCTTACGGTTAATAGAGCCTTCTACCGTTTCGGCCGGTCGGTTTAAGGCAAGGAATTAATAGTGTAAAAGCCGAAATGAGCGCGCATTTTACGCTTAGATGGATAATTAAGCAAGCAGGTTTTTTAAGCTTTGATAGATAAGTGTTAAAGCTATCAGGGGGATATTAATATGCGTTCACTTTATATCAACAAGCCGAATTACGATAAGTGCGTTGGGTTTGTGTGTAGACGTAAAGCTTGCTTGCGTAAAAAGCGCAGCTTTTAATTACTTACCCCCTCCATTTGCGCCTAAAATATAAACATTTACTCAAACCTAAAGCCGTGCAATTATTAAGCAACACATTATTTAATAAGGATATTTATGAAGCTCTTACTATCACTTGTATTTACACTTGCTTTTAGTACCTCTTTTTTAAGCCACGCAGACACTGCTACAACCGACATAACCGTTGGTAAAAAAATCATTTTACAATCAAAAATACTTAACGAAGACAGGCCTATCAGAATTTTCATACCTGACACTGTAAAAGACGATCAGCCGCTTTATGTTATTTATTTACTAGATGGTGTTGAGCACTTTCATACGGCGTCAGGTGTTATAAAATCCTTAGTTGATTACGAACAAATACCTAATGCCATGCTTGTTGGTATTGATACAACTAACCGCGTGCGTGATTACTTACCTAAAGTAGATGACGAGCCGAAAACTGAGTTTCAAACCTTTGTAAAAAATAAATGGCCTGATGCTGGGAAAACCGACAGCTTTTTAAAATTTGTGTCTGACGAGCTCATGCCCTACATAAATAGCAATTACTCAACTAACGGCTACAACACCTTAATTGGTCACTCTAATGCTGGTACATTAGCGCTTTACACTTTAGTTAATCAGCCTGAATTATTTAACAACTACATAGCTATAAGCCCAAATAGTTGGTGGAGTGACGAAGAGTTAAAAAATAATATTATTAAATACACTAAAAACCCTAAAGGCACTCAAGAGTTATTTATTAGTGTAGCGAGTGAAGGCGCACGTTTTTATACAGGCGCATTAAATACGTTAGTAAATTTAGAACAACAAATGCCCACACAGCTAAAATGGGAATATAAGCATTACCCTACTTTTACTCATATGGGCACTATACTGCCAGCCCTTAGCGATAGCCTAATTCACTTATTTAGTGACCTAATATTTAACGTGACTGACGAGCACGGAAAATTTGCCGATGTATCGCTTATTTCAAGTTACTACCAAGCACTGAGCGATAAGTACGGATTTGAGCTTAAAATTCCACAAGATGTGTACGTAGAGTTTGCCCACAGCCAGCAAAAGTTTGATAACACTAAAAAAGCGATAACTACACTTAAACACTTTACTCGTGATTACCCTAATGCTGCTTACTCCCACATGCGGTTATCGCAAGGGTACACGGCTGACGAACAGTTTAAAGAGGCTGTTACTAGCATGAAGCATGCACTAAAACTTGCTAAACAAAACTCGCGCGACCCACTGTTAATTGATGCACTACAAGATATGGTGAATGAAGCGCAAGCCAATTTGTAACTAATTTAACGCAAAGCGCTTTTTAACTAACGATAGTAATTACGCGCTACGCTCGTCGCGTCAGCAAGCTAAATGCCTACAGGTAAAATTAAGCTCAGTGTTAAACTTTGCATGTAGACGCAAAGCTTGCTCGCGTGAAAAGCGCAGTTTTTAATCTGTTTAAAGCCACTTAAAAACAAAAAACCGATGTTTAAACTAAACATCGGTTTTTCTTTACTGAAAGCTGATAGCTAAAAACTAACTACTTTACTTTATACGTTGGGTTTCGCTTCGCTCTTCCCAACCTACGTTATTTGCCTATCGCTTCTTTGGCGAATAGGTGTTTTATTGGGCCTAGGTTATCAACGAGTGATAGCCCGACTCCACGTATCAGCTTTTTAACCGGGTTGGCCCCTTCAAATAATTCTTTAAGCCCCTGCATCATGGCTATGTGCTTTTGCGCGTCGAGCTTACGGGTGCGCTCATAATCGCGAAGCGTGCGGGTACTCGCAAACTCTTTACTATCACTGGTCAGTAGCTCAATTAAATACGCGGCGTCTTTTAGGCCTAGGTTCATACCAAGCCCTGCAAGTGGGTGAATGGTGTGAGCTGCATCGCCCATTAATACCACTTTGCCGCTCACCCATTGCTGGGCGTAGCGCATTTTAAGTGGAAATGCTGCGCGTTTACTTTGCACTTCACACAGCCCACATTGGCCATCTATGGCTGCCATTACAGCTTTATTAAAAGTAGCGTCGTCCATTGCTAGCAATTCATCGCAATGATTAGGGCTGGTAGACCACACAATAGAATGGGTGTTGTCATCGCTAAGGGGTAAAAAAGCCAGTGGCCCAGTTGGTAAAAACACTTGGCGTGCGGTGTTTGCGTGTGGCTCTTTGGTTTTAACCGTAGCAACCAATGCATGATGGTCGTAATCTTTAAAGCTTAGCGCCATATTAAATTGTTTACGAATAGCCGAATTTGCGCCATCGGCCGCCACCAGCAGCTTAGCAATAATAGGCTCACCGCTTTTAAGGGTTATAAATACATCAGACTCACTTTGGTGTATTTGTTGATACTCAGTATCAAACATCAACGTGGCACTTGGTTGTTGCTCTAGCTCTTTTATAAGTGCAAAACGAATAATATCGTTTTCAACTATATGGCCTAAGTGATCAAGCTCAAGTTGCTCATTATTAAAGGTTATTTTACCAAAGCTGTCGGCATCGCGTACGTCCATATGCGTATATGCGCACGCTCGCTCTGCCATTATGTGTGGCCACACGTTTAATTGCTCAAACAGGTTTTGGCTTGCAATACTCAGCGCACTTACGCGCAAGGCGTATTCATCACTTGGCGGTAATTGCTTTGGCGCGGCGTCTAACACCACAACACTTACATTGGCTTTAGCGAGTCCTAACGCGAGGGTTAAGCCTACGCAGCCACCACCCACTATACAAACCTGTGCTTGCTTCATAAACGTGTACCTTGTTTAACTTGCCCCATTAGCTGCTTGGCCAACGGTGCTTTTAATACGGGAAATAAATCCATTGAGAAAAGCCCAATGCTGCGCCCAAGCGCTAATACCCGTGACGAGTTTGAAAAAAGCCTAACCAGTGCATCGGTTAAACTCATTACGGTATTTATATCGCTGCTACGCTTTAGTGAATACTCACGGGTAAACGCATAACAGCCTAACTCGTTTTTACTTGTTGCAATTAAATTACTAAGTACTTGTACATCACGCAGGCCTAAATTAAAGCCCTGCCCTGCAATAGGGTGAATAGCATGCGCAGCGTTACCAATGACTACTGTACGATGCGCCGTTAATGATTCAGCTTGGCCATAAACCAGCGGGTAGCTTGTGCGTGTGCCCACTTTTGTAAATTGCCCTGCTCGGTAACCAAATGCACTTTGTAGCGCATTTAAAAAGTCGCTTTCACTTAAAACGGTATGCTGCTCAACGTGCTGTTGTTTCATGCACCACACTAATGAGTAACGGTTATTGCTCATTGGTAAAAGTGCCATCGGGCCGTGCTCGGTAAAGCGCTCATACGCATGGTTGTTATGCCCGCCTGCTACTTCAACATTGGCTATAATAGCGCCTTGCTCATAGGGCTGAGTATTAAAGCCTAAACCAAGTAAGTTACGGGTTGGAGATTGCGCACCATCAGCAATAACCAGTAGTTTAGTATTGAGTTGCTCGCCGCTTTGTAAAGTAACCTCATTACTGTTTAGGCTTTGCTTAATAGCGCTTACGCTATCGGGGCAATAAAGTGCAATACTCGCTTGCGTTAAACGCTGATAAAGTGCGCGGCCAAACGGGTTTACCTCAACCACGTAACCTAATGACGGTTTAGCAAACTCGTCGCAACTAATATGTGCTTTACCAAAGTGACCACGATCCGACACGCTTACTTTTTTTATTGCTGCTGTGTATGGCGCACTTGGCTCAAATAAATTTAACTGCTGTAAATACTCAACCGACTGCTGTGCAAGAGCAATACTTCTGTCGTCAAAACTTGGGTGGTAATCGCCCGTTACTTGGTTTGCTTCTACTACAGCAATAGTGAGTGAAGGGTTTGTTTTAGCAATGCTTAGCGCACAACTTGCCCCTGCAAGCCCGCCCCCAATAACAACGACATCAAACTGCTTAGCCACTTTATTTCTCCAAGCTTATGCGCTTTTTGCACTTTGCATAAATGCTTCTATATCGTTTATGGTTTTAGGCACACTCAGGGTGAGGTTTTCATGCCCTGACTCAGTAATAAGTAAATTATCTTCGATACGAATACCAATGCCTTTATATTGCTGCGGTGCGTTTGAATCTTCACTAATGTAAAGCCCAGGCTCTATGGTTAAAACCATGCCTGGCTCAAATGCGCGCTCAACATTGTTTTGTTTGTAATCGCCTACATCGTGAACATCAAGGCCTAACCAGTGGCCAAGGCCGTGCATGTAATATTCTTTACAGGCACCTTTTGCCCTTAACTCATCAAAGTCGCCGGTTAAAATACCTAAATCAAGTAAACCTTGAGTCATTACTTCCATTGCACGTTTATTGGCATGCGACATAAACCCGCCGGGTTTAACTTCTTCAAAAGCCACTTCTTGGGCTTTAAGTACAATGTTATAAAGCGCGGCTTGAGGTTCGCTAAACTTGCCATTAACCGGAAAAGTACGCGTAATATCGGCAGCGTAACCTTGTAACTCACACCCTGAGTCAATTAATACTAGGTCGCCATCTTTTAGCACATCGCTATTTTGCGTGTAGTGCAAAATATTAGCGTTATCGCCACTGCCAACAATGGTGCCGTACGCTGGGTGCGGGGCTCCGTTCATTGCATAATGATGATGCAGCTCTGCCTCTAGCTGAAACTCAGTAGCACCAGGGTGCGAATAACGCATTGCGCGCATATGCCCACGGGCACTTATTTCGCAGCCTTCACGCATAATGTTTACTTCGCTTGGCGATTTAAACAAGCGCATTTCGTGAATAAGACCACGCACATCTTTTATCGTACTCGGTGCCTGATAGCCTTTTTTAGGCGCGCTGCGAAGTGTGTTTAACAAGGTAAATACTTTGGTATCAAAACTTGGGTAAGCGCCTTGTGCATAAAATAAAATCTGCTGACCGTTAACCAAATCTAATAATTGTTCAGTTAGCTCACTTAATGCGTAAGTTTCGTCGAATAAGTACTCATTTTTAGCTTTTTCGAAGCCAATTCTGCGGCCGTGCCAAATTTCGGCCAGTTTATCTTTATCAAGACAAAATAACGTACTTGGCGTATCGCTGTTATTACACAGCACTAAAACGGCATCGGGTTCGTTAAAGCCGGTTAAGTAAAAAAAGTCGCTGTCTTGTCTAAATGCATATTCCGTATCGCGGCTACGAGTTACTTCACTGGCCGCAGGAATAATGGCCACACTATTTGCATCCATTTTCGCAAGTAAACGCTCACGGCGTGCTTTAAATTCTGACTTTTGTATTTCAACCATGCTTTAACAACCCGTTTTATTTAGATTAATGTAGTGTTTTTTTAGGTGCTTTTTCTTTGCCAAGCTCGGCAAAACAAAGCAATGCCGATACACGTACATATTCAATCACTTCATGCAGGGCTTGGCTGTCTTCTTCGGTTTCGTCAAACATGGTATCCAGGCGTGTAATTTCGCTAAAATCGCTAATAACTTCTTTTACATCTGCCGATAACTTACCGTAATCTTTTTGCTTTAAACCAAATCCAAGCATAAACCCTGCAACCCATGATACGAGACCATTGGCTTGATCGATGAGTGTTTCATCATCGCTTGGTAAAAATAAATCGAACGCAAAAGCTTCATCGTTAAAACTTGCTACCACTTGCTTATAAATGGTGCCAAAAAACTGCTTTAGGTCGTTGCTAAACGCTTGGCCATCATTAAATACATCACTTAATAGGCCTAAGTATTCTTTGTCATCAATACTTAAACCACACGCTAGTAATCCACTAATTACGCCGTGCGCTTCTGCCGGTGAGACAAAAATTTCGTTTTTTTCTAAAAGCAGCTGGGCTTTTTGGTAATCTGGTAAGTCGCTCATGTTTATATCTTCGCTTTGCTAGTTAAGGCAATGCTACCACTCGATAAAAAGCAACTCCAATTAATTGTATGATCCTGCTCAAAAAGTAGCATGATAAGTAAATAGCGAGTTACCAGCGGGCGAAAAATGCTCGAACGGTTCAATTTTTTACGTTTGGGGTTTAAGGAATGGATTATGTCTTATATACTGAACTTGTTCCCTGGGGTGCCGGAGTTTGGTTAAGTCCCTGAGCCGATAAATTTTATACCAGGATTTCTGTTCGTCTACTATTGTGCAAGCTCGGCATGTACCGAGAAGCCTACGGTAGACCGCAGCTTTCCGCCCTGAAACCTTCTGGTTTCAGGACTGACGCCGGACACCGCACGCTTGGGGAACACTTTTCTTATTTTTCTGTTTTTGCATTTTTTGCTACTCCCCTGTTTTTAAATACCCTTTATTACCTTTATAAATTTTTAGCAAAAAAAAAGCTGCAATTGATATTAATCAACCACAGCTTAGTCCTAGAACACATTTCGTTATTTATCTAAACCAGCTTTGAAAACGCTCCATCAGCATATAGTTTACTGGCACTAATATAAGCGTAATAAACGTAGCAAACACAATACCAAAGCCAAGGCTTACTGCCATTGGAATTAAAAACTGTGCTTGTGTCGCCTTTTCAAATAGTAGCGGCATTAAACCAATAAAGGTGGTTAAACTTGTGAGCATTACTGGGCGAAAACGTGCAGCCCCTGCAAGTTTAACCGCATCAATAATTTTGCCGCCTTCACTGCGTTTTTTATTAATAAAGTCGACCAACACAAGTGAATCGTTAACCACCACACCAATAAGTGCCAACATACCAAGTAAGCTCATAATGGTTAACTCCATCCCCATAACCCAGTGCCCTATTACAGCGCCTATCATGCCAAACGGAATAACGCTCATTACAATAATTGGCTGCATGTAGGATTTAAGCGGTATCGCTAATAGTGAGTAAATAATAAAAAATACAAATAACAATGCCCAAGCAAGCGAGCCAAACGACTCTCTTTGCTCTTTAGCTTCACCTTCTAGCTTGTAATCAACACCTGGGTATTGCTGCATTAATTCATCTAAATACTCAGTTAGGTCGGCTTGCAGCGCGGTCATGTTGGTATTGCTTTTTTCTATGTCGGCAGTCACGTTAAGTGTGCGGTAGCGGTCTATTCGGTTAATCGTAGATGGGCTTTGCCCTGCAATTAATGTAGCTACATGCGAAAGTGGCACCGAGCCGCCCGTAGGCGTAGTAATAAGTATATTTTGTAAGTCGGCTACAGAGCGACGCTCTTCAATAGGTAGGCGTACCATAACGCGTACATCGTCACGCCCGCGTTGAATACGCTGCACCTGCGAGCCAAAAAACGAGTTACGAACTTGGTTTGCTACATCAACTCGGTTTAAGCCTAAAGCAAAACCTTGCTCGGTAAGCTCTATTTGCAACTCTTCTTTACCATCAGACATGCTATCGGCAATATCAAATACGGTTGGGTAAGTACTTAAGCGCGCTTTAACGCTTTCGGCAATTTTTTGTAACGTATCGAGCGATGTACCACTTAACTGCACATCTATAGGGTCTGAGCTGCGTCCTATTTCGGCCCTAAAGGTTACGCTTTCGGCGCCAGGAATAATCCCTATTAAATCGCGCCACTCACTTACCAGCTCACGTGACCCAATGTCTGAGTCGCGGCTCTCTGCAGGAGTTATTTCAAAGCGCACACTGCCTGAGTTAGACACGCCACCACGGCCACCGGTTGAGGCTAAAATATTTAATATAACGCTTTCGCCGGTATCTTCATCGCGGTATTTGTCTTGCAATAACTGCGCTTTTTGCGACATATCCATTACATATTTATTGGTAACTTCAAACGGCGTGCCTGTGGGCAAGGTTAATGTTACTCGTACGGTTTCGCTTGGGATACGCGGAAAAAATACAAACTTAGTCCAACCGCTGGTTATTAAAGTTAAAATTATAAAAAACACACCAACAAACAAACTCACCGTCGCTAATTTATAGCGCAATGCTTTAGCTAAAATAGGCTGATAGTATTTTAAAATAGCGCTTTCAAATCCGTCTGCAAAACGCTGCTGAAGTACTTCAAGCTTTGATGATTTTGTTTTTTGATTACGTAGTTTTATGTACTTTAAATGAGCTGGCAGCACAAACTTAGACTCAATTAATGAGAACAGTAATACAGGAATAACCACCACCGGAATTTGTGCAAACAAGGCACCCCGCGCGCCTTCAATAAACGCTAAAGGTAAAAAAGCCGCTACGGTTGTTAGTACCCCAAAGGTAACTGGTGTTGCTACTTCTTGCGTGCCTAAAATGGCAGCTTGTTCGCCCGACTCTGCGGTTTTTAAATGAGTATAAACGTTCTCCCCCGTTACTATGGCGTCATCCACCACAATACCCAGTACTAAAATAAAGCCAAATAAGCTCATTATATTAAGGGTTACACCAAAAATAGGCATCGCAATAAATGCGCCCATAAACGAAACAGGAATACCAATAAACACCCAAAATGCGATGGCTGGGCGTAAAAATAGGGTTAGCAAAGCCAGTACTAAAATGCCCCCTTGAAGGGCACTGCTGGTTAGCGTAGCAATACGGCTTTTTACAACTTGAGAGTCGTCATCCCAGTAACTTAATTCAAAACCTTGTGGTAAGGAGCTTTGCTTAGACTCTATGTAGTTTTTTACATCATCTGCGACATCTATCGCACTTTGCGGCCCTATGCGGTATACATCTATAAAGGCGGCTTGTTTACCATTAAAGCGTGTGCGTACTGGGGTCTCTTCAAAGTCATCATTAATGTTTGCTATATCACCTAAGCGTATTACTGTACCGTCGCTTTGATTTTTAACTACAATGTTTGCAAATTCATCTTTTCGGTAAGCTTGCCCTTTTGAGCTTATAAGTACATCGCCCCCTTCTGTTTTTAAATTACCAGCCGAAATATCAGAGCTCGACTTAGCCACAGCAGTGGATATTTGCGCAAGGGTTAAATTATATTGGCGAAGTGTATCTTGGCTTACTTCTATGGCGAGCTCGTAATCGCGTACACCACTTAGCTCAACCTGCGTTACATTCGGAAGGCGTAAAATATCGTCGCGAACTTGCTCGGCGTATTCTAAGGTTTCTTTTTCACCGTAATCGCTCGCTACGGTAACAGCTATTACTTCGCGTTTTCGCTCGGCAAGCGCCACAATGGGCTTTTCAGCATCGGCCGGAAAAGTGTTTATAGCATCTACACGGCTTTTTATATCGGCTAATAACTCGCGCGGGTCGTAGCCACTTTCTACTTCTATGGTTACCGACGCAGAGCCCTCAGATGAGCGGCTAGATATTTGCTCTATACCTTCTAAATCTTGAACGGCTTCTTCTATTCGAATGGTAACCCCTTGCTCTACATCCTCTGGGGTTGAGCCGCGCAAAGTAACGCTTACACTTATGCGATCTGTTTCAAACGATGGAAACACCTCAAGCGGTATTTGACTCGATAAACTAAATAAACCCGATAGCAGTAACGTAATAAGCAATAAATTGGCTGCTACATGGTTTTTTGTAAACCAAGCGATCATGGCTTATCTCCTTGTGCAGCGCGGCGTTTTTGTATTAGCTCTTCAACACTAATTCCCATTTCTTGCGCTTTTTTTTCTAGCTGCTCACGCGATGGACGCTTACCTTTGCCTGCGCCATTTGGGCCTTTTGCTCGCATATTTTGCGTATCGGTTTCGCCTAAAATGCTTACTGCTGTGCCTGAACTTACTTGCCCAAGCGGTGTAATTACTAACTTATCGCCTGCATTAAGGCCTGTTTTTACCATAGCTTGTGTAGCATTTTGCCATGCAAGCGTAATGTTTTTACGCTTTAACAGCCCCTCTTCAACCACATACACGTAGCTGCCTTGATAAATAGTACTATTAGGGATTATTAACGCATCAGGCACTGTTTTACCGCTAATTTGCGCAGTGATGTATTGCCCAATTTTAATTGGGTATTGGTTATTAGCCGTGGCTTTGTAAGGGTCATTTATTTGCGCAACAATATACAATTGCTGTGCACCTTCATCGATAGCGCCTTCAGTGCGTATTATTTGCCCTTGCCATGTTTGCTCGCCCACTAAGTCAGATTTAAACTTAACGAGTGAGCCGGCTTGGTTTTTACTGCCATCTCTGTATTGCTCTGGCAAACTAATATACGAGAGGTCTTTATTTTTAATTGGTAAGCGCACTTCAACGCTGTCTATGGCATAAATAGTTGCAAGTTCTGTGTTTTCGCTTACCACTTGGCCAAGGTCTACATTACGACTAAGCACACGCCCAGCGTAAGGCGCAGTAATTTGGGTGCGCTCTAAATCAAGCTGTGCTTTTTCAAGTGCGGCTTGTGCTGAAAGTACTTGTGCTTGTGCAGCCGCTAGTTGGGGCTCGCGAAGTACTAAGCTGCTCGCTTGCGATGATCCACCTAAACGCTTCCAATCAGTAATTGCTTGTTGGCCGCGGGCTTTTTCTTCTAACAAACTTTGCTCTGCAGTAAGTAATGCTGCCTGCGCCGATTTGACCTCAGCCTGATGATCTCTATCATCTAGCTGTAGCAGTACATCGCCTTTTTCAAAAAAACCACCCTCTCTAAAATCATCACTTACTTTATTAATTTGCCCAGATGCTTGAGCAACTAACAAACTTTGAGTACGCGGCTTTACCGTGCCATAGCTATCAATAAAAATTAAGTAATCTTGTGGCTCAATCTTTCTTACCGATACGCTCACCGTGGCTTTAGGAGGTGAGCCAAAACGTTTTGCTTCAGGTGGATTACCCTTAATAAACATAACAATTAAAATGGTGGCCACCACCACTACGGCTGGGATTAAAAGTTTTGCTGATTTAGTTTTCATCGTTATTGCTCTTAGGTTCGCTTGTTGGGGCGTTAAAATCGCCGCCAAGGGCAACGTATAGGTTTATTCGGTTAGCAATTAGCTGGTTTTTTGTTTCAATGAGTGAGCTTTGCGCATCAAAAGAGCGCGACTGGGCATCAAGCACAGTAGTGTAAGTTACTAAGCCGCTTTGGTACTGCTCAAACGAGAGTTGCTCTGCTGCAAGGGCGTTTTCTTGTGCCTCTAACGTGCTTTTATAACTGGCTTGCAAGGATTGCTGCTGAGTAATTGCGTTTTCAACATCGCTGAATGCATCGTACAAGGTATCTAAATATACTTGCTCTTGTTTTTGTGCATTTAAGCGTGCTATTTCTTCATTTGCTTTTAGCTGGCCACCATTGAATATTGGCGCAGAAATACTGCCTAATAAAGACCACGCTAAGCTTGATGGCGAGAATAAATCGCTCACTCTATCGGTGCTATCACTCACGCTTGCTGATAAGTTTAAACTAGGGAAACGCTGTTTATGTGCATAGGCTAGGCCTGCATCGCTTGCTAATAACTGGTACCAGCTTGCGCGCAATTGAGGCTTGCGTGTAATTAGCTCAGAGGGAATACCGGTATTAATTGGCGAAAGAAAAACAGGCAGTTCAACCTCTGCTGATATATCGCCTTTGGGGTAGCCGCCTAATAAGCGCTCTAAAGAACGCGACGCGCTTACAAGCGTGGCTTGTTGATTAGCAATACGCGTACGCTCGTTATTAAGCTCATTACGGGCTAAATATACATCGAGTGCTTCATTAATACCTTGGCGGTAGCCTGATTCAATAATATCTAAGTTTTGCTGTGCGTTTTCTTCTCGGCGTTTATATAAATCGAGTAACTGCTGGGCGGTTACTAAATCAAACCAGCCGGTGACAACATCGGCCACCAATTGCTGCTTAGCTTGCTCAAAACTAGCTTGTTGCGCTAAGTAGTTTAGGTTGGCTTGGCGTTTAGCATCAGATAACTTACCCCACACATCTACTTCATAGCTTAGCTCTAGCGTGACAGAGCTGGCATTATCATAACTTACAGGTCTATTGTCTTTACTGCGCCTAGTTTGCGCAGATAAATCAAGATCGGGCCAAAGCGCAGAGCCTGAAATTATTAATTGCTGCTTTTGTATTTGTACATCGTAGGCACTTTGCAGCAAAGCCTGATTATTATTAAGTGCTTTACTAACAAGGTTTTCAATGTAAGGGTTTTCTAAGGTTTGCAGCCATTGCTGATCTACTGCAAGTGTATTTTGTGCTAAACCATGTTGCCATGTCGCTGCAATGTCGCTGGGTGCTTGCTCGCGCTGCTGAGGGTTTAGCGTACCCGCACAGCCGCTCAACAATACCAAGCTAAGAGCCAATAAAGTTGGCTTAGTTTGCCAAATCATAGTTAACCTAAATTACTGCCATTTATGAATGTAATTCAAGCACTTTGGCAAATTTTGCTCAACTTACTTTACATAACATTACATACGTTGCGATGAATTAACATAATAGTCAGTTATTATAAAAACCGGCAGGGAATTTGGAGGGTATTTATACAAAAAAGCAAATAGCGTGTAATACACTATTTGCTAAACGGGATAAGTAATATTGTTAAACACAAGCCTTTAAATTTCTTTAACGAAGCTCATATATTGCTGCATATCGCCAACAACTGCTTGCGCTAATAATTCGCTTGTTTTTACTGCGTACGGCTGCTTAAAGTGAATATCCCACAACGCAGATTCACTGCGCCAATGTTCATAAACAACTAATGTATCGTCGTTATTTTCAATACTATACAAATCAAACACTAAGTTACCAGGCTCTTGGCTGCGCGTTTGCGTTACATGAGTTGCGAAACGCTCAATGACTTTATTTTTAAAACTTGGCTTAATCTTAAAAATAAAAAACACAATACATATATCATCTTCAGGGTTAACAACTTTTGTATTACGCTCATGCAGCGGAGCTGGCACTGTATTTTCTAATAACATGACCTGTGGCGCCGATTGGCTGATTTCAGGCCACGCATTTAATAACGTTTGTGTGTAATCTTGTGCGCCATGGTAATCAACTGCATTTTGATCTTCAAAACGCTCATAAGCAAAAAAGACGCCTGGCTCGTTTTTATCCTGATATAAACGCATCTCTATAAGACCTGTTTCGGCTTTAGCGCCTTGCTTGTCTTCTTCTAGTAGCGCTTTAAATTGTGCGATGTGCTCGTCTTTAATTTCAAACTTAACAATTTGCGTGATCATAATTAGCTCCAGCTTTAAATTACTTATACCAATACGCTTAATTAAGTGATCTATTTTGAGGCTTGAAAATCATGTTGATAGCTAGGCAAAAAACTCGCTATTCAGTTGTTCTAAGTAGGAATTTTTAACGCCGGTAGCGACACGTTTAGCCCCGCAAAATGATTAAATATTATTACGGATTGGCATTATTAGGGCTAAAGGTACACTGCACTTTATTACTTAAATCAATCATATTGAGTGAGTAAATGGAGTGAGTAATAACAGCACCTAACCTTTTGATGAGGTAATTATGCGCATGCAAACAAGGGAGAAAAAGAGAGGATATACCCAATTAATATGGACTGTTTTGTCCATAATAAATTTAAAGCAAAAAAAAGCCCTGCATGTGTATGCAGGGCTTTAATATAAATGGTGCCTCGACCCGGAATCGAACCAGGGACACGAGGATTTTCAATCCTCTGCTCTACCAACTGAGCTATCGAGGCACTTTCACAGTGCTAATTAAAAATCATAAATGATTTTTAATGCAATTCCCACTCAGCGCTATCGACTGAGCCATCTGTGCGTGCGGCGTATTAAACGAGTTTTGCCCTTACAAGTCAACTTTTTTTTTACTCTTTATAACTGTTTGAACGGTTTTCACACAACAAAGCGAGTTTTTATAGACTAATGTTTATTTATCCAACAAAAGCTCACAAAAAACCTTAATTTAATCAATTAAACCAGACTAAAAACGTAGTGAATTATTTTACGTAAATGATACGATTACTGTGAAAATACGATAAGGGCTTATCGTACAAACAAATACCAATGGGAACAATCAATGCAGAGTAAATTCTCTTCGCCGGTGAAAGGCTTACTGCCGCTTTTTTTAATAATTAATATTGCAGTAACAGCGCTTGCTATTGTTGCCTTTGCGTTTTACTCGCAAAACACACAACCTGCACCAGCAGCCAAACAAAAAGTAAGTATTACGCAGCTAGCACAACAACTTGATTTACCAATGGTAGATGCACTTACTATGTATGGGCAAGGCAAGGTTCGCCAGCTACTTGAGCTTACTTCAGTATTAGATGATGAGTTTGAATATACGCTCTATCGCTTTAATGCCACCTCAGAAACCCAACTTGTATATAGCAGCACTAAACCCGCTATCGAGTCTAAAAAAGTAAATGAGCATTTAACTGAGCAAGGTGTATTGCACCATATATTGCTTTTGAACGACCAGCCTATTGGTGAGCTAATAATAAAACAGCAGTTACCAGCACCGCCTTTAACGCAGCAAGACTCGCAAGTAATAGCCTATATTATTGCAATTGTAAGCGTGTTTGCCTTATTTGCATTAGCTCTACTATTTAATACCTATATAAATACTCGCTTACGTAAAAGTAGCCATTTGTTAAATGAAGAACTTCAAGCGATTACCGAAAATGGCAATTACGACAGTAAAGTAAGTGAAAAACTAGACTTAGGCTTATCTGGCGTGGCTAAAAACATAAACTTGCTACTAGATAAAGTTAACTCGGTAATGTCTGAAAAAGAGGCTGCGCAAAAAGAGCTTCAAAAATTACAAACTGGCCTTGAGAGCGAAGTACAACAAAGAACAATTGCATTAGAGCAAGCGACATTAAAAGCACAACGCGCTAGCGAAACTAAAACGACCTTTTTAGCCACTATGAGCCATGAAATTCGCACGCCTATGAACGGCGTTATTGGCACTATAGATTTATTAAGACAAACAGAGCTTGATGGCGCGCAGCATCGTTTAAGTACTATTATCCGTGAGTCAGCGTTTTCACTATTAAGTATTTTGGATGATATTTTAGACTTCTCTAAAATTGAAGCGGGTAAGCTAAATATTGACCCTACGCCTTTTTCAGTTACTGATACGATTGAAGAAGTGGCTCGCGTGCTTTCATCTGTTGCTAAAAAGCGCAAATTAGATTTAGAGCTTTCTATTGCGCCAGATATTCCAACTAATTTAACTGGCGATACAATACGGGTTCGCCAAGTACTGTATAACCTTTGTAGTAATGCAATTAAGTTCACCAGTACTGATGACAAACGCCAAGGGCACGTAAAAATATCGGTAGAAGTGGCCCATAATACGGCGGATCATTTTACGCTGCGTTTTTGCGTAACCGATAATGGCAAGGGCATGACCCAAGCGCAACTGCGAGAAATATTTAACCCGTTTGTGCAAGCTGAAAACTCAATTACCCGTGAATACGGCGGCACTGGTTTAGGGCTATCTATTTGTAAAAGTTTAACCGAGCTTATGCTCGGTACTATTAATGTAACTAGCCATGCAGGCATTGGTAGCGAATTTACCGTTGAGCTTCCATTTGGTACCTCAGGAAAAATTAAGTACGCACATAAAAATGCGCTCAATGGCAAACATGTAGTGGTAGTGAGTAATCATTTAGAGCGCGAAAAAGCAATGTACCGCTATTTATCATTTATGGGCGCTAAAATTACCTACGTGCACAACCAGCAAGAAATAGAAGCTCAACAAGAGCAGCACGACATTATATGGGTTGTCGATGGCATAGATGATATGGAAAAAGTTAACTCTTTACTGCGTCGTCTTATTTACTCACTTGAAGATAATAATCAACAAGTAGTGGTATTAAGTAAGCTTGATGAAGCCGCTATAAACCATAAAAATGTATTTTATATTAATGCCTCACCGCTGTGTAAATCTAACTTTATGATGTCGATATTGGTAGCAGCAGGCTTGCATCAACCTAAACAAATTAAAAAAACAAAAACACTCAACAATTATTTAAATGTTGAACAAGCACGCGATGCCAATAAACTCATTTTATTAGTAGAAGATAACCTACTAAACCAGCAAGTTTTAACCGACCAGCTGCATATACTAGGCTATGGCGTTGAAGTAGCAAATAACGGTGAAGAAGGTTTAGATATGTGGCGTCAAAACAATTACTCGCTCATATTAACCGACTTACATATGCCAAAAATGTCAGGTTACGATATGGTTGAAAAAATTCGTGATGAAGCCGAGTTGTTAGATTCTATAGACGCTCAGCCTTATATTATTGCGGTTACTGCCAATGCGCTCAAAGGTGAAAAGGAGCGTTGCCTGGCGGTAGGTATTAATGACTTTATTACTAAGCCTATAGAGCTTAATGCCTTAGAAGATACCTTAAAGCGTTGGTATGATAAGCATAATAAAGACCAAACTGTTGTTATTCATCAAAAGCCTGCCATGCCTATTAATATGGACGCGGTATCTACTTATGTAAACGGCGACGAAGCCAAACAATTACGCTTTTTCAAAATGTTTTTAGAGCAAAGCCAAAGCCTAATTAAAAGCATTAATTCCGGCGTTATGGTTAATGACAGAGACGAGATCAGCAGTGCTTGTCATCAGCTCAAGGCTATCTCTAAAACTATTGGTGCTGAGGCCGTTGCGCAATGTGCAGAAGAGTTTGAAGAGAAGTGTCGAAATGCAGAGCTTGATACTGATGAGCTAATAGCGCAAAGAGATACCCTTGAAATTGAATACTCTAAAGCCGCACAGTTTTTAAAAGAGCAAGTGCGCTCAGCGAATACTGATGAAGAAACGCTATAAAATATAGCTATAAAAAAAGGGCTATACAGCCCTTTTTTTATGCCTAAAAATTACTTTTCAGGAGGTCGATAACCTTCAATTTCTACGTCTTTGTCTTCAAACAAAAAGCCAACCATTTGCTCTTCTAAAAACGTACGGTGCTCTGGGTCCATCATATTTAAATGCTTTTCGTTAATTAGCATAGTTTGCTTATGCTGCCACTGGCCCCATGCTTCTTTAGAAATATTATTAAAAATTTTCTCGCCTAGTTCACCAGGGTATAACTGAAATCCAAGCCCTTCGGCTTCTTTTTGTAACTTTTGACAAAATACTGTACGTGCCATAATTGACTCTCTTAAGCGCTAAATGCTAATAGTTTAACCTATTGGGCTCATTTGTTTAACCAACTTTTTAGTCGGTGCGGCTAAACCCACCTCTATAGATTGATCGAGTGGGTACCACACAAGTTGTTTATCGTTTACTACATCCGGTACGTTATTAATATTAAGCACATGTGGATTTATTGTCAGCTCAAAGTGCGAAAACACATGAGTAAAAGGCGTTAACTCTTCCAGCTCGGTTTTTAAGCCTTGCTGATTTAAAAATAACACCATTTCGCTGTATTCGTTAAACTCAAAAAAGCCAAACAGACCGCCCCAAATACCGCTACTTGGGCGCTTTTCCATTAAAACTTTCTCGTCATGCTGAATAATTAATTGATGACAACTCTTTTTAGGAACCACTTTTTTAGGTTTAGAATGAGGAAACTCTTTTACTTTACCGGCATTAAACGCACCGCAATCGCTATTAAGTGGGCACGCTTGGCAGTCAAAGCGACTGCGAGAGCAAAGGCTGGCGCCCAAGTCCATCATGGCTTGGTTAAACTCAGTCACATTGTTTTTAGGGGTTAACTGGGTAGACAAATGCCAAAGTTGGTTTTCTACTTTTTTTACCCCATACCATCCTTCAACCATAAAATAACGGGCAAGCACTCGCTTAACATTACCATCTAAAATAGGGTGGTGCTGGCCAAGCGACAGCGATAATACCGCACCTGCCGTAGAGCGCCCTATTCCGGGTAAATCCATGACCTCTTCAAGTGTAGTTGGAAATTTACCTTGGTATTTATCTCGCACTATTTTGGCCGTTTTATGTAAGTTACGTGCCCGTGCGTAGTAACCTAAGCCAGTCCAATGATGCAGCACTAAATCTTCATCTGCATTTGCTAAAGCAATGATATCTGGGAAGCTTGCCATAAACTTTTCAAAGTATGGAATAACCGTAACAACTTGCGTTTGCTGTAACATTACTTCTGACACCCACACTTTATACGGTGTTTTACCTAGTTGCCAAGGCAGTGTTTTACGCCCATGAAGGTGATACCACTGAACCACTTGGTTAGCAAATTTGTCTGACTGCTGTTTATTTAAATCCAACATATACTACTTTTACTCATGCTCAATAGCGGCTCAGTCTATTGCAGTTAATAAAAAGATCAAGGTATGAAGGGGCTATAACACGCTAATACTTGTGATTAGCTGCGTGGTCAGGGATAATACGCAACCATTTTTAAACACATTGTTTTTGTCAGGCCAATAATATGAGTGAATCAAGTAACAACAACCTTGAGCAAGCTAAGCAAGAAGGTAAGTATATCCGCACAATTCGCAGTTTTGTAAAACGCGAAGGCCGCTTAACTAAAGGCCAAGCTGCCGCAATTGAAAAATGCTGGCCAACTATGGGGCTTGAGCATAAAAATGGCCTACTCGACTTAGCTCAAGTATTTGGCAATAACAATGATGTAGTATTAGAAATTGGTTTTGGTATGGGCAAGTCATTAGTTGAAATGGCAAAAAATGCACCGCACCTAAACTTTATTGGTATTGAAGTACATCGCCCAGGCGTTGGCGCATGTTTAATGGATGCAGATGAAGCCGGTGTTACTAATTTACGTGTATTTGAACACGATGCGGTAGAAGTACTCGCTGACTGCCTTGCAGATGAAAGCTTAACAACGCTGCAGTTATTCTTCCCTGATCCATGGCATAAAAAGCGTCATCATAAACGCCGTATAGTGCAAACAGAATTTGCTGAAAAACTGCGTAGCAAATTAAAAATTGGCGGTGTTTTTCATATGGCTACTGACTGGGAAAACTACGCCGAGCACATGCTAGAAGTTATGCAAGCAGCGCCAGGCTATAAAAATCAGTCATCTACCAACGACTTCGTACCTCGCCCTGATTCGCGCCCGCTAACTAAGTTTGAACAGCGCGGCCACCGTTTAGGTCACGGCGTGTGGGACTTAATGTTTGAGCGCACAAAATAATTACACCAATTTACTAATCAATAATTTGTAAGGCAAAGCCATTTATGAGCGTATTAACCAACCCAAGTTTACTGTTACTTCGTAATAGCGAAGAACTAGTGGGAAAATCTATCTTGGTGGTCAACTTTGTTCAAGATGGCTTTTTAGCAGAGCTAAAGCAGCTAAATCCTCAAAGTGCCATCACCGCATTTAGTTATAACCATGCTAATGGTGAATTTGCTAAAAAAATAAATGGCATAAACGTGTGTGTTAACCATGAAATGGCCGCCAACGACTACGATTTAGTCATTCTTTACTACCCAAAATCAAAGCCTGAAGTATTAATGGCACTTGATAATATTCGCGCCGTTATTAACGAAAAAGCACAGCTACTTGTGGTAGGTGAAAATAAAAGTGGCGTTAAATCGATAGAAAAACAGCTCGCGGGCAAAGCGCAGTACAGTAATAAAATTGACTCTGCTAAACATTGTATTTTGTTTTCATTTGAGCAACTAGAGAACAACCCAACTTTTGAGATTAGCCGCTACCATAAAACGTTTAGAGTAAATGTAGCAGGAGTAGAGTTTGATGCTATCAGTGTTCCGGGTGTATTTAACCACGGCGCTTTAGATGCTGGCACAAAAATGCTACTAGAAAATGCCCCGACCACTAAACAAGGTAATGTACTAGATTTTGGCTGTGGCGCAGGCTTAATAGCCACTTTTTTGGGTATTAAAAACCCAGCACTGACTTTTACTTGCAGCGATGTGAGCGCACTTGCAACTTATGCTACTGAGCAAACATTAAAGCTTAATAATATTAAAGGCGGCACTATTTTAAGTGATGGCTTAAAAAGTATTAGCGGCAAGTTTGATTTAATAGTTAGTAACCCGCCTTTTCATACTGGCATAGCGACCGACTACACAATTGCAGAAGCATTTTTATCAAATGCTAAGCAGCACTTAACCAAGGTAGGAAAGCTAAGCATAGTGGCTAATAGCTTTTTAAAATACCCGCCAATTTTAGAGGCGCAGTTTGGTAGCTTCCACACTGTGTACAAAAATAACAAATTTGCCGTTTACAGTAGCTAACTAATTATACTTAGTTAGGCTAAGTGTAATTAATACTTAGCCTAACTTTCGAATAAATATCAGAATTAATTTCACTATTTCCCTTCACTTTCTATGGTTTTTGCTAAACTAAAGTTCTAAATATAAATATTCATGCTTAGGCGATGCAGCAATAATGCCAAAAAAAGTACATCAAAAAAGTATTCGAAAAGCGCTGATCAACACCATCATGCTTATCACTGCTATTTGTTTAACTTTATCGGTTTCAATTTCCACTTATATGAGTGTAAAAGAACAAAAGGAACTGATCATAAACAAGCTCGTGATCCTTTCCGATATTGTTGCTTTTGATGCCGCAGATTCATTGGTAAAAGACGACAGAAAAACAGAAGAAAAACGCCTAAAGTCGTTTGATAAAATCCCCCTTGTTAAAAACATTCATATTTACGCAATAGAAAAAACATCGAGTAAACCTGTATTTTTTATTAGCTTTAATGCTAAAAAAACCCCACCTGTTCCGCTGCGCGTAGACAGCATTAAAGAGCTTAACGAGCCAAGAGTGACCAACAACTACATTGAGCTAATAACACCTGTACTTAATAACGAGCAGGTGGTGGGTTACGTTTATATGCGTGGCAGCTTAGAAAGCCTAGATGAATTTATAAAACAAAAAATTATTATAGATATTTTCCTTACCCTGTTTATTTTGTTTTTTGTGTACTTTATAGCGATAAAAACACAAAAAAGTATCGCTAACCCTATTGAACACTTAAGTGTATTGCTACAAGACGTATCAAAAAATCATAACTATGACGTACGCGCACCAAGCACCAGCGTAAAAGAGGTTACAGCCTTATCAAACAGCTTAAATATCATGCTTACCCGCACCCGTAAGCAAATAGAACGTCATGAAAAAGACAAACTAGAGATCAAACAGCTCAACCAAAGCTTAGAAGAAAAGGTAAGCCAAAGAACAATAGCCCTGCGCGAAGCAAACCAAGAACTGCTTTCTACCCTTGAGCGAATGCACCAATACCAAGAACAAATAGTAGAAAACGAAAAAATGGCATCATTAGGGCAAATGGTAGCCGGCGTAGCCCATGAGGTTAACACCCCAATTGGCCTAGGTATTACTGGCTCAACCTTGCTGCGCGATAAACTTGCCGATATTCAGCTTAGTTTTGATAATAAGTCTCTAACTTCTAACCAACTAAAACGCTTTATTGACGAAGGTATCGAAAACCTTGATTTAATTTATAGAAACCTAAACCGTGCGGCCGACCTTATCTCTAACTTTAAAAAGGTAGCTGTAATTCAGGATGACGGGATTAAAACCCATGTAAACATCCATAGGTTAATATCTGATGTGTTAATGTCGATTCAATCAGAGTTAATAAAGTCAAAGCCTAACGTTGTGATCAATTGTCCGAGTGATTTAACCATTGAGAGTAAATCTGAGCCACTACAACAAATTTTCCAACAGCTTATTTTAAACTCTGCCATTCATGGTTTTAGCAATAGCGAAAATAACGAAATTAAGTTTGATATAGAAATAACGGGCCCACAAATAAAAATAATCTACACAGATAACGGCCAAGGCGTTGATAAAAATGTCAAAAATAGGATATTTGACCCATTTGTAACCTCTAAGCGAGGCCAAGGGGCAAGTGGTTTAGGCATGCACTTAGTGTACAACTTAGTAACCCAAGCATTAGGTGGGCATATACTGTATGACCTAGATGCAAAACCCGGCGTACGCTTTGTTATTACAATTCCATAAAAAGTGTTTAAAAAAAGAGTATTTATTTACGCTTTTTACTTGAATTACCATTTAATGACCTTATAGAGAGAGCATGTGATATTTCATGTTTAATTATTTAACTTGATCTAATAATTAAGCGATACAATTTCTGAACTTTATTGCTTTTGCAGTATCACATACATTGATGAAAGGTTATAAAATGATATAATTCCGTTTTGAATTTGCGCGATTATTTTTAGTACCTTTAAGCGATTGGTGGATGTATCAATTATTAAAGGAAATGGCTTCGTTTTCATAATTCAAAAAGCTGCATCCGTTATATATCATTAAACAGTAGTTTTTGCACAATGCCTTTTGGTTAGTTTGGAACACCCCTACTGTTTTATTTTTATCCAACTTGTTTTTTCTTGTTAACATTTGGGTATAATCCTATAATCTCTAGTAATCGAATTATTTAGTTAAGATTCGATTTTTTGTAAATAAAATATTCCAAAAAGGTTAATTAATAATGCAAACGCCAGTCATTCTAATCGTAGAGGATGAAGACGTAACTCGACTAAACCTCGTGAGTTTATTTGAAGCTGAAGGTTACAAAGTTATTGAAGCCATTGATGGCGATGATATGCATGACAAGCTTACAAATAATGATGACGTCAATCTTGTAGTTATGGACATCAACCTACCGGGTAAAAACGGGCTAATTTTAGCACGTGAATTACGCCAAAAACGTAAAGTCGGTTTAATCTTTTTAACCGGCCGTGATAACGATGTAGACCGTATTTTAGGTTTAGAAATTGGTGCTGATGATTACATCACTAAACCTTTTAACCCTCGTGAATTGACTATACGCGCTCGCAACTTAATTACCCGTACAGCGCTAGGCGGCGAAGAGTCAGTGCTAGAAACCAACGGTGTAATTACATTTAACGGTTGGGAACTTGACGAAAACAGCCGTTGTTTAACGTCACCAAATGGTGATGCTAAGCGTTTACCTAAAGGTGAATACAGAGCACTGCGTTTAATGCTTGATTCTCCAGGGCGTATTTTTAGCCGTGAGCAACTTATTAAGCATATGACTGGCCGTGAGCTTCGCGCTAATGACCGTACAGTAGATGTAACGATTCGTCGTATTCGTAAGCACTTCGAAAGTGATAATTCTACTTCTGAGCTAATCAGCACCATCCATGGTGAAGGTTACCGCTTTATTGGTAAAATCGACGCTTAATTAGAGTAAACCGCTTACTCTAATAATTGTAAAAACGAATGAAGGGCAATTTGTCCTTCATTTATTTTATCTGCCAATATATCTAACCATTCTTTTAGTACTTCATCTGATTCATCAAGCGCACCGTGCTCCATCTTTTTAGCATGTAACTGTACGTCGTTTAATCCTACAGAGCCCGCAGCACCTTTAAGCTTATGCGCCACCGATTTGTACTCTTCCCTGTCGTTTTCATTTAACGCGCTTTGCAGCTCTTGCTGATATTGCGGGTTTAGTTTTTCAAATAAACCACTGCTGCGCTTAAATACTTCAAGCCCCATAGAGTTTACAAAGTCTTCAATGGTTTCAACATCAAGCACACCTGCATTAATACCCTCAAGCGCTTCTTTACTTACCGTTAGCAGCGGCTTGTCAGATTCACTTTGTTGAATATCAAACAAATCAGCCAGCATTTTATCAAGCTTTATTGTATTAATCGGTTTAGCAAGCGCCCCTTGCACCGAAATACCTTCTAAGTCTTCTTCGGCGCTACGTACATTCGCTGTAAGCGCAACGATAGGTAATTTATCAAAATGGCTATCGGCACGTATTTGTCTTGCCACCTCATCACCATTTATATCGGGCAGTTGCATATCAAGTAGTACTAAATCTAGCTCGTCTTCGGTTTCTACAAACGAAAGTGCATCTTCACCCGTTTCGGCCCAAATTACTTCATGGCCGCGCTGCTCTAACAGGTTTGTCGCAATTTCAGCATTTAATGGCACATCCTCTACAAGTAAAATATATAAACCTCTACCTGCATAGCTTTGTTCGGTAGGCGCTACACATAAGCTAAGCGGTATGTGTACTGTAAAGCAGCTGCCTTCACCTTCTGTACTGGTTACCGAAATAGTGCCTTTCATTGCACTGACCAACGCTTTGGTTACGGCTAAACCAATGCCTGAGCCAATCGCATTTTTACCGCTTAAATCTGGGGCTTTGTAGTACATATCAAATATGCGCGAGAGTTGATCCTCTGGGATCCCCTGCCCTGTGTCTGATATTTTAAGTTCAAGCCACGGTCCATCGTTACGCTCTTCTCGGCTACATGTGAGTTTTACCTCGCCATGCTGGGTAAACTTAACGGCATTATTAATTAAGTTCCATACCACTTGGCGTAAACGCGTTGGGTCTAGGAGTGCATAAACATCTAATGTGCCATTTCGCTCAATTGAAAATTCAAGCTCTTTTTGTTCAGCAATTAAACCGGCAAAGTTCACTACATCGTTAATAAAGTCTGAAACGTTAATAGAGTCGGTTGCTATATCTAACTGCTCTCGGTCTATTTTATCTAAATCTATAATATCGTTAAAAATATTACCTAAGGTTTCAGCGCTCGAAAACACCGTATTACACCAACTGCGTTGCTGCTTATTAAGCTCTGTATCAAGCAGCATGCGGGTTAAACCTACAATGCCATTTAATGGCGTGCGCAGCTCATGACTAAGCGTTGCTATAAACTTACCTTTATCCTTATAGGCTGTTTCAAGCGCTTGTGCTGCTTCTTTACGGCTGGTTATATCACGGCCAAATGCAAGCAAACCTATGTAGTCACCTTGATCGTTTATAAACGGTAATTTACGCAGCTCAAACCAACGGTTTTCGCCATTAACCATATATTCAACATCAATTGTCAGCGCTTGATGCGTTTGCTCGACTTGTTTATCGGTTCTGAGTACTTCTGCTAAAAAGTAGCTTGGGAAAATCTGCTCCACTGTTTTACCAATTAGTTCAGCGCTGGTTTTGCCCATAACCTCTTCAAACATTTTATTACAGCCGGCAAACACGCCGTTGTTATCTCGGTAATAAAATAAATCGGGGGAAGAGTCGACAATAGAGCGAAGGAGCATGCCTTGCTGAGCTAGTTCTTGTTGTGTTTTTTTACGCTCTGCTATTTCGCGGCGAAGCTCTTCAATGGCGCGATGCTTAGCATGAAAAGCCATTTTTCGCTCATCTATTTCAATGTTGAGGCGGTTAATATTATCTTTTAATGTTTGATTTAACAGCTTTTCTTGTTTTGTGGCGCTGTCTAAATAAGCGTATGAGGCATCTAATTGTCTAATCGAGTTGAGTAAAATACTGATCATAAACGGAGATACAACCGCGGTAAAAAATACCACCGCTAAAATATCAACTAAATTAACCTCACCCAGTGCCACATAATAAAACATACTCGACAATATAAGCGACACGCCTAATAAAAGCGCGTAGCACATTGCCGCGGTTTTTAACTCACCAAAGCGAGTTATTAAACTAGAAAGTACTCGAGCCCAAGGGCTCAAAGAAGAATCGGTCATAGGTCAGTGTATCTCGTTACTAGGCATAAATAAAAAGTGCCTATTAATAGTCAAACGCATTTTGCAGCAGATTTTAGCATTTTTCTATTAGCTATATTCATGTTGTGCGACAAAAACAGAAAATTTTCATGTTTACTTTTGCCTACTTGTTAAACTCATCATTTCAGCAATAAATTATTTAGTGTAAAATGCTGCGCTTTATTATGACCAATAACGAGTAGCGCACATGCAAACCAACATGCCCGATATAGCTGATACGGCTCCCGCCTTACAAACAGGTAAGTTAGACTGGGTTGGTATGGGCGAAATAGAACTGCCATTTATTTTTGAATCGAAAGATTTAGCACCCGTTACCGTTAACGCAAAAGCGCGTGCCTTTGTTAATTTGCATAAAGAAGACGCTAAAGGCATTCATATGTCGCGTTTATTTTTAGCGCTTGATTTACTCTCAACAGAGCAACAAGTTAACCCACAAACTTTAGCTCAAGCACTCGATACCTTTATCACCAGCCACGAAGGATTAAGTGACAAAGCCCAAATAGAGTTTAAATTTGAGTTACCGCTGCGTCGTAAATCGTTATTAAGCGGTAAAGCAGGTTGGAAAAGCTACCCAATTACCCTAACCAGCACTATTGAAAATAGCGTAATTAGCTACGAGCTAAGCGTTGATGTTACTTATTCATCAACCTGTCCATGCTCTGCAGCACTTGCTCGCCAACTTATTCAAAATGCTTTTAGCGAAAAGTTTAATCAAGAAACACTGAATCAAAAAGATGTTTTAGCATGGCTAGGTACAACGCAGGGTATTGTGGCAACGCCTCACTCACAGCGTTCAATTGCAAACGTTAAAGTAAAGCTAGACAACACAATTAGTGAGTTTGACGTAGTAAATTTAATTGATACATTAGAAGCTGAGCTAAAAACCCCCGTACAAGCGGCAGTAAAACGTGAAGATGAGCAAGAATTTGCCCGCCTTAACGGTCAAAATTTAATGTTTTGTGAAGACGCTGCACGTAAAATTAAAGCGGTTCTTGAAAACGATAACTTTAGTGATTACTGGCTACAAATTAATCATTACGAATCACTCCATGCGCATGATGCAGTCGCTATTGCCGTTAAAGGAATTGAGGGCGGTTACAAAGCCTAGCAGCCCTGCTGCATTAATAATAAATACATACGGTAATTAGCCATAACAACCAATTTTTAGGCACGTAAATTGCTTTACTTGAGCAGTGTCAATTTGTTGTTATGGAGTTACCGTATGGAATTCGCTTTATTATCAATTTTAGTATTAGTGGTTGGGGCCTCTGTGGTTGCGTCAAAATTTAGTGATGATGGCGGCAATCCCTATCCTTTTACCCGCAAACAAACCGTGTTTACACAGGTTGAGGGTGCATTTTTAAATCTTTTAGAGCGTGCGGTAGGCGATCAATATAAAATTGTGAGCCGCGTCAAACTCATCGATGTAATCGACTGCAAGCAAGGCCTCTCAGCTAAATCAAAACGTGCAGCTTTAGCTAAAGCTAAAAATAAGCAACTCGATTTTGTGCTGGTAGATAAAGAAAAAATGACGATAGTGGCAGCGGTCGATTTAGTTAACAACGCCAATAAAGATGGCCACAAAGCGCAGCGCGACTGGTTTGTAAACGGCGCTTTAGAATCCGCTGGCATTCCACATATTCGTATGAAAGTAAAATCAGGCTACCGCCCTTCTGAGGTGCGCGATGCAATTATGTTTAAATTAGGCAAACCTGCAGCGGTGCAATCAGCTCGTCCAACACGTAATCGTGTAAGTAAACCTGCGGTATTGTCACCTTCTCAGGCTAAAGCGCAAACCACTGCGTTAGCCGAAATTTAAAATAGAATTAAATACTCTCCTAAAAGTATTTAAAGCGAGCCGTAAAACAGCTCGCTTTTTTGTTTTTTATTGCTAACTTCACGTATAATCTACGTATTCAAACTCAGGAATCAAACACTATGAATGTTGGTATTATTGGCGCAATGGAGCCAGAAGTTAAAATTTTACGTGAAGCAATGCAAAACCCACAAGTGCTAACTAAAGCAGGGTTTACCTTTTACACAGGCGAATTAGCAGGTAATACAGTAACACTTGTGCAATCGGGTATTGGTAAAGTGGCATCAACGATTGCAACCACGTTATTAATTGATAACTTTAATCCTGATTGTGTTATCAACACAGGTTCTGCCGGTGGCTTTGATCCCTCTTTAAGTGTTGGCGATGTTGTTATCTCTTCAGAAGTACGCCATCACGATGTAGATGTAACCGCTTTTGGCTACGAAATTGGCCAAGTTCCACAAATGCCAGCAGGCTTTGCCGCACACCCAAAACTAGTTGAAGCTGCCGAGCAAACCATTGCGCAAATTAGCGAAGTAAAAACCTTAGTAGGCTTAATTTGTACAGGTGATTCATTTATGTGTGACCCAGTGCGAATTGATAAAGCACGCAGCGACTTTCCTACAATGCTTGCAGTAGAAATGGAAGGCGCATCTATTGCACAAACGTGTTTTGCGCTTAATACGCCATTTGTGGTTATTCGCTCTATGTCTGACATTGCCGGTAAAGAGTCGCCGCAATCGTTTGAAGAATACCTAGAGACTGCATCAATCAATTCATCAAAAATGGTTGTTGCACTATTGAAAAAACTAACAAAAGTTACGCTGTAAATGCTAAGCAATATTGTTCAAAACCATTTGGACTTTATTGCCTTTTTTGTGGCGCTCATTGCTGAGCGCTTTTTCCCGTTAAAAAGCTGGTATCACCCTAATACAGTATTAACCGCTGTATTTAGTGCTATAGGAAAACGGGTTTATAAACCAAGTGAACCTAAAAGTTACCTTTATTTAGCATCCACTCTTGCCTGTGCGCTAGTTTTAAGCGTTATTCTTATTATTATTGTGTTACTGCTTGAATTTGCCTTTTATCCTGAGCTGCTCGCGGGCCTCATTTTATATTTGTGCCTAGAAAGCAAAGCGATTGAAAAAAAAGCCCTGCGTGTTGCAAAGTTAGTAAAACAAAACCAAAAATCTACCGCGCGTGAACTCGTAAAGCCACTGCTTGCCCGAGAGGTTAATAAGCTCTCAGCGCCAGGTATTATTAAAGCTTTAATTGAAAGCTTAATTTTACGAACTGCCCGTAATTACTTTACCGTTATATTTATATTTTTATTACTTGGTCCAATTGCCGCTTTAGCGTATCGGCTACTGACTTTAATGCAGCATGCTTGGCGCACCAATATTTCACCTAATAGTCACTTTTTAAAACCGCTTAAAATCCTTTTGTTTGTAATCGAATTTATCCCCGTACGCTTACTTGCATTAACCATTGCCGCAAGCAAAGCCAGTAAACAAAGTATGCATTACATAAAGCACTATGGCAGACACTTTTATCAAACAAATACGGGGTGGATTTTAAGTGTGTGCTCCGCCTCTATTGGCGTACAGCTAGGCGGCCCTGCGGTTTATTTTGGTAAGCGTTTTAATAAAATGCGAATTGGAACCGAGCGACTCCCAAAACCCGAAGACGTCCCTGTGATCATAAATAGATTAAATCAAGCGCGTGCATTTTGGCTGTTAGTCATTATCAGTATTGAGATATTAAAGCTGATTTAGTGGTTTTTTAGCAGCCAAAATACGCGCACAAAAAAACCAGCCTAAGCTGGTTTTTTAGTTTTAACTGCGCTTACGCTACAGTAATGTTGGCAAACTTACGTTTACCTACTTGGTAAATAGCGGTCGTGCCTTTTGCTACTTCAAGTTTTGTATCAGTGATTTTATCCTCACCGTTAAGTTTTACTGCACCTTGCTTAATCATGCGCATTGCTTCAGAAGTACTGGCTACTAAATTAGCTTCTTTAAGTAAGTTAGCAATTAAAATACCTTCTTCTGCAATGGTAATTGTCAGCTCAGGGATTTCATCAGGTAGCGCTTTTTTCTGAAAACGTTTGATAAAGTCATCGTGTGCGGCTTGCGCAGCTTCTTCACTGTGAAAACGTGCAATTAACTCTTTCGCCAGCTCAATCTTAATATCACGCGGGTTAGTGCCCTGCTCTACGCGTTGTTTTTGCGCTGCAATTTCTTCGATTGATAAGCTGCTTAGTAAGTCGTAGTAGCGCCACATAAGTACGTCGCTAATCGACATTACTTTACCAAACATATCGTTTGGCGCATCAGTAATACCAATGTAATTACCAAGCGACTTAGACATTTTTTGAACGCCGTCAGTGCCTTCAAGTAATGGCATCATTAATACTGTTTGAGGCTTTTGGCCTTCTACTTTTTGAAGCTCGCGGCCCATTAAAAGGTTAAAGCGCTGATCAGTACCACCAAGCTCTACGTCTGACTCAAGTGCAACCGAATCCCAACCTTGTACGAGTGGGTATAAAAATTCGTGAATTGCAATGGGTTGGCCGCTACCGTAACGCTTTTTAAAGTCGTCACGCTCTAGCATACGCGCTACAGTTTGATTAGCTGCAAGTTTGATCATACCTGCGGCACCGAGGTTTTCCATCCACGAAGAGTTAAACGCAACGGTGGTTTTAGCTGGGTCTAAAATCTTAAAAACTTGCTCTTTATAAGTCTCAGCATTGGCAAGCACATCTTCACGGGTCAGTGGTTTACGTGTTACATTTTTGCCTGTTGGATCGCCAATCATGCCGGTAAAGTCACCAATTAAGAAAATAACCTCATGACCTAAATCTTGAAAGGTTTTCATTTTATTAATTAGTACAGTGTGACCTAAATGTAAGTCTGGCGCGGTAGGATCGAAACCGGCTTTAATTTTTAACTTTTTGCCCGACTTTAGTTTTTCAACTAATTCGTCTTCAATTAATATCTCTTCTGCACCGCGTTTTATCTCTGCTAGAGCGGTTTGTAAATCCACTGTGTATTACTCCAAAATTCTGCCAACGAAGGGGCAACTAGATGACTTGCTACATAAGGGTTTAAAACAGATTTAAACCAAAAGCACTTATGTTGCTAACATAACAAATTTCTACCTAATTAAAACAATTTTTTATGCGAATAATGCAACTAAACTCAATAAGCTTAGTCTCACTGTGTTAGGCAATTAGAAATGGTGTTTAAACGCCGATTTTAGCGCACTTTAGAATCAGTTTAAATCGATAAACTTAAACAACTATAAATTGTCATTTTACTAACATTTGCGGGGCTTTTAGCTTTATTTACTAGTATTCGTACCTTATTACGTATATCCTGCATTAATATATATTTTATTTTCACGACAGCAGAAAAGGCACGTTATGGTTCACGTGGTTAACACGCTTCCCAAAAAACACAAATTGCTTATTCTAGGTTTGGTTTCTGCTATTGTTGGCTTAGCCTTTCTTCCTTCAGAAAAAGCGACTGCATCCAAAGACAATAGTGCAAATGCACTAGAAATTGGTAAGCGTTACGAGTTACAAGTTAAAGTTGAAGACAACGAAAAATTAACTGAATTAAATTCGCCAGAAGCAGCAGAAAAGCTGCCAGAATACGACTTAGTCGATCATCAAGTTAAAAACGGCGATAATTTAGCAATTATCTTCAAGCGTGCTGGCTTTTCAGCGCAAACGCTT
The DNA here is from genome assembly GCF_005887105.1 of Pseudoalteromonas sp. S2893. Taxonomy (NCBI): domain Bacteria; kingdom Pseudomonadati; phylum Pseudomonadota; class Gammaproteobacteria; order Alteromonadales; family Pseudoalteromonadaceae; genus Pseudoalteromonas; species Pseudoalteromonas sp. S2893. Next base: position 25,823 of record NZ_PNCY01000001.1, on the reverse strand, counting down.
CACAAGCTAATTAACACCAATGCTGAAACACGCAAACTAACTAAAATTCACCCAGGTGAAATACTTAGTTTTGCAACAGCAGAAAACGGTGATTTAGCTCAGCTTCGTTATGTTATTTCAAAAACAGATACTTTGTTTGTTACCTTAAATGACGAAGGTAATTACGACACATCAATAGATAGCAAAGAAATAGAAACACTGAGCAAAACAGCCGGTGGCGAAATTTCTAGCAGCTTTTGGACCTCAGCAATTGCTGCAGGCTTAAGCGAGCGCCAAATAATGAACTTTGCTGATATATTTGGTTGGGATGTGGATTTTGCCAACGATATTCGTAAGGGCGATCAGTTTGGGCTAATTTACGAGTCGCATTATGTTGATGGCGAGTTTATTGGCACTGGTAAAATTATTGCGGCAGAATTTATAAACCAAGGCCAGCGTTATGCGGCTATTCGCCATACCGACGGCAGCTTTTATACGCCTGAAGGGCGCAGCATGAAAAAAGCATTTTTACGTGCGCCAGTAAACTTTAAATATATTAGCTCGAGCTTTAACCCACGTCGCTTACACCCAGTAACAGGGCAAGTAAGAGCGCACCGTGGTATTGATTACGCAGCACGTACAGGCACTCCGGTTGTAGCCTCGGGTAACGGTAAAGTAATTAAAGCAGGTTACAGTAAGTACAATGGTAACTACGTATTTATAAGCCATGGCACACAGTACGTAACTAAGTACTTACACCTTAACAAAAAGCTTGTTAAAACAGGCCAAAAGGTTAAACAAGGTGACAAAATTGGTACCGTGGGCTCTACTGGCCGTGTAACAGGCGCGCACCTACACTACGAATTTTTAGTAAATGGTGTACACCGTAATCCTAAAACCGTTAAGTTACCTAAGTCTGAGCCATTACCACGCTCTGAACTTGCTAAGTTTAAACCTATTGCCGAAAACTTTATTGCACAGCTTGAACGCAATCGCGAACTACAGCTAGCACTTAAGTAACGTATAAGTTATAGATACTAAAAAAGCCTTTGCAGGGTTAACTTGCAAAGGCTTTTTTGTGTTTTTATTAGTTTATTAGTTTATTAGTTTATTAATACATAAATTAGCTGTACGACTAAAGAAACCATAACCAGCGGCCAAATATATTTGCTGTATTTGGTTGCGCCATCCAATCCCATTTTTCCTTGGTACTTTTCAAGCAAAGGTATCAGCACCGCTAGAGCGACAAACAAGCAAATTAAAATAACAAATATATTCATTCCTAAACCTTAATTATGGTAATTCATGGCCTTTGGCGCTTACATACAATGCATACCAATGTTCGCGACTTAACGTAACATTTAGCGCACCGCATGACGCTGCAATACGCTCAACGTTCGTTGTGCCAATAATTGGCTGTATTAATGCAGGGTGGCGTAATAACCAAGCTAAAACAATTGCCTCAGGCGTTGTATCGTAAAGTGCAGCAAGCTTATTTACGAGTATGCTGGTATTTATATCGGCTTGCGATGCATTTGTTAAATCGCCCCCTGTGTATAGCCCTTGGCATAAACTTCCCCAGCTTTGTATTTGAATATCAAAGTGGCGGCAATACTCTACACTGCCCGGTGTAAAGTTAAGATCTTTTCCATCTGCATTACCTGCATAAACGCCTTCATCAACAAATTGGTGTTTTTGTAAACTTGCTTCAATTTGGTTAGCAACAATTGGCATATCTAGGGCGTGTTGTAAAAAGTTCATTTGGTGCTGCTGCATGTTCGATACGGCAAAATTACGTACTTTGCCGCTTTCTTGAAGACAGCTAAATACTTGTGCAATTTCTTCTACTTCCATTAACGGATCAGGGCGATGAAGCATAAGCACATCAAGATAATCGGTGTTTAAACGTTTAAGTGAACCTTCAACTGACTCTTCAATCCACTTGGCCGAAAAATCGTAACGCTTAGGGCCTTTATCATCTTCAAAACGTATACCGCATTTAGATTGAATATACATGTGCTCGCGCAGCTCTGGTCGCTCAGCTAGTGCTTGGCCAAATACCTGCTCGGCTTTGCCAAAGGTATAAATATCGGCGTGATCAAAAAAGTTAATGCCGCCAGCTATGGCTGCATCAATACACTCGTGAGTTTGCTTTAAGTGAGCCTTAGTAATGGCGTCTTTATTCCAACCGCCGCCTAGGCCCATACAGCCAAAAACGAGTCTACTAACATGAGGTAAATATTTTGCCAAAGGGGTGTGAAGCATGATGACTATCCTTATTAGTGTGCATAGCCCTCACTGTAAACAAAAACACGTCTGCAAACAAACTTTAATACGTGCAGTTTTATAGGCATAAAAAAAGCGCAGTAAACTGCGCTAATCGGTTGGATTAAATCCTAAATACTAGCCAACAAGCGCCAGTAATATACCTGCGGCTACGGCACTTCCTAGCACCCCAGCTACGTTTGGCCCCATAGCATGCATAAGTAAAAAGTTATGTGGGTTATTCTCAAGCCCAACTTTATTAACTACACGCGCCGCCATCGGTACTGCCGATACACCCGCAGCACCAATTAAAGGGTTAATAGGTGTTTTAGAAAGCTTGTTAAGGCCTTTTGCCATAAACACACCCGACGCTGTACCAATAGCAAATGCCAGCGCACCGAGCACCAAAATACCAATGGTTTCTACAGTTAAAAACTGATCGGCCGCTAGTTTAGAGCCTACTGCCAAACCTAAAAATATCGTGGTTATATTAATAATTTCGTTTTGGGCACTGTTACTAAGCCTGTCTACAACACCTGACTCACGCATTAAATTACCTAAACAGAACATGCCTACTAAGGGAATAGCCGCTGGTAAAAACATAGCGGTTAAGCTCAGTACCATTAAAGGAAATACTATTTTCTCTTTTTTAGATACTTTGCGCAGCTCTGGCATTTTAATAGCACGCTCATCAGGTGTAGTTAATGCGCGCATAATAGGCGGCTGAATAATTGGCACTAACGCCATGTAAGAATAAGCAGCAACCGCAATGGCACCTAGTAAATCAGGGGCAAGCTTAGACGCTAAAAATATGGCTGTAGGGCCATCGGCACCACCAATAATGGCAATGGCTGAGGCATCTTGTAAGCTAAATTCAAAGCCAGGTACATAGTTTAATAAAATTGCCCCAAACAAGGTGGCAAAAATACCAAACTGCGCGGCTGCACCCAGTAATAACATACGCGGGTTGGCAATAAGCGCACTAAAATCAGTCAGCGCCCCTACTCCCATAAAAATTAATAAAGGGAAGATCCCCGTATCAATACCTACGTAATACACGTAATAAAGCAAACCACCTGGGTCAGAAAGCCCAGCAACCGGAATATTAGTCAGTATTGCGCCAAAGCCAATCGGCAGCAGTAATAGGGGTTCAAAGTTTTTAGCAATGGCTAAAAACAACAACAAACACCCTACCGCAACCATTATTAAGCTAGGAAACGTAAAGTTAGCAATGCCGGTAGCATGCCAAAGGTTTAAAAGACCTTCCATTAAAGCTACTCCTACGCCATCGCTATAATTGCATCGCCCGTTGTCACAGCATCACCTTCAGACACTAAGACCTCAGCCACAGTACCTGAGTGCATTGCACGAACCTCAGTTTCCATTTTCATCGCTTCCATAATAACAACCACATCGCCTTCGTTTACGGCTTGGCCTGCTTTTACTTTTACCTTAAAAATATTACCTGCCAGTGGCGCATTCAGTGTTTCACCTGATGCAACCGATGCTGATTGTGGTAAGTGCTCTGAATCTTTTAGCGTTACCTCTTTAAGCTCGCCACCTTGCGCAACCACTACATCGTAAACTTTACCGTCAACTTTAACGCTGTATTGCTCAGCGCTAACACCTTTGTTACTTGCAGGATTTGCTGCAGGCTTAGCGTTTGCATCATCAGCACTTGGCACTGCTTCAAAGGCATCTGGGTTATTACGGTTTTTAATAAATTTAAGGCCAACCTGTGGGAATAATGCATAGGTAAGCACATCATCTATTTGCTCATCAGCAAGTGTTAAGCCTTGCTCTTGCGCTTCTTTTTGCAGCTCTGCTTCAAGCGTGGCAAGCTCTGGGGCTATATTATCTGCAGGACGACACGTAATAACCTCACTGCCATCAAGCACTCGCTCTTGCAGCTCTTTATTCATAGGTGCTGGTGTTAAACCATACTCGCCTTTTAAAACACCGGCGGTTTCTTTGGTAATTGTTTTATAACGCTCTCCCGTAAGCACATTTAGTACTGCTTGTGTGCCTACAATTTGCGATGTTGGAGTAACTAGCGGGATAAAACCTAAATCTTCACGCACGCGTGGGATCTCAAGTAATACTTCATTTAGCTTATCTGCTGCGCCTTGCTCTTTCAGTTGATTTTCCATGTTGGTTAACATGCCGCCAGGTACTTGCGCGAGTAAAATACGGCCATCAACACCTTTAAGGCTCCCCTCAAAGGCAGCGTACTTTTTACGTACATCTCTAAAGTAAGCCGCTATTTCTTCTAGCTGGTTTAAATCTAATTCGGTATCGCGGGGCGTTCCTTCAACAATTGCTACAATGGTTTCTGTAGCTGAATGACCGTAAGTCATACTCATTGAAGAAATTGCGGTATCAAGCATATCAATGCCTGCATCAATGGCTTTTTGATATGTAGCTGTACTTAAACCTGTGGTTGCATGGCACTGCATAGCAATAGGGATAGAAACGGTTTCTTTTAGCCCTTTAATAAGTTGCTCTGCATCGTATGGTTTTAATAAGCCTGCCATATCTTTAATACAAATAGAGTGACAACCTAAATCCTCTAGCTGTTTTGCAAGGGTTAACCACATATCTAGGGTATGCACTGGGCTTACAGTATAAGAAATAGTACCTTGCGCGTGTGCTCCTACTTTTACAGCCGCTTTAATTGCCGTTTCTAAGTTACGTACATCGTTCATGGCGTCAAAAATACGAAATACATCTACACCATTTTTGTGGGCACGCTCTACAAACTTTTCTACCACGTCATCGGCATAGTGGCGGTAACCCAATAAATTTTGCCCGCGCAATAGCATTTGCTGTTTAGTATTCGGCATTGCTTTTTTAAGGGCACGAATACGCTCCCACGGATCTTCACCTAAATAACGAATACACGAGTCAAACGTAGCGCCGCCCCACGACTCAATAGACCAATAACCGGCATCATCAAGTTTGTTAGCAATAGGGAGCATGTCATCTAAGCGCATACGGGTTGCAAGTAAAGACTGATGAGCATCGCGTAAAACAAGTTCTGTTAATTTTAATTTAGCCATGTGTGCCTCTTATTTATTATTTGATTTGTACTGAGCAATGGCAGCACTAATAGCAGCGATGTGCTCGTTTGGCACACCTTGAGATTTTAAAGATGGTGATTTAACCGGTATTGCAACTTCAGCCTCGTCAAAACGAGCAACCAAGTTAGACATGAGTGACACAGCACCAATCAATATTGAAAGAAATACAAACACGCCCACCATGCCCGTAAGCATCAAGCTACCTGCGGTTGTGAGTACAGCTCCTATATCCATTTTTCTCCCCCTGCACTATATAGCGATATAAAAAACCGCTTTATTTAAATAATTATTCACCGAATGATAACAAAACTTTTAACTTTGTCTACCACCTGTCAATTGGTAAAACCAATTAAAATTAAACTAACATACAGCCACAATAGTTAACATAGCTAATACTGGGTTAAATTAGCTTAGATATAGATGATAAAAATAACCGTTATAGGCAAAGGTTATATGGTTAAACCCAAAAAAACTTAAAAACCATAAAAAATAGTAAGTTAAACGGCAAGTAAAAAATCATTTTGCGCTAAAATGTAAATTGGTCTTACCAAGATTAATAAAGAAGCGCACAAAAAATATTTATTTTTTTACTCTCTTTACAATAGTGTGAATAAGTTACATCGTTAAACGTAAAACTTACCAATCCTAAATTTATAACCCTCGCTCAAAAAACCATAACATATTGAAAATTAATAAAATTAAACTCTGGCACGCAACTAGCATTATTACTTTCGAACGAATTTGATAACCAAGGAGAAAACAATGTTACGCTGGACAATTACATTTTTAGTTATTGCTTTAATCGCTGCAGTGTTAGGTTTTGGTGGTATCGCAGGTGCCGCAGCTGGTATAGCAAAAATTATATTCTTTATCTTTTTAGTACTTTTAGTGATTTCTTTAGTTTCAGGTGCGCTGCGCGGTAAATCGCCTAGGTAGCTACTAACATACTTAAAACACTAAACAATCAACATATACAAGGAATTACATTATGAACTCAACAACTTTAAAAGCAGCACTAATCGCCGTATTTGCAGGTTTCTTTATGATGGGTTGTGAAGACAACCACGCAGAAGAAGCAGGTGAGCGTATTGATGAAGCAGTAACTGACGTGCAAAACTCTGTTGAAGATGCATGTGAAAATGTAAAAGAAGGCGTTAACGCAGAAGAAACTAACTGTTAATCTGTTTGGTAACGTAAAAAACGGCTTTTAATAAGCCGTTTTTTTGTGCGCGAATAAAAAGCGGATTCTAACTCTTAAAATGCATAGTCTACATTAACGGGTGTGATTTTTACGCTAGCTTGTTAAAATAGCGAAAACTATTACTTATTAGCAATTATGGCACTGACCACCACTTACACACTCGATAAACCCTACTACTACGAATGCTTTGACGAGTCCCACTCTTATAGTAAAGCAGCCAAACCAAAGTATTTTTTGCTGGCATTACTGGTGTGCTTAGGTTTAATTAGTATTTACGCTATGGACGATCATTACCTAGGTACATTTTTAATAATGCTGGGTGTATTAGAATGCGTTGCCTTTTATTACCGCAGGCCTTGGTGGGTTGCGCGCCAAATGTTTAGTCGTGCTTCGGGCTCAACGGTTACTCTTTCGTTTACCGATGACGCTATTAGCACCGAAAACCACTATAAAAGCCATACATTTAAGTGGGCAGAAATAACCCATATTATTAAAACTAACCACGGCTACTTAGTGCACCATAATAAAGGTATGCAATATATTTCTAGCAGTGTATTAACCGATGAAATGCGCTATTTTATAAACAAAAAAGCCACTCAATGAGTGGCTTTTGGTATAGCTAAGTGCATTACTCAGCTAAGTATAACTGTTGATTAAGCATTGCCCGGATTAGGGTTAGACTTTTCAGCTTGTATACGCATGTAAATCTCTTCACGATGCACTGAAACGTCTTTAGGTGCGTTAACACCAATTCGAACTTGATTTCCTTTAACACCTAATACAGTAACAGTTACTTCGTCACCAATCATTAGGGTTTCACCTACTCTACGAGTTAGTATTAGCATTCTCTTGCTCCCATGTTCCAATAAATTATAAGATTCCGCTTGACCATTTTAATGAAAAATTGATTGAAAAGTAAGTAAAAACTCCCAAACTATCCATTTTCTGTTAAAAATTCTGAGTGTAACGCTCTTACTGCTAGTTCTAAATACTTCTCGTCAATTAAAACCGATACCTTGATTTCAGACGTCGATACTAAAACTATGTGTATACCTTCTTGCGCCAATGCATCAAAAAATTGATGCGCTACACCACTGTGAGACTTCATTCCTATGCCAACAGCCGACACTTTTGCAACTGTTGTATCACTAGAAATGCTATCAGCCTGCAGATTTACCTGTTGTTGAGTTAGTAAATCGTGTGCTTGCAAATAGTCATTTGAATGCACAGTAAAAGCATAGTCTATTTTTTCAAAGTTATGATTAACTTGACTAATCATATCTATTTCGATGCCATTTTCTGCAAAAAGTTTCAAAATTTTTGTAAGAGAATGAACACAGTATGGTACGCCATGTACCTTTATCAAGCATTCGTCACGATTAAACGCAATCCCCGACACAACCTTAGTTGGCATATCGCTCTCCTCAAAACTTATTAGCGTTCCTTCATCGGGCTCAAAACTCGAAAGCACCCTTAGCGGCATTTTATGATTACCAGCCGACTCAACAGCACGAATATGCAATACTTTTGCGCCTAAACTTGCCAGCTCTAGCATTTCGGCAAACGTTACATGGCGCATTCGCTGTGCGTTTGGTTCTACACGAGGATCAGTAGTGTATACGCCATCAACGTCGGTATAGATCTGACATTCATCGGCTTTTATTGCCGCGGCTATTTCTACCGCAGAGGTATCGGTGCCGCCGCGCCCAAGGGTTGTAATATTGCCCTCTACATCGCGCCCCTGAAAACCGGCAATAATCGCAATCCGATTATGCTCAAGCTCATGCTTTAAACGCGTCGCAGCAACCTCTTCAATACGGGCTTTACCAAACATGTTATCGGTTTGAATATTAACCTGATCGGCTAGTAGGCTTACAGCCGAATGGCCACGTTTTATAATAGCCATAGCAAGGAGCGAAACAGAAACCTGTTCTCCAGTGCTAATAAGTACGTCTAATTCTCGGCTACTCGGGCGAGTATCTATTTGCTTGGCGAGGTTAATTAAGCGGTTGGTTTCTCCCGACATGGCCGAAAGAACCACAACCACTTGATGACCTTGCTGCTTAGTTTTAACAACAAGGTCGGCGACCGCTTCTATTCGCTCAATAGAGCCAACCGAAGTGCCGCCAAACTTTTGGACAATAAGTGCCACGTAAGCTTAAACTTTCTCACTTACCCAGGCTGTCACGCTTTCAAGCGCGGCGTTTAGGTTTTCAGGCTGTGAACCACCCGCTTGTGCCATATCAGGACGACCGCCCCCTTTACCGCCTACTTGGCCTGCCATGTGGTTTACAAGCTCACCGGCTTTAACTTTACCGGTTAAATCTTTCGTTACACCGGCAATTAGGCTTACTTTTTCGCCGCTGGCAACACCCAGTGCAATAACACCTGAGCCAATCTTGTTTTTAAGGTCGTCAACCATGCCACGAAGCGCTTTAGACTCAGTTCCTTCAACGTTTGCCACTAGTAGCTTAACGCCATTAATTTCAACAATCGAATCAAGTAAAGACGCACCCGCTGCACTGGCTAGCTTATCGTTAAGCTGTGCAATTTGCTTTTCAAGGCCTTTAGACTTTTCAAGAAGCGCAGTTACTTTTTCAAGTACCGATGCGCTATCACCTTTTACCAGCGCCGCTACATCGTTTAGCTGTTTTTCTTGCTCGCTTACATACGCCACTGCATCTGCGCCTGTTACTGCTTCAATACGGCGCACGCCTGCAGCAATACCGCTTTCAGATACAATTTTAAATAAGCCAATATCTCCCGCGCGCTCTACGTGCGTACCGCCACACAGTTCAATTGAGTAATCGCCAATGGTTACTACGCGTACTTCATCGTCGTACTTTTCGCCAAACAGCGCCATTGCCCCTTTTGCTTTAGCGTCATCAATCGCCATAAGCTCAGTGTTTAGGGCAAAGTTACGACGAATTTCATCGTTAACTACACGCTCAATTTCACGTAGTTCGTCTTTAGTAACCGCTTCAAAGTGTGAGAAGTCAAAACGTAAACGCTCAGGCTCAACCAGCGAGCCTTTTTGGCTTACGTGTTCACCTAATAATTGGCGCAGAGCTTCGTGTAAAATATGCGTAGCTGTGTGATTTTTCTTAATGCGTTCACGGCGTGCATCATCAATAGTTGCGTCTACTTTATCGTTAACCGCAATGCGCCCTTGTACGCTACCGTGGTGCGCAAACGCATTACCCAGCTTAGTAGTGTTAGTCACTGTAAACTCGCCACCTGCAACAGTAATGGTACCGGTATCGCCTGTTTGGCCACCAGATTCTGCATAAAATGGCGTATGGTTAAGTACCACAATGCCTTGTTGGCCGTCTTCTAAAATAGAAACCGACTCACCATTTGCAAACACTTCTACTACTGTAGCGCTATGATGTGTGCTGTCGTAGCCTTTAAACTCAGTGTGTTTTTCTGACTTTAATTGCTCGTTATAATCGGCACCAAATTTACCCGCTTGCTGCGCTGTTTTACGCTGTACAGCCATGCACTCTTCAAAGCCTGCATGGTCTATTGTCATTTGGCGCTCACGGGCTACATCGGCCGTTAAATCAGCGGGGAAACCATAGGTGTCGTATAACTTAAATACTAAATCACCAGGAATAACATCGCCTTTAAGCTCGCTTAGGCTTTCCTCTAAAATAGCTAAGCCACGCTCAAGGGTTTTACCAAATTGTTCTTCTTCAATGCGCAGTACTTTTTCGATAATTTCTTGCTGCTTTGCCAGCTCTGGGTAAGCTTGGCCCATTTGTTCAATAAGCGCTGCAACCAGTTTATAGAAAAACGCACCTTGTGCACCAAGCTTGTTACCATGGCGTACTGCACGACGAATAATACGACGCAATACATAACCACGGCCTTCGTTTGATGGCATAACACCATCAGAAATTAAAAACGCACACGAACGAATATGATCCGCTACTACGCGAAGTGACTTATCATCCATATCTTGCGCGTTAGTTACACTTGCCGCAGCTGCAATTAAGCCTTGGAACAAATCGATTTCATAGTTTGAATGCACGCCTTGTAAAATAGCAGCAATACGCTCAAGGCCCATTCCCGTATCGACAGATTGCTTAGGCAGCGGCTCCATAGTACCGTCGCTTTGACGGTTGTACTGCATAAATACAAGGTTCCAAATTTCGATAAAGCGGTCGCCATCTTCTTCAGGCGAGCCCGGAGGACCACCCCAAATGTGCTCACCGTGATCGTAAAATATTTCAGAACACGGGCCACACGGGCCAGTATCGCCCATTGACCAAAAGTTATCTGAGGTAGCAATACGAATAATACGATCTTCGCTTAGGCCAATATCATTGTGCCAAAAGCCAAATGCATCTTCATCGTCGTGATAAATAGTAACAAGTAGTTTTTCTTGTGGTAATTTAACAACCTCAGTTAAAAACTCCCACGCAAACTTAATAGCGTCTTGTTTAAAGTAATCGCCAAAACTAAAGTTACCTAGCATTTCAAAAAATGTATGGTGACGCGCTGTGTAACCTACATTTTCTAAATCGTTATGTTTACCACCAGCACGCACACAACGCTGTGCACTTGTAGCACGCGTGTAAGGGCGAGTTTCGGCGCCTAAAAACACATCCTTAAAAGGAACCATGCCGGCATTGTTAAATAACAACGTGGCATCGTTACCCGGAATAAGTGAAGCCGATTGGACAATTTGGTGCTGTTTGCTGGCAAAAAAGTCTAAAAACTGTTGCCTAAGTTGTGCCGTAGTCATGTGCTGCATGTGAAAATCTCACCTGTATTTACTGTGCTTGCATTGCAAAATCAATTTGTTCGTAGCTAAATCCTCGGTACATTAAGTAGCGCACGCGCTTAGCTTTATCTTTGTACTCGAGGTTGGCCGGTGTAGTTGAATACTTCTTGTTGTACGCTTCCTGCGCAAGCTCAAACCAGTCTATTTCAAGCTCTTCAACCACTCTTTCAAGTAGTGAACGGTCAATCCCTTTGCCTATGGCTTCGCTTTGAATGCGCTTTAAGCCATGGCCTTTAAAAATGTGTTTTCTGACAAACCCTTCGCAATAGCGTTGCTCATTAATAAAATTGTGCTCTTCGCACCAATTAAGCAGGGTTTCTATAAACTCGTCGCTGGCTTCTTTTTGCTGAAGCTTAAAGGTTAACTCGCGGCGCGAATACTCTTGGCGCCCAAGTAACCACAGTACATAGTTTTTAAGCTTTTGTTTTAACTTATCATCCATTAAGCGTCAAAGCGCCCGCTTTGTTCACTGCTAAGTGGTTTAACATTACTATCGTCACTTGGCGGTACAACTGGCATAAAAATAGCCTGATAAGATACAAAGAAACTAATGTAGCAAATTGGCATTAAAATCAACAGCGGTAAGAACGATAAGAACATAGAAAGCGCCATAAATAACACACAAATAATGCCAAAAACACTCAATGCGAACAGGTTATGATAAAAAACCAATAGCGAATTTTTAAGCGCCGTTAAAATGCGTTTTTCTTTACTAAAATAAATAAGCGGTACCGCGTAAGCAAACGCCATTAAATACACCGCCATTGCCACTAAAAATAGCACCACACTGGCGCCCGAAATACTATTTAAGGTTTGCTCAAGCGCAATGTTAGGATCAAGCCCCTCTTGGCTCATAATAGCCACCGCATCGGCAAATAGGCCATTAGCTAATAAGGCCATTAAAATACCCGCCCCCATTTGGTAAAGCGCTAAACGTAGTAGTCCTAAACGGTTACCTTTTGCGCTAAAGGGTTTGAGTATGTCGGCCAGCATAATTTTACCGCCCTGCTGCTTGCTCAGTACCGCTTGGTAAAAACCAGCGGTTAAAAAAGGCGTAGCAAGTGCCGCAACAACTTGCAGCAAAGGTAAAAATAACGACAGTATGCCCACTATGCCTATTAATAAGTGCATAACTACAAAGGTAAATGGCTGGGTTTTAAAAATATGCCAACCGGCTTTAAACCACTTTAGCCCGGCATCGGCTTTAAAAATTCGTAATTCGTTAGACATACTGGCTCTTAAATTAAACAAAACACGCCAAGTATAACTTGGCGTGAGGGGGGATTAACAGACACTACATGATTAAATAGTTAAGGTTTTTTAATTTTTTTAATATCTAACATATGTGCGCCGTGTTTTATTTTGGTTTCTAGGTAAGCTTTGTTACCTGTAAGGCCTGCTTTAATATGCGCATGGGTACCAATAACGGTGTCTACTTCAATGCCGGCATCTTTTAATGCATTAAGCTTTTTAGGGTTATTGGTCATTAATTTAACGTGGCTTAAATTAAGTGCGTTGAGCATTAATACCGCGTCCGAAAAATCTCGTAAGTCGTCGGCAAAGCCTAAGTGGTTATTAGCCTCGTAAGTGTTCATACCTTGAGATTGCAGCACGTAAGCATCAATTTTATTATATAAACCAATACCTCGGCCCTCTTGGCGTAAATACAATAACACCCCGCCTTGCTCGTGCATCATTTCAATACACTCATTTAACTGCTCGCCACAATCGCAGCGCGATGAATGAAACACATCACCGGTTAAACACTCAGAGTGCATGCGAATAAGCGGCACATTTTGATTTACATCAGCATTATTAAATACAAACGCAACGTGTTCTTGGCCGTCTTTTAAGCCACTAAAAGACACTATTTCTGCGGGAATATCACTATTTTTGCCAACATTAAGCTGGGCTCTTGCTCTTACTTGCGCCACGACAAATCCAAATAATTAAATAACTACGACACCATAAGGTGATAATATCACAAATGTTTAAAGTTAGATCGTAGTACACTAGGTTTATGGCAAATATATGGCGATTACACAGCCTATTTTCAATCTTAATATGCAATAAACTCCCACTACCTAGAGCTATTTCCCCAAAACAATGACAAACTTGTACGCATTTGCTATTTTAATTTTATTACTTTTACCACGCTGCTTATACATTAAGTTAATACACCGCACCTATAAAAAGCTAAAACGGTGTTACCTAGTTACCTCAGTAGACACTATTAGTACAGTTTAATGACGAAAGTTAGTTACAGCTTAGTGCACATGGGTATTAGGTAATTAGTTAGTTTTATAAGCAAGCGCCCACACAAAGAGTAATGAAAACTATTATCACTTGTGGTATTTTGTTTCTAGATTGAACACTAATAGGGATTATTATGAAAGCACAACGCCTCGCCTTAGTTATCGGATTAACCTTTACGGCTTTTGCAAGCCAGGCCAATGCAAGCCAAGTAAGCGATGATAAAGCCGCCTTTTCTGATGCATACCAAAGTTATTTAACGGCTGTTAAAAAAGACGAAAACATAGAGCAAGCAGCTAAACATGCCTATATTACAGGCCTTGCGCTTTATGGTGATAAAAGTGATAACACCGCAAGCCTTGCTATTAATTACGCCAAAGCAATTACAGCGCCGCGCTCTATCAACGACAAAAAAAATGTATCAGAGCAACGCTTCGAACTTTACTCGCAAGCCTATACAATACTGGCAAATAACCACGGTAAAAATGCAATAGAAACAATCGATGCCCTAATAGGCAAAGCGGAAAACACCAGCTCGGCCTATCAAGCCGATAACGATTACGACCGTATAATTGAAATAGCTAAAACACAAAACAACCCTAAATTTGTTGCCGATATGCAGTTTGAAGCAGCCTCGCTGCTAGCCAAAAAATTTGCTCATAAAAAATACCATAAAGCTAAAACACTGCTTAACCAAGCCGATGACTACTACCGTAATAACCTAGACGACAACACCGTAGAGCGCATTAAAGCCGACTTTTTAATGGCGTCGTTTGCTCAAGGTAAGAAAAAATACAATGAAGCCATTGAACGACTAAACCATGTTGTATCGGTATTTGATAACAACTTAAGCTTTGATCACAGCGCTGAGCTTACTGCGCACTCAAAGCTTGTTAACCTTTACGAAAAAACAGGCCAAAGCGAACAAGCCACTAAGCATTGTTTAGCAATTGCTAAAATGGTGCCGTGGAAAAAAACACAAGAGCAAACACCTATATACCGCAAAAACCCTGAGTACCCACAAAACAAAGCACGCCAAATGCGAGATGGTATTGTCGTTGTTGAATTTGACGTAGATACCGCTGGCTTTGTTAAAAACCCAGAGGTAGTTAGCTCACAAGGGGGGAAAGAGTTTGAAAGGTCAGCACTTACAGCACTTAAAAAGTGGCGTTATGCACCAAAATTTGAAGACGGCCAACCCGTTGTTGCAAGTACGCAAGTACAGCTCGACTTTAAAATAGCCAGATAACACGCAAGGTATTATAGCGTCTTTTTGTTCAGGTAGTTTTACTCAAAGCTTTGCGAGTATTTTATCGCTAGCGGCTTCAATTAAATCGAGCACATTTTCAAAGCCATCATCGCCGCCGTAGTATGGGTCGGGTATGGCGCTTTGGCTTTGCTCGCCGTATTCTAAAAACAATGCCAGCTTGTAATGTAAATGGGTGGGGCATTGCGCTTTTAAGTCAGCTAAGTTTTGTGTGTCGGCCGCTAAAATTAAATCAAACTCAGTAAAATCGCTGCTGCGAACTGGGCGCGAAAATATACCTTTAAAGCTATAACCGCGTTTTTCGCCTGCAGCCATTGAGCGGCTATCTGGCGTTTTACCTTCGTGGTAGCCAATAGTCCCTGCCGAGTCGACTTTTACCTCAACACCTAATTTTTTAGCACGCGCTTTTAACACCGCCTCTGCTGTGGGCGAGCGGCAAATATTACCTAAACACACTATCAGTACTTTTTTCATTAAGGCTCCTTTAGCTAATTTAACCACCTAGGCTTTAAAACTGTTTTAATATAGCCTCGTTATAGTCATCGGCATTTAACGTCAGGTTATACTTGGCCGCCACACTATCAAGCTCCGCTTGTTTTATAGCTAACTCATCCATAGTAATGGTGTTATCGTCAAGCTGCCATAAAAGCCGTGAGCCCGCATAACTATAATGAATCGCTAACAATGCATCGGCATTACCCTCGCGCCCTGCCGCTTTTAGCTTTGGCATTTTGCGGGTTATTTTATTAAGCGCTTGTTTAAGCTCCCACACATATACCACTTCGGTCATAAAACTATGGGTACGGTATTTATTTAACAGCCAGCCAATGGCCAAACTTGTTATAACAACACCGGTTAAATTCCAATGAAAGTGACTCTCGCTTTCATCAGGAAACAACGCAATTAACGTTTGCGATATAGCCAAGCTACCAACAGCTAAACCCGCCGCACACCCAGCAATTACCCTATTTAAATGTTTGCGGTAACGTGCTTTATCTATTTGTATGAGTTGCATAACAGCCTAAAAAATTAATAAGTAAAAATATAGCGAACGCTATTGTAACTAAACCCCGCAATTTTTATAAAATTATTTAACCCCTTTTTGATTTGCCCCCCGTTATAGCTTTTAAACAACCCAATAAGTTTACTCGGAGCGGCTTATGCACACACTTGAAATACCCAATAATTCAGCATTTATTAAAACATCAACCGCCGTTATTGGCGGCGCAGTAATGACCTTTGCCGCCTTTGCATTTATGCAATACCTAATTAGTGGCGAGCAGCGCGCACCTATAAAGCTCGGCGACGATATTATTGTAGAGATTTTTCAGACACCAGAGGATTCACAAGTAAGGCATATACAAAAAATACAGCCACCACCGCCTGTGCCAAAAACGCCGCCTAAAGCACCACCAATAGATACCTCAAACGACCCTGTAATAGCGATTAACGAATTAACACCGGTCACTATTGATGATTTTGGAGATGATATAAATAGCACGATTAACCGCCCAACAGGCGATGCAACACCCATAGTACGCATAAATCCAAAATACCCAACAGCTGCCGCGCGCAATGGCATAGAAGGCTGGGTGCAACTGAGCTTTAGTATTTCGCCCACCGGCGAAGTAATAAACCCAGTGGTAATAAACGCCGAGCCCAAACGCACCTTTGACCGCGAAGCAATAAGAGCCATAAAACGCTGGAAATATCGCCCCAAAGTAATAGAAGGTGTGGCACAATTACAAACAGATCAAACCGTACAGCTCGATTTTAAATTAGATAACTCTATTTAACGGACTAAACGCCTATGCTACTCAGTATTAAGTCATGGTTATTTGAAACGCCAAGCAAGGATTGCATGGCAAGTTACGCAAAAAGTGGCGACAACCGCTACTTAGAGCAGCTTATTGCCTTATACAGTAACGATTTATATCACTACCTAGTGACGCAATCTAATACGCATTTAGCATACGACGTAAGCCAACAAACCTGGCTAAAAGTAATCGAAAAACGCCACCTTTACCAAGCGCAAACCACGCCAAAAGCGTGGTTATTTAAACTCGCGCGCAACACATTAGTAGACGAATACCGCAAACAGCAACGCTTTGTAGAGCTTGACGAAAACACCCACCTACCCGCGCAGCAAAATGAGCAAGGTAATAACAATAGTATTAGCAATATAAATTACCAAGCGTTCGATAGCGCACTCAAGCAACTGAGCTTTGTACAGCGCGAAGTCATTACCTTACAACAAGAAGGCTTTAGCCTTGCCGACATAGAGCTTATAACGCAAAGCAACCATGAGAGCGTAAAAACAAGGCTGCGCTATGCCAAGCAAAACCTTAAACGTTTATTAGGAGCAAACAATGAATAAGCCTGATGAGCAGTTTGATCAAAAGCTCACTCAACACTACAAAGAGCGAAAAGCACGCACTACACTCAGCGCTTCCCAACAAAAAGCGTTACTTAATAATGCCAGCCATAAAAAGCCCTCAAGGCTTAGTTTTACGCTACAGTTAACCAGCCTTGCCTGCGCACTGGGCGTATTCGCCTTTATTGTGTTTGATAGTAACGAGGGCATTAACCACGCACCTAAAACGGTGCTTAACAGCTCATTTAAAACTATAGACATTCACGACTACTCAATTATTAAAACCCACGAAATAACCCCATCGGGCAGTTACACAAGCGCCATTACCGAGCAAAAACACGCACTCGATACTCAACACGCTAATAGCTTGCGCTTACACCAACAACGCCACATAGAATACGGCACGCTAGTAAAGGTTGATAACGACTGGTACATAGCCAGCTGTAATGACGAGGTACTAGTGCAAATTAAGCAGTCACTGCTCAGTGATTTAAAGGGTAAACATGCGGTAGAAAGTGGTCTAAATACGGGTGATATGCTGGCTATGGCGCATAACGGTAAAGGGCAGATTGTAGCACTTAAACATGCGGGTGCTGGAGTTAGGCAGTGTGGGGCTTAGGTGGTTTAGCTCAGTTAAGGTTGGTGGTAGTGGTAATTTAGATATATATTACCACCGAGAACACAGAGGCGCTTCGCGCTGCACAGAGGTAAAATTACTACATAGCTAACTTTATTCCTCATCATTATTTCAAGCCTCGAGTAGCGCCCTATAAAAGTTAGAAAGCAGTCAGTCTCATTTTGGTTTTTATTGACAGCAAATATATTCACTCCTGAAAATACATTATTTTAGCTCTTTGGATTTATGAGTTGTACGAATATAATTTTATTTAACTTTTAGTTTAAATTTAAGAAAAAATATGAAAAAGCTACTTTTACTCGTTTTTACTATTTATACATTTTGCTGCTCGTTTGTGCAGGCTGAGGCTTTAGTGAGTAACGTATTTGTAGTACCGGTTGAAAAGCGCTTTGAAAACTTTACCTTAGTTAAGGTAAACCCTAAATACACAGTTCTTGATTACAAAGCGCTTATGTCTGCTCGCGAGTTTATTCAAAATAGCTTAGGCACAACATGGCCTGCTGATAACTTTACTTTGGATGAAAACACACAAACATTAGAAAATGATTTAATCGCATTTGATAATAAAGAATCTTTTACCTTCCATGTAATGAATAACAATAAAACGAAAGTGATTGGCTGCATTTACATTTCAGGTGCCGCTAGTGATAAGTTTGACGCCACCGTGTTTAGTTGGGTCGCTAAAGAGCATATTGCTACACCACTTTTTACCGAATTAAAAACGAGCGTTAAAGCATGGATTAAAAACGAATGGCCTTTTGCACGCGTTGATTACTCATTTAATAAGTAAAATCCACATTCAATGCTTTATAAAACCTGCTATTAAGCAGGCTTTTATGTATTTTGTAATTAAACTCAGGCTAACACCCGGTGTATCAGCAAGCTATGCGCTTAAAATAAACACTACATATAATTAGCTTGGGTTTGCTCATTGCATCGGTGATACGTTGGGTTTCGTGTCACTCAACCCAACCTACGTCGCTAATATCTTGTAAATTATCGGTAATGGTTACTGCTTTAAAAGTCGTTGTTCTGGATTGTGTAAGTACTTTAAGCCAATGGTCACTATACGCGTATGTACCATTGTTATAACGCGTAGTTGAACATTACCAATAACCACAATTGACCCTTTACTGATTTCTCCTGAGAGCTTTTGGTTGATCACCTCTTCCAAGCTTATGCCCTCTGGCGCGTCTATTTTCATGTGGTATGAGTAAAATATATCGCCTACTAGCGTAACCCCTTTCACTTTAAGTTCGTTGCGCGCTAAGTGACTGTCTTGATGGTTTGTTTTATCGGTTGCTGTAAAAACTAAATCAACAAAAGGTCTGTTAGCGGGTTTTAAAACAACAAATAAATGATCGTTTGGTTTTAATTTAGTTGAGCCGCGTGGCGGTATGATTGAAGGTCCTCGTGTGATCATGGCTACAACTACACTTTCTGGCAGTGCAGCATGAGACAAACTGCGCCCAGAAACCCGAGAAACATCACTTAACGTGTACTCTACAATTTCTATATCAATATCGTTTAAGGCGGTAATTTCGAGCGTTGCAGCTGCTAAATCGGGTGGCGGCTCTATTAAACTTAACTTTTTAGCCATCCAAGGCATAGTTGAGCCTTGCAACGTGGCCGAGATTAACACCACGAAAAAAACCACATTAAAAATAAGCTCCGCCCCTGAAAGGCCAAACAACAGTGGGAATATAGCTAAAATAATCGGCACTGAGCCTCTTAACCCCACCCAAGATACAAATAAAGTTTCGCGATTATTAAAGCCAAATAATTTTAAAATTGGCGCTACCGCTAGTGGGCGAGCAACAAAAATAAGTGCCAGTGCAATTAACAACCCTTCTAGCCATACATCAACCAACGACGAGGGGTTAATTAAAAGCCCTAACACAACAAACATGGTTATTTGCCCAAGCCACGCTAAACCATCGTGAAACAGAAAAATACCGCGTTTATATACAAATTTACTGTTACCTAAAATAACGCCGGTTATAAATACAGCTAAAAAGCCACTGCCGCCAAGCGTTGCAGAAAGGCCAAAAGAAAGCAGCCCAAATGCGGTTACCATTACTAAATACAAACCTGATGCATTTAATTTTATTCGATTAATAAACCACACCGACACCTTACCAATTAAAAACCCACAAACGGCGCCTACGCCCATTTGCTGGACAAATAACTGCAGTAAACCCAGCCCTATTGGCATGTCGTTCACTAGCATTTCGAGCAAACCAACCGTTAAAAAAATAGCCATTGGGTCGTTCGAGGCACTTTCTATTTCAAGGGTTGATTTAAGCTTTTTATTTAGGTGAATACCGGCGCTTCGTAAAAGTGCAAATACCGCTGCGGCATCTGTAGAGCCCACAATAGCGCCCAGCAAAACGCCTTGTAATACGGGTAAGTCTAAAATATAAGTGGCGACAAGGCCGGTAATTACCGCCGTTAATAGCACCCCAACCGTTGCTAAAGCCGAAGCAGGTTTCCACACTTGTTTAATAGAGCTGGTTGGCGTTTGTAGCCCACCATCAAATAGAATAATAGCCAGTGCTAACGTGCCCAGAGCATGCGCAGCCTCTGCGTTATCAAATGATATACCGGCAATACCGTCTTCACCTGCAAGCATGCCCACCAGTAAAAATAGCACTAGCACGGGTAAGCCAACGCGCGCAGATAGCTTGCTCGAGATAACCCCTAGTAAAATTAAAATGGCACTAACAAGAATGATATTATCTATTACAAACATAGTGTGGGTTTACAGCCTTGTATAAGTTAAAAAGTAAGAATTTATAGCTATTAAAAAGCTTAAAGCTCATGCCATACAATAACCTAAAAAATATAAATACGGGTACTTAACTGCATATTTAAAACAAAAAAGCCTGCGATTAAGCAGGCCTTTGAGTATTTAAACGAGCAAATTTTATAACACTATTATGCTTGTTACTAAGTACGCTATAAACGTCAGTGCGCCGCCAAATAATGCATACGGTAGCTGCGTTTTAACGTGGGTGAGCAAATCACACCCCGAGGCGAGTGCCGATACGGCGCTGGTGTCGGATATAGGGGAGCAGTGATCGCCAAATATACCGCCGCCTAAAATAGCGCCTACCACCAGTGAAGGTGGCAAACCGAGCGCCTGAATAAGCGGTACGCCAATAGGAATAAGTATGGCAAATGTGCCCCACGATGTACCCGTAGTAAACGACATAACCGCGCCGGTTAAAAACAGCACTGGTACAATTAAGTAAATAGGTAGGTAATCACCCACTAGTGATGCGACAAATACGCCCGTGCCTAGCTCTTTTAAGCTTGCGCCCAGTGTAAGTGAAAGCAATACAATGCTCACTAGCGGTAATAACTCGCCCATGCCTTTAAAGCCGGTGTCGACTAATTGATGGTGAGTAAATTGGCGCGAGCTAATCATTAAAACATATGCAACTACAATGGCTAATACCGTTGCGTATAAAACCGATTTAGAGCCGCTGCCTTCTGCAAGTACGCCGTTGCCGGTGTAAAACATAAAGCCTACCATGCTCACAATTAGGGTAAGTAATGGCACGAGCATGTAACGCGCTTTAGAGCCTTTTACTTCTTCTTTTAGATCGGTTTTTTGCAGCTCTAGCTTTTGCTCGGCTTCTTTCATTGGGCCGTGTACTTTATCAAACGCGATAGTGTAAAACACAATGACTAGCGTGATAATGGCGTAAAAGTTGTACCCTACGCTGCCCCATAAAATAGAAACCGCCGATTCGCTTAGTTCGTAATTGCCAAGTAAACCCAGTACAAATGCGCCCCAACCGTTAAGTAATATTAAAATACACACCGGTGCACTGGTACTATCAATAATATAAGCAAGACGCGCTCGGCTCATTTTAAATTTGTCGAACAGACCACGCGATACAATACCTGAGGTTAATACGCTGAGGTTTGACTCTATAAATACCGCGATGCCGGTAAACATGGTTAAAAAGCCAACTTGGCGCTTACTTTTTGCAATGCCTTTATTCATAAGCATATTAACGGTGGCTGCTACGCCGCCAGATTCGCGTATGTAGGCAAGCAAGGCACCAATCATAATACTAAATATTAAAATGCGAGTGTTACCCGGCGAGCTGGCTACCGATATTATGCGCTCAATGGTATTTAAAAATGTAGCAAATAAGGTATTACCCTCGCCTTGTATAGCGAGTAAAAATTCTGACGAAGCCACGGCCACCAAAAGTGCCATTATTACTTCTTTTCGCCAAAATACGATAGCGATAGCAATGAGCGGCGGTAATATAGAATACCAAGACATAAATTAACCTTTATTAATAGCGAAGTGCGTTCGCTTTATTCACGTTGAAACGCTTATTTTACAGGCCGTTTTAAAAATGAGGCCTGAATTTGTAAACCGCTTAGCTTAATGGATTGGCTTAGTTAAGTCACCTGCAAATAAATCACTTAAGGCACTGCACTTAGGCCGTTTTAGCCTAAACGATAATTTATTGATTTAGTACTGCTTCGTAAATAAGCGATACCACCGAGCCATATTGCGCGGTCTCGTATTGTTTGCCCAAAAACTGGTAATGTTTTTGGCTTCCTTTTATTTTTGTGTGCCGTGCATTGGTCAATAAAATAATGGCTAAATCGTAGGTTGGATCAATAACCGTTACTGTACCCGTCCAGCCGGTGTGCCCATACGCTTGTGCACTTGCGTAAGGGCCAAAATGCCAACGCCTGGCTTGGTTGTTACCTGCAAGCCTAAAGCCTAGGCCATAGGTTTCGTTGTTTAATTGTGGCGTTACAAACTGCGCTAAGGTTGATGCGCTAAATAATTGGGTATTGCCAAAGCCACCTTGGTTTAATAGTACTTGGCAAAGCACAGCTAAATCGGGTGCATTACTAAATAAACCGGCATGCCCTGCTACGCCATTAAACGAATAAAATGCTCGCTCGTCGTGCACTTCGCCTTGCAAAACATTGGTACGAATATTATCAAAGGTAATACGGCCATCACGGGTATTGCCGCTAAGCTCGGTTGCTGCAAATTCAGCGCGTTTAAAGCCCTTTTTAAGTGGGTTAAATACCGTATTGGTCAGTTTAAGTGGGGCGTAAATGTGTTGCTCTAGGTAGTCATCAAGTGGTTGCCCGGTTATACGCTCAACTAGTACGCCTAAAATCATGTAATCAATATCGGAGTAAACAGCTTGTGCGGGGTATTTATTGCTCAGCGGTACTTGCGTAAGTAACAGCTGCTTTGTGGTTTGGCTATTTTGCGAAAAATACGCATCGCCATTTTTAGTTTCTTTACGATGAAAATCAAACACAGGCGGGTAACCCGCTGTATGCGTGAGTAAATCTTTAACTGTGCGCAGCTCGCGGCCATCACCTTTGTATTCGGGTAAGTAACTTTGTACGGAGTTATTTATATTTAAAAGCCCTTCACTTACAAGTTTCATAAGGGCAAAATTAGTGGCAAATATTTTGGTGTTAGAGGCTAAATCAAACAGAGTATGTGTTTGCATTGGCTCTGGGCGTAGTAGCATTAAATCACTTTGCTGGTACTTTTTGGCTTCGCCATAGGCACTAAGCTTTATGAGTTCGCCACTTTTAATAACGGCTAATACCGCCCCAGGAAAACCAGCTTGTATGTCTTTTTCAATAAGGGCATCGACCTGGCTAAAGTCTATATTACTTTGCGCAGCGGTATTTAAGGTCGGAAACTCAAAGCGCAAGGTAAGGCTTGCGCCTTTAGGTTTAATATTTTCAACCTTAAACGTATTTACCCCGTTGTGGGTGCGCCTTGCTAGCGAATACTCATATAAAGTATTAGCGGCTAATTGATTGGTAATATTAAGCTTTTGGTTATTTATAAAAATATCGGCGCTTATCGCGTTATTATTTTGAATTAATAACTGCCCTCGCCCTTTATACGCTTTGAATGTGCCACGGTTATTTACGTACTCACGGCTACTTGGGTTAGCCTCAGGAAAAGTGACAATAACTTGGGCGTTTGGAAGCGTTACTAATTTGCTTTGCTTAAGCTCACTTGCTGTAAACTCATTTGGCTTATTTGCCGTACTGCACGCTACAAGAGTAACACTAACAAGCGCCAGTAAAGCCGTTTTAAAACAGCTGCTTAATTTTTTATTTATTACTAAAGCCATTTGCACCCCTTACTTGTACAGCAAATACGGCGCTCGTTGCTTTTTAAATGCTGCAAGCCCTTGCTGCCAACTTTGTTTTATTTGCTGCTCTGATTGCCCTGCTTCAATAGCTAACCGTAGTTTGTTGGTACCAGCCAATTTATCCATAAAATCAGCGCGTTCAAAAAAGGTAATATTGTTTTTAGATAATTTATTATAAGCCGTAATTAAATAACTTAAATCAAGCCCACGCGTGTTTGCTGTGCGTAGATCGAGCCCTTTTACAGGAGTATTTTTAAATTTAGGGTTTGCTGCCGCCCCTTTAATAGAGCGCGGTGTAAAACTAAAATCCCCAAGCGCAACGGGCGAGTAGCCAATTACTTGAAACGCAAAGTCGGTGCCTCTGCCAATACTTACAGGGGTTGACTCAAAAAAGCAAAGCGACGGATACAGCGCAATTGATTGATCGTTCGGTAAATTAGGGCTGGGTTTTACAGGTAAATTGTAGGATGTTGAGCGCGTATAATGATCAACTGGGATCACCGTAAGCTTTAAATCAGCCGCTTTATTGATCCAGCTTTCGCCTTTAATCATTTTAGCAAGCTCGCCTACTGTCATGCCGTGCAGCACGGGTATTGGGTGCATGCCTACAAACGATTTAAATTGGCGCTCAAGTATTGGCCCATCAACGTAGGCAATATTGGGGTTTGGCCTATCAAGCGCAATAAACTCAATACCTTGCTCGGCTGCGGCTTCCATCATGTAATGCATAGAGCTTATGTAGGTATAAAAGCGCACGCCCACATCTTGTATATCAAAAATAATAACATCTACTTCGCTCAGAGCCTCAGCGCTTGGTTTTTTGTTTTTACCATAAATAGAAATAAGCGGGATACCGGTTTTACTATCAACCGCATTTTTAACATGGGCTCCAGCGTCGTGATCGCCTCTAAAGCCATGTTCAGGTGCAAAAATTTTGGTTATGTTTATATTTTTAGTGAGTAAAGCATCAACTAAATGAGTATTTTCAACAAGCGATGTTTGATTTACCACAAGCCCAACACGTTTATTTTGTAGCTGCGGCAAATAATGTTTGTATTGAGCAGCGCCAACAATTGGCGTTGTTTGAGCTGTTTGAGCTGTGTGAGCGTGCGCGCCCACATTAAAAATAGTGATAATAAATAGTAAAACAAAGGTGATGAATACAGCTTTAAACATACAGCAAGTTCCTTTTAAACAAGGTGTTTAAAATACCACAGCTTAAGTTAAAGAGCAGTGAATGGTTTTGAGCTGTACATAAGTAACTAGAAGCTGCGCTTCTAACGTGATCACGCTCTACGTCCACGACAATTAAACTCAGGCTTTAAAGTTTTCCCGTAGGCGCTAAGCTTGCTAGCGCGACGAGCATAGCTCGTAAATGGGTTAAATACTAATGTTGGTTTTGAGCTTCTCATTTATTCCTCTTTCACTTCTCTTTGTAATGTTTCTTAAAACAAATTATTCACAAAGAGGTTAAGAGGCGCTGCGCTTTTAGAGAAGTGACTGAATAGAAGATTTGGCACTATGTAAAATTGGATTTTACTAATACCTGATAGCTGAAAGCTTTCTCAAATTTCAGACACAAAAAAACCGACTTAATGTCGGCATATGTATGAAAGTGGTGGGCGCAGGACGTATCTTCTAAGAGTGAACCTCCGACCGCTTGGCTTTTTAAGCCAACACTTTACTTATTTATACTCTAAGCAGAGTCTATGAAAGTGGTGGGCGCAGGAGGATTCGAACCTCCGACCGCCTGGTTCGTAGCCAGGTACTCTATCCAGCTGAGCTATGCGCCCACTTTCATT